>DAOWEB010000221.1 GCA_030638735.1 Spirochaetaceae bacterium
ATAGAATATGTTGCAGTAATAATCGGAGCAGCAGGATCCGTATATGGTGACCCATAAAAATACATTGCCAAAGGAGCATCATAATTTACAAGATTTATTCCACTACGGATATTTTCCGGAAAGATATGAAACATAGGCTTAATAAATTTTCTGAACATCTCATCATTAATTTTCCCCCAGAAAGGACGCATCAAAAACAAAAACCAGTTGGATACCAACCATTTTATACCTTCCATATAAGAACAGAAATCTTCGGCAAAAGCCCGAACTTTATCCCTGGAGTTCAAAACCAGAACATTCACATCAGATGGAGGTATCCCCATCGGGGCTGTCTGAGAAGCTTCCAGTATTTTATTTATCAGATCATCATCAACAGGTGTTTCTTTAAATTCTTTTATGCTTCTCCTGCGCTGTAACAGAAAAAACAGTTGTTCATATGTTGCTGTATTTTCCTTATCGGGTAAATTAAACAAATCATAGGGGGATAATGTACGCCCGAATATCTTAATTGCATCCATTGGGCAAATTGCCATACAATGACCACAGCCTATACAACCAAAGAATGGATGATCACTTAACTTGACTTTACCATTTTCTATTTCCAGACCAAAATCCTTACAAACAGATACGCATAGTCCGCATCCGGTACATTTTTCTTCATTAATCCTGATTTCAGCTTTTACTTTTGTTCTTGATGTTGGAATTGCCAAATTTTCCTCCTTTAAGCTGGAACACCTGAAAAATAGTATTAGTGCTTGACACTAAAGTGTTGTTTCCCTGTGCAGACTATAATTCCTACAATAATGATAATCCCGCTTCCTATACAAACTTATCATTAATGCAGGAATTGCCATCAGAATTGTTGCAGATGACAGCCTGCATTTTTATAATCTTTTTAGAAACACATACTCATTCCAAGCCCATATCCGCTCTGACCAAAGTCATAATCTTCCGATGAAACAAGAGAAGGCAGTATTAGTTTGGGTTCAAATTGAATTTTCCCATTTGCAATATTCTCCTGTGCCAATTTCCCTGCATGGGATGCTGATAACAATCTGATAATACCATCTACAACAAATCCTGCCGCGAAAACACTCATTGATGGGAGCATATCAACAAAACTTTGATTATCCCATCTTTCATTGATTGTTGAGAAGGAATCATTTAAATAATCAAGACGGTTAAATCTTAACTCATCCGGCAGACTATAGTATGCACCAATTATTGTACCGGTAATAACAGCAATGTTTGAAACAATAAACAGTGTTCCTCCCAGAGGATCATCATTCATATACTGACCAAAACCCGGAAAAACAGCCGAGGCCATTTCTGATTCTTTTACATATTTCATTTTCTGGAAGGGTATTGATAACTCAAGGTTAAGCATTTTCATTTCTTCCAGAGTAAACCCTCCTATGGGAGAATCATCGATTGATTTCAGTATTTCTGCTGCTTCCTCCTTATAGACCAGGAAATCATCATTCTCATACTCCCCGTCTCCTGAAAACCCATCTGCAAAAGCAGACATTCCAACTGTTACCATTAATAAAACCAACAGTAATTTTTTCATTCTCTTTACTCTTGTATTTAGTTTATTCTGAGCTTAATACATAGGCTCATTATCCGAGTTATTATTAACTCTTCGCCTACAATTTACTTATAAAACAGTATTATCAAATAGACACTAAAGTGTTGTTTGTGGTGTTGTTTTTTATTATTGAGCAGCAGATAATATACCAGTTACTGTCATAAAGTATAATCAATATAAAGATTTCATAACTTTTTATTGACATATTACTGTCAATACTATATATTACCCGTAAAGAGGCAGTAAATATGGGTGACAAGGTACTTTCAAAACAGGATCTTTTTAAAAGAACTAAAATTGATGATGAAAAATTCCAGTTTTTTGTTAAACAGGAAATCCTGGAAGAAAAAGAGAATTACATTGATGAAGACCTTGATCGTATACGCGAGTTTAGAAAACTAAATCCACTGGATCGTAATGATATTGTAAAGAAGTTCAAATTAAACAATGATCAAATAAATAATTTTCAAACTTCAGGCCTTATTAGGGAGACACTTTTCTTTTCAACTAAAGACCTTGATATATTTCAATCATGGCAGAAACTCAAACGCCTTGGATACAGTGATAATGCCTGTTTCAAAGTATTAAGTGAAGTTGGAGTACCCAGGGAGGAAAACCTTTTTGAAAATAAATCATTAATTCAATTAAAGGAACTCTCGGAAACAACAGGTATACCGGAAAGAACAATCAAATTCTATGAAAAAGAAAATCTTATTTTAAAACCCCGCATATATAAAAATAAACGTTTCTATGAGGTGAAAATTCAAGATGATCTTATACTGATAAGAGACATGCAGAATATAGGTTATAAACTTAGCAGCATTGCAGACTTCCTTAACGGTTTAAGGGATGATAAGGAAAAATCAAAAATTATAGGTGCCATGAAACAGGAATTAAACGAAAAAATAAAAACAGCAAAAGCTATAATAAAGCAAGTGGAGGCCATATGAATAATAAAATAAACAATCAGCATACTACAGCCCTTTTTTTAGGAGACTCAATCGTAAAAGGTGTATCTATGGAAAATGGCAGATATAAGGTTCTTGAAAGTTCCTACTATAATAAATTTAAAGATACTGTATTTTCAAAAACAAAAAATAATGGAAAATTCGGACTTACATCTGAAAAACTTCTTGCAAATATTGAAAAAATAAAAGAATCTGAACCTGATATTGTATTCATAAGTATAGGTGCAAATGACTGTAATTATAACTGGAAGGAAATTGCGGAAAATCCGGATAGCAATCATATTCCTGCTATTGAAAAAACTCAGTTTGAAGACAACTTATGTTCTATCTATGACTATTTTCTAAAAAACAATGTATCAACAATATCCCTCAACTTCCCCCCCCTTCATGCAGAGAAGTTTTTTAATTTTTTAGCATCAAAACTGTCCGGAGAAAATATAATGAAGTGGCTTGGGAATGTCAGCAAAATTTATTACCATCACGAATCCTATAACAATATTTTTGAAACTGTTACCCGCAGCTATGGAATTGATATGATAGATATTCGAAGCAGATTCCTGCTGAACGATAACCTGGAAGATTTAATTGGAATAGATGGAATGCATCCAGGTTCTGCAGGGCATGAACTAATTTATAAGAGTATTACTGACCACCTTCTTACAAGGGCAATCAGGAAAGATCATAGTAGAGTTGCATAAACCACTGTAGAGACCTTACATACAAGGTCTCTAAATCCATCCTAATTATCATCCTTATCCGTAAACTGTGAATACAAAATTTCTACATCACTTACAAATAGATCTTGAATTTTTTCTTTAAAACTACTAAGAAAACCTTCCTTGTTAAAATTATCTATATCATTTTCATCAAGAAAAAGCTGATATGGTTTTACTTCCAGAGCCTGAACAAGGCGTTCAAGCATTTTGGCAGAAGGGTATTTTTTCCCGGTTTCTATTTCGCTGATATAACTTGCAGAAACACCACAGAGTTCAGCCAGATCAAATTGAGAATATTTAAGTAAAGATCTATATTTCTTTATATTGGAAAGCAGGATTCTCTGAATTTCTGTCATTTTTATCCTCTAAAAGCTATATTGGTAATGCTAATAGAGAGAAATTAAATTAACAATCAACTATAAGTTAATCCTATATGGCTAATAGTTGATATACTGAAAGCATTAATTAATTGTCCACCCCTCCATATATTAGTATATTACTAATATATGGAGGCAATATGAAAAAACTACTTATTTTCCCATTAATGCTGCTATTTTTTTCATGCGGAAGTGATGCAGAGCTTACCAAAGAAACTCCTGAAAACAGACCATTCAGGGAGTTCATAACAGATTTTTCCAATAGTACAGTGCCTATAGATGAAATATTGTCAGGAGGGCCTTCAAAAGATGGAATACCTGCAATAGACAATCCACAATTTATAAAAATTAAAGAAGCAGATAAAACTACAGGTGACCCTGAACCTGTTATTGTAGTCAGATATTTGGAAGAAACAAAAATTTATCCTGTCCAAATTTTAACCTGGCATGAAATAGTTAATGATAATATTGCAGGAATGCCAATTGCAGTTACCTTTTGTCCACTATGCAATACAGGAATTGTTTTCGAAAGTAGAATAGATAATATTAATCTTGATTTTGGCACAACAGGCCGGTTAAGGTATTCAAATCTTATTATGTATGACAGACAAACAGAAACCTGGTGGCAGCAGGCAACAGGGGAAGGAATTGCCGGCAAATATGCAGGTCGCAGTTTAAAATTTATCCCTTCTCTTTTCATGTCATGGAATGATGCGATAGAAAGATATCCTGAAGCTATGGTTCTTTCAGTAAACACTGGATGGGACCGACCTTATGGAACTAATCCTTATTCCGGTTATGATACAGGATCGCCATTCCTGTTTAGGGGAGAAACCACTCCTCAAACACTGGAAAACCTTAACCCACTGGATAGAGTATTACTGGTTGAACATCAAAACAAAGTCCGCTACTACAGTTACAAATCTTTAAACAAGGAACATGTTATAAATGACAGCCTAAACAATAGTAAAATCGTTGTATTCTGGTCTGAGGGGACTGCATCTGCACTGGATGTATCCAGAATTGAAGATGGGAGAGATGTTGGAACTGCAAATGCATTTCTTTCAAAAGCTGAAAACCTAGAACTTGATTTTTATTTTGATGAAGGTGATTTTAAAGATAAACAAACTAACAGTGTCTGGGATTATACTGGATATGCTTTATCAGGACCTATGGAAGGAAAAAGACTGGAACTAATAGCTGGAACACAACATTTCTGGTTTTCTGCTGCTGCATTTTTTCCGTAGAGACGCCCAAATTGGGCGTCTCTACGGTTGTTATTCAACCACTACCGGATATCCCTCTGCTGTCCAGCCGCTTATACCGTATCTAAGATTATATACAGTAGTAAAACCTGCATCTAACAGAATCTTAGATGCTACAGTACTTCTGTTACCGGAACGACAGTAAATAAAAATGTCCTGATCTTTATACTTCTCAATTAAACCTATTTCGTCCTCTAAAACCTGTACTGGTAATAAAAATGAATTTTCCAGATGCCCCTGCTGATATTCCCCTTCAGTCCGGACATCAAGAATAAAGGGATTGATATTTTTAATCAGATCAGCACCCTCTTTACTGGTAACTTCCCAATATCTGGGACCCTGAAAATCTATAACTTTTATAAAACCCTTTAATTCGTCAATAGAAAACTCAAGAACACCTGATTCCTTCATTTTAATGTATGGTTTTTCATTTTCAGGAACAGGAATCTGTTTATCTATATCAAGAGAAGGAATGATAAGTCGATGAGAAAGTCCTTCACTTGTTTTAAAAACAATATAATCACCTCTGTAAACAGTATAAGTTAATTCCTTTTTATCTATATTTGCAGAAAGTACTCTTAAACCATTTTCCATAAAACCGGAAACAGAGACAGTACCATTACTATTCATATCCTCACTTTCCTTTATTTCAGGTTTTCCGGAACCAAATATACTCTGTACAGAAATATAAAGTAATAATGATAAGATAATTTTCATCTTAATATTCATAAAATACCCCTCTGATTTTTATATTAGTTTTAAGGTAATCATTAAATTTGGATTTTCAAAGTAAAAAGTAGAGGCCCACAGCAATATTTTCATTTATTATTCTGTTCCAGAGATTCTTTTTATGATTTAATAGAGATAAGATTAAATATTAGAGACTTTGCGATTTCAATGATATAGATCTGTTTTTGGCTATTTTTGCGCCAGTTATTGGTACTTATTGTAGTTAAGAGCTTCTTTTTAATTTGAAATGTGACATAGCGCAAAAAGCTCTACAAGGAATACTCATGGTATCAGAAAAAATTCGAAGTATGATGGACTCATCATCTTTTATAAGAAAGATGTTTGAAACAGGGGCAAAATTAAAACAGGAGTTTGGTGAAGAGAATGTGTATGATTTTTCTCTGGGAAATCCGGCAATGGATCCTCCCGAAAATTTCACAAAAGTTCTTTTGGAAAAAGCTGCAGATCACCATATGCATAGATATATGCCAAATGCCGGCTACCTGGATGTAAGGGGAAAGGTAGCAGAATATATATCTTCAGAACAGCAGACAGTTATACAAGCAAATAATGTTGTTATGACAAGCGGTGCCGGAGGGGCTTTAAATACAGTTCTTAAAACATTAATAAATCCAGGAGATAAAATTATAGCTTCTATACCTTGTTTTATGGAATATAAATTTTATTGTGATAATCATGGTGGAGAACTGGATCTTGTTGAAGGGCAGGCCAATTTCAATCTGGATATTAAGAAAATTGAACAGGCAATTACAAAAAAAACAGCTGCAGTAATAATTAATTCACCCAATAATCCTTCAGGTAGAATATATCCGGAAGAAACTATAAACAGCCTGGCATCTATGCTCACAAGCAAAAGCAAAGAGATAGGACGAACGATATATCTTATAAGTGACGAACCTTACCGCAAGATTGTATATGACGGAATTAAAGTTCCATCAGTTATGGATGCCTATAAAAACTCTATTGTATGTACATCATACTCTAAAGATCTGTCTATACCAGGAGAAAGAATAGGATGGCTTACTGTAAACCCGGAAGCAGAAGATTATATAAGTCTTATTAATCGTATAGTTTTATGTAATAGAATTCTGGGATATGTGAATGCAACGGCTCTAATGCAGCGAACTGTTGCAGAACTTCAGGGAGTAAGTGTTGATATTGAACTGTACAGAAAAAAACGTGACCTTCTTGCAAAAAAACTGGCAGAATTCGGTTATAAATTTAAAAAACCCCAGGGAACCTTCTATTTCTTTGTGGAAGCTCACGAAGGTGATGATATGAGAATTGTAGATCTTCTAAAAGAGGAACGGATTCTGGTTGTACCAGGAAGGGGATTTAGTCTCCATGGTTACTTTCGAATTGCATACTGTGTAAAAGATTCTGTTATTGAGGGATCTCTGGCCGGATTTAAGAGAACGGCTGAAAAACTAGGGTTAAAGCAGGATAACAAATGATTGATCTCTATCAAGACACAGAAATTGAAACAATGGACAGAGAGGCATTGGAGGCTCTGCAGCTTTTGCGATATAAAAGAACTGTTGCAAATGCTTTGAAAACTCCATTTTACAAAAAAAGACTCAACTCCGTGGGTATAAAAAGTGCAAAAGATCTAAAATCCCTCCCGGATATTAAAAAAATACCCTTTACTACCAAAGAAGATCTAAGAGAAGCATATCCTTTTGGATTAATGGCTTCAAAAAAAGAAGATGTTGTACGAATGCATGCATCCAGTGGAACAACAGGAACACCTACAGTTATATATCAGACTCAGGAAGATCTTGATAACTGGACAAACCTTACAACAAGATCTCTTGTCTCTGTAGGTTGTCACAAAGGAGATATTTTCCAGAATATGATGACCTATGGTTTATTTACAGGAGGAATAGGTCTCCATTATGGTGCAGAAAAGCTTGGAATGCTTGTAATCCCTGCTTCCAGTGGAAATACAAAACGGCAGCTCCAGCTTATGAAAGATTTTGAAAGCACTGTTGTACATGCAACTCCAAGCTACATGTTGTATCTTTATTCAAAACTTGAAGAATATGGTTATACACTTTCCGACTTCAAGCTGAAAAAAGCTCTTGTGGGAGCAGAGCCTCATTCAGAAGAAATACGTCAGAAAATTGAAAAACTTTTTGGAATAGATGCATATAATTCATACGGACTGTCAGAGATGAACGGACCAAGCGTTGCATTTGAATGTGAAAAAAAAGCAGGAATGCACCTGTGGGAAGATTCATACTACATGGAAATTGTCGATGAAGATACTCTGAAAGAACTACCGGATGGGAAAACAGGGGAACTTGTTCTTTCCATTTTAATTAGAAATGCAACACCAATACTAAGATACAGAACAAGAGATTTAACATCTATTATACCTGGACAATGTTCCTGCGGCAGAATTTCGAGGAGAATCAGCAGAATTAAGGGAAGAACTGATGATATGCTCATTATCAATGGAGTTAATGTTTTTCCTTCCCAGATAGAAGAAGTAATTATGAAGATGCCGGAAGTTGGAACTAATTATAGAATACTTGTAAAAAAAGAAGGGTTACTGGACAGGCTTATAGTTCAGACAGAAGTAGGCCCATCAATCTTTTCTGATGATGCCAGAGATATGAATGCCTTGAAAAAACGGATTATAGATAACCTTAGAGCATCTATAACCATAAGTCCAACAGTAGAACTTCATGAACCAGGAGTACTGCCTGTGCAGGAAGGTAAAGCAATACGTGTAGTAGATGAAAGAGGAGGAAGTAAGTGATATTTAATACAAAAATTGAAAGTATGGATGTTACACAGATGCAGGAATTGCAGCTGAAACATTTAAAAGGGTTGGTTAAAAGGGTTTATGAAAAAGTTCCATTCTATAAAAAGAAGTTTGATGAAATGGGAGTAAAACCTGAGGATATTCAATCCCTTTCAGATATTAGGAAACTTCCCTTCACAACGAAAGATGAAATGAGAGGAACTTATCCCTATGGCCTTCTATCATCCCCACTGGATGATATTGTAGAAATTCACACATCCTCAGGAACAACAGGAACACCTGTTGTGGCAGGATATACAGAGAATGACCGTACTCTCTGGTCCGAAGTTATGGCAAGGTGCCTTGCTATGGCCGGAGCAGATAAAACAGATACAATACAAAACGCTTATGGATACGGTTTATTTACCGGAGGTTTGGGTGTCCATCATGGAGCAGGACCTCTTGGTGCAACAGTTATACCTATTTCTTCCGGAAATACACAAAAACAATTACAGTACATGCAGGACTTTAAGTCTACAGTTTTAACATGTACCCCTTCATATTCACTCTTTATGGCAGAAGTTGCCAGTGAAAGTGGATTAGATTTCCGTAATTTTGATCTCAAGGCAGGTATTTTTGGAGCAGAACCATGGTCAGATAACATGAGGGTGGAGATAGAGAAAAAACTAAATCTTAAAGCCTATGATATTTACGGACTTACTGAAATTATTGGACCAGGAGTCTCCTGTGAATGCCAGGAACAGAATGGACTGCATATTAATGAAGACTTTTTTTATCCTGAAATTATAGATGCAGAAACAGGGGAAGTCTTACCAGAAGGGGAAAAAGGGGAACTGGTTTTTACAACCCTTTCAAGAGAAGGAACCCCTTTAATAAGATACAGAACAAGGGATATTACATGGCTCTTCAGGGACAAATGCTCCTGTGGAAGAACAACAATAAAGATGCACAGACTTCTTGGAAGAAATGATGATATGCTTATTATTAAGGGTGTAAATGTGTTCCCTTCCCAGATAGAGAATATTCTAATGAAAATAGAAAATACAGAACCCCATTATCAAATTATAATTGACAGAGAATCTTCCCACCTGGACAATGTGGAACTTCAGGTGGAAGTTGAAGAAAGCTTTTTTTCTGATGAAACGAAGGATCTGGAGATTATAAGAAAAAGAATACATAATGAGATGAAACAGCAGTTAGGAATTTCACTTAATATAAAACTTGTGGAACCTAAAACCATTGCACGAAGTATGGGTAAGGCTAAAAGAGTTATAGATAAAAGAGATTTACCAAAGGCGGAAGAAAAATGAAGGTTAAACAAATTTCAGTATTTTTAGAAAATACAACAGGAAGACTTGCAGAAGTAACAAAAACTATTGCCAATGCAGGAATAAATTTAAGAGCAATATCTATTGCGGATACAGCAGATTTTGGTATTCTGAGAATAATTGTAGACAAACCCGATGATGGAATGAAAGTTCTAAAAGAAGCTGAGTTTACTGCAAAACTTACAGATGTTATTGGTATTATTCTTGATGATCAGCCTGGTGGACTTAGCAAGGTTATGGATATATTTAACAGGGATGGTGTAAATATTGAATATCTGTATTCTTCCCTTATTAACGATAAAGGCAGTGTTGTAATTATTTTTAAGGTAGAGGATATTGATCATGGTCTTGAAATTGTAGAAAAATCAGGACTCGAGGCGATATCATCTTTTTAGTATAGGCCTATTGGTTGTATATTATTTCAATATGATGATATTCCATGATAAATTAATTAAAGGATATTAAAATGATAAAAAAAATTGGAGCTCTAAGCCTGCTTCTTATAATGCTGATACTACCAGTAACAGCATTTGCTGAACAGGGAATAGGAATAGTTCTGGGAGAACCTACTGGTTTAAGCTATAAAACAGGAAATCTGGCAATAGGACTTGGATGGTCATTTGCTACTGCTGACAGCCGGATTGATGCAACTGCTGACTGGTGGCTTATAAATGATCACTTAATAGAGATGTTTGACTGGTATCTTGGAGCTGGAATAAAACTGGGTTTAAATTTAAATAATGATATTTTCAATATTGGTTTCAGAGTTCCAATTGGAGTACAATGGTGGCCTGTTGAACAGCTTGAGATCTTTTTAGAAATTGCACCAGGGATCTTACTTATACCTGCTACAGAGCCTGATATAGGTGCTGGTCTTGGTCTTAGGTATCATTTTTAGGATTTTCCCAATTTTCTCTATAATGCAGAGGTTTTTAATGACCTCTGCTTTTTTTAAATTTCGCTTTTCGAAACTTATTTATGGATACTGTCAGAAAAACAAAAAAAATAGATAAATATACTGTACATCACAAAAAGCTATATATATATTAAATACCGTATTATTAACAACAATTGGAGACTACTATGAATAAAAGCCTTGGGACAAATCTTACTGCCCTTCTAATTATTGCCGGAGGATACTTCTCACCATGGTTTAGTGGACAAATACTAAGTATTGGCTTCTTTGCATTGTCAGGAGCAATCACCAACTGGTTGGCAATACATATGCTCTTTGAGAAAGTACCTTTATTATATGGATCAGGAGTAGTTCCTCTGCATTTTAAAGAATTTAAAGAAGGTATCAGGCATTTAATAATGACTGAATTTTTTACAAAAGAAAATCTGGAAAAATTCTTTGAAGAATCATCAGAGGCAATGATTCCTGAAATCAATTTAGATAAAGCAATAGATAGTGTTGACTATAATCGTATTTTCGACAGTCTTACAGCAGTTATTATGGAATCACAATTTGGAAGTATGCTTGGAATGTTTGGAGGAGCAAGTGCTCTGAATAACTTTAGAGAACCCTTTATTCTTAAGATAAAAGAGTTTGTAAAAGAGGAAACAGAATCTCCTTCTTTCAAATCGGCTATAGCAGATTCACTTGAAACAGGGAATTTAACCGAAAAAATAGAATCCCAGGTAGAAGGTATTGTAAACAAACGTCTTGATGAACTGACTCCCAACATGGTTAAAATAATTATTCAGGATATGATAAAAAAACACCTGGGGTGGCTGGTTGTATGGGGCGGCGTCTTTGGAGGTGTAATAGGCCTTTTTATGAGTTTTATTAAAGCCTTATAAGAGGACTGTTAAAATAATCAATGAACTGTAATTTATGTCATAATGATATTAAAGATAAAATAACTGATAATTTAGGGAAAATATATCATATTTGCAGCAATTGCGGATTAATTCAACTTGATAAAGGTTTTCACCTATCTATTGAAGCAGAAAAACAAAGATACATGCTCCATGAGAACAGCAATGAGAACAAAGGATATATCACATATCTAAACAATATAATAACTAATTCAATAACACCATTTTTAAAGCCTGGAAACAGGCTTTTTGATTTTGGTTGTGGTCCGGAAAAAACCTGGGCAGGCATCCTGAAAGAAAAAGGGTATAATATTTCAACATATGATCCATATTTTGATAATAATAGAGAATGGTCAGATAAATATTTTGATGCAATAACAGCCATTGAAGTATTCGAACATCTATTGTCTCCTGCAGTAGAGATTGAGTTCTTAAGTTCACATATTACTACAGGATCTTTTCTTATAATACGTACAATGCTTCATAATAATAACAGGGAGAGTTTTTTAAAATGGTGGTATAGAGAAGATCCCACTCATGTATCCTTTTACTCAGAAACTGCAATTATGTATATATGCAGGACATGGAATTACGAACTAATACAAATAAAAAACCAATGTGAAATTGTTCTTAAGAAAAAATAATAAAAAACCAGGCAGGGTCAAAAAATCATTTAACCCTACTTGACAAAAGTCTCAAAATCGGGCATTTTGGCTAAGCGTTGTTAAGGGGGCGTAGCGAAGCTGGTTATCGCGTCGGCCTGTCAAGCCGAAGATCGCGGGTTCGATCCCCGTCGCTCCCGATGCATTAAGACCGGAAATATTTCCGGTCTTTTTTTATGCCCTTTTTAAATTACAACCAACCTTTTACTATCTGTGTTTATTATTAAAAACTTGACTATGTCGCCTAAGATCTCTAATATTAGGCTGTGTTAAAAAATAGTTTTATTTTAGTATATTTTGGACTTACAGCATTATTAATTCTGGTTACTTATGTTACATCAATTATTGGATTCCCTCTAAATGCACTAATACAGTCCGTATCACTTTTTATTGTAATGAGTGTATTCTTCATATTTATAAGAAAAAAGTTTAAACCTATTCTTATAATTTTTCAAAAAACCCTTAAAGATGTAGCAAAAAACGATTTAACACTGGATAAAGATGATCTGAAAAATATTGAAGCTATATCAAATTTTACACTTTCAAATCCTATAAAAATTTTAAAGTATACAAACCGTTTACTTAAAAATCAAAATACTATACTTGAAACAGCCTGTAATGACAGAGATTATATAAATAAAAGCAAAAAACTTCAGGATACAATTATAAATCTTAACCATTCGATTGTTGCAACTAAAAAAACAGAGACACTTCTTGATGAAATTCTGGAAACTGCAATTGCTACGATAGATGGCAGTGTTGCCGGCTCTGTAATGATTCCCAGAAGTGATGGTTCTGCTAAATATGTATCTTCCATAGGTATGGATTTAGAAGAACTTCAAAAAATAAGTATAAAAATTGAAGATACATTTGTTTACAAAATTAATAAAAAAAATGAATTTAAACCGGTAATTATAAGAGATAAACCTAAATTTAATAAAGAACATCTTCCAGGTAACATCAAATTATTTGAATCTTCCGGATCAAATGAATATCCCTGCTCTTTAAGTGCACCAATTGTAATAGACAACACAATTTATGGTGTATTATGTCTGGACAGCCGTTCAACCAATGCTTTTAATAAAGATGATCTTAGAATGATGGAATATTTTACAAGCGAAATGGCAATTGTAATAAAAAACAGCAGACTGATAAATAAAGCAATTCAACTCTCCCAATTTGACAGTTTAACAAATATCCATAATCGTCATTTTTTTGAAGAAATTGCCAGAATGGCTTTTGAAGAAGCTTCCAGATACAAGGGACAATTACACATTGTACTTTTTGATCTGGATAATTTTAAATCTGTAAATGACACCCATGGACATGCCTGTGGTGATAAAGTATTAAAAAAGTTCTCTGATACCATTAGCAATTCTATTCGTGGAAGTGATGTTTTTGCCCGTTTTGGGGGAGATGAGTTTATTGCACTGTTTAGAAACTCAAATACAAAAAATATAGAAAAAAGAATTACCGGAATAAAAAAAGAGCTTAATGATTCTCCTCTTAAAACAGGAGATAAGGAATACAATATTAAGTTCAGCTATGGAATTGCCGGTTTCCCGGATAATGGAGTCAGTCTTCAGGAACTTCTTAAAGCTGCGGATATTAATATGTATAAAAATAAAGATTTTAATAAAAAAAACTAGGCATCCTTGACTATAGCCATTACTTCTTCCACAGTTAAAGCCTCTATTATTTTTTTATCTTTTTTTTCATCCGGAAGCTTAATATTTTTCTTTCCATACTTAATATATGGACCATATCTTCCATCTATAATTGTAAGAGCTGTTTTTTTATTACCTGTAAAATCTTTTAAGACTGTAGATCCACCCCTTCCTTTTTTTGGTTCCGAAAGTATCTCTATACATCTTTCAAGGGTAACAGAAAATAATTCATCGTCTTTTTTTAATGACCGGAATTCCTCGTTGTGTGCAATATAGGGCCCAAAGCGCCCTTCATTAACTCTCACTTCAAGGCCTGTATCAGGGTGCATTCCTACTAACCTGGGAAGACTAAGCTGCCTGAGAGCATCCTCTATAGTAACTTCTTTAGGTTTCTTTCCTTTCGGCAAACTGGCTCTCTTTGGTTTTGGAACATCCTCAGTCTTTTCACCTAACTGGAAATATGCACCATAACGCCCTGTAAGACAGTAGATATTCTCTCCTGTCTCAGGATCTGTCCCAATGGGAACAGGTCCGTTTTTTTGAAGTTCAATTATTTCAAGTATATCAGATTCAGATAAATCTGCCGGGGCTATTTCCTCAGGAATTGAAGCATGTATACTATCCTTTCCCTCTTCCTGTTCCTGAATAAAATAGGGACCATATTTTCCAACCTTTACTCCAGATATAGGTCCAAGATGTGGAAGTTTAATTGTTCTGGCTTCCTCTGGTTTTATCTCTTTTTCTCTATTTTCAACCTGACTCTTTAAACCCTTATTACCAAGATAGAATTTCTCAAGATACTTTAGACGATCAATTCCTCCAACTGATATTTCATCCAATGCACTCTCCATCTCTGATGTAAAACTATACTCAATAAGATAAGGAAAATGGTTTTCCAAAAGCTGTATTACTGCAAATCCGGTAAAAGTAGGAATAAGTGCAGTTCCCTGCCGTCTAATATACTGACGATCAAAAAGAGTATTGATAATTGAAGCATAGGTTGAAGGACGTCCAATTCCCATTTTTTCAAGCTGGCTTACAAGAGCAGCTTCAGTATATCTTGCCGGAGGTTTTGTTTCATGCTCAATAGAACTAAGTTTATTAAGAATAACACTCTGGCCCTCTTTCAATTCAGGAAGGAAGGTTTCTTTATCATCCAATGCAGCATCTCCATCATCCTTTCCCTCTACGTATACCCGGAGAAATCCGGAAAATGCAATTCTTGTACCTGTTGCAGAAAAAACAGCTGTTCCTGCTCCAATTTTTGCAGTTGTAGATATTTTTTCAGCATCTTTCATCTGGGAAGCTAATGTTCTTTTCCATATTAATGAATAAAGGGCAAGTTCCTTACCTGACAACCCTGAAGCCTCAGGATGAACAAAAACTTCTCCTGCAGGTCTAATAGCTTCATGAGCTTCCTGGGCTCCCTTGGATTTTGAAGTGAACTGCCTTGGAGAGTCTGTTAGATAATTTTCACCAAACAACCTTTTAACACTCTCTATAGCTCCATTAGTACCCTCAGAACTTAAAGTGGGAGAATCGGTACGCATATAGGTAATAAAACCCTGTTCGTAAAGATGTTGTGCAGTTCTCATAGTTTCTCTGGCCGTCATCCTAAGTTTTCTATTTCCATCCTGCTGGAGAGTTGAAGTAATAAAAGGTGGTGAAGGTTTTTGTCTGAATGATCTTTCTCCTACGGAATCAACATTCCAATCTCCATTTTTAAGTTGAGTTTCAAGATTCGAAGCCGATATTTCATCAAGAATTAATACATCTTTATTATCCTGGAGTTTTCCTGTTAATGGATCAAAATCCTTTCCTGTGGATACACGTTTATTATCTACAGACTCCAGCTTTGCTTCAAAAATCTCTTTTTCTCTACCTGAATCAGGTGAGATAAGAGCAGATAAATCCCAATAAACAGCTTTTTTAAATTTTATCCGATTCCTTTCTCTATCAACAATTAACCTGAGACCCGGGGATTGAACCCTCCCTGCAGAAAGTCCGTAAGATATCTTTTTCCATATTAAAGGAGAAAGAGTATACCCATAAAGTCTATCAAGAACTCTTCTTGTTTCCTGTGCATTAACAAGATTTATATCAATTTCCCGTCCAGTCTCAAGAGCCCTGGTAATAGCTTTTTTCGTTATTTCATGGAAAACCATTCTTTTTACCGGAACTTTTGGCTTTAAAATATCTACCAGATGCCAGGAAATAGATTCCCCTTCACGGTCCTCGTCAGTTGCAAGCAGAAGTAGATCCGCTTCTTTTAACTTCTTTTTAAGCTCCCGGACAATCTTCCCCTTTCCTTTAGGTGTAACATAAAGAGGTTTAAAATTATTCTCAACATCTATACCAAGTTTAGTCCATTCTTCACCCTTTAGTTTTTTGGGAATATCCGCTGCCGATTTTGGAAGGTCCCTGACATGACCAATACTGGCATCAACAATATAATTATCAGGTAAAAATTTACGAATAGTTTTTGCTTTAGTCGGTGATTCAACAATTACGAATATCTTTCCAGTCATTTAAATACCCATTCCTTAAGGA
>DAOWEB010000049.1 GCA_030638735.1 Spirochaetaceae bacterium
AGAACAGGATCTCCATTTTTACTATACAATTCTATACCCTGATCAGTACCCGCACCAAAAATTAAAATATCAACTTCAAGAGATTTTGCTTCTTTTGCTGACAAAGAAGTACTACCTGAAAAACTTTCACCATCTGTAAAAAGGAGTATAAGTTTTTTCCTTTCTTCTCCTGAGGAGAAAGATGATAAAGAAGTTTTGATACCATCTTCCAAATTAGATCCTGTTGAAGAAAACATATCCGGATTAAGATACGGTAGTACAGCACTCAAAGAAGAACTATCTTCTGTAATTGGAATAATCTTTATTCCCGAGCCTTTAAATATAACCAACCCAAATCTCTCCCCTGGTAAATTCTCAATAAATGCACTTATCAAATCAGTTGAACGCTTTAGCCTTGATGGATAAACATCAGTTCCAAGCATACTTCCGGAAATATCTACTGCGAAAACTACATCTACGCCAGAAGAAGATTTTAAAGTTGTTTTTCCTCTTCCTGTAAACTCAGCAAGTGCAAGTATTAAAAAAATTACAAAAAGAATAAAAAGCAAAGAAGAAAAAAACCACTTAATTTGAAAAACATCCATCAATAAACCTGATCTCCATTTTCCTCCAATCGCAGCAAGATCCTTCCTCCCCCTCCAATAACGTTTATATAATACAAAAACGACAGGTATAAGTACAAAAAAAAGAAGGAAAGAATCTGGTCTTAATGCCATTATACAACCTCCCTGAAAATCCATTTTTTCAGGAAAAAATCAAATAGAATAAATATAAAGCCAATAAAAATCATTTCCCGGTGAATTGGTCTGGTATTTATATTTAATCTTGTTCGTTTTTCTACCCTTTCAAGGGAATCTATAGAAGACATAATAGTATCCAGTGCCCCCGGGCTAAGAGCCTGAAAGAATTCTCCATTGGTAATTATAGAGATTTCTTTCAATATATCTTCATTATACCCACTTTCATACATACCTCTATAGATTTTTCCTGTTTCAGGATCGACAAACTCTAAAGGCACTTCACCAATACTTCCCAGACCTACAGAATAAATTTTTATCCCCATGGCAGCAGCAATATGTGCTGCAGATTCCGGCAGGATTTCCCCTGAATTATTATCACCGTCCGTTAATAAAATAATTACTTTTTCTTTTGCTGTACTTTCATCAAGATGAAGACAGGCAACAGCTATTCCCATTCCCATAGCAGTTCCATTTCCAAGATCCATTAATTGAAGTCCATTCAGCTGTTCTAAAAAATGTTCATAATCTAATCCTGGAGGAACCCTTAGAACTGCATTTTTACCAAAACTTACCAGGCCAACAGGATCATGATCTCTTCCTTCAACAAAAGCCTTAATAACACTTTTTGCTGATTCAAATCTATTATCAGGAAGGAAATCTTTACCAGACATACTGGGAGATTCATCAAGAACAAAAATAATATCTATTCCCCTGGTCATATAGATCTTCTCTCTGGATACAAAAGAGGGCCCGGCATTAGCAATTAAAAGTAATAAAAAACCAATCCAAAATAAAAATGATCCTATAAATAAAATAAAATTAGATATATATATTCCTGGTTTAAAAACTTCTTTTTCCCATATTGTAAAAGAAAATGATAACCTTCCCCCTCTATTCTTCCAAAAATGTCTCAAATAAATTAATGGTGGTAGAATTGCTATTAGTAATAACATTCCCGGATAATCAAAAGTAATCAAACTGAACTCCTGGACTTATCACTTCTTTTAATTTTTAATTCCAGAAATTTTGAGATATCTCTTATAAGCTCAATATCACTCATTTTCTTTTCATCACCAGTTGTCATATTACCAAATTTAATACTATCTGAAAGTTTCATCATATCAGAAAGCATACTTGAAAAATCTCTATGACCAAGAACCCGAATTAAAGCAAGTTCCATATCAGATGTTGTTAAAGTTATAAAATCAGTATCTGTTCTTTTGGATAGATATTCTCTTACTGCACTTGATAATCTTATATAAAATCTTCTGCAGCTAATTCCTGTTTTCTGTACTGCAAGATCTTTAAGGATCCTGTTAAGCCTCTTAACAGGACTGCGACCAATACCATTTTTCATAACCAGTATCATTTTTCTCTTAAAAGGACCTAATAGGATTATTAAAAAGAGTGGTCCCATAAAAAGTGCACCTACAATTATACTAAGTCCCAATTTTGTTCCCGGCAGTAAAAGCTGACCGGCAATACCAATAAAATTCTTTCCAGTCGAATCAATCAGAGAAGAAGTGTGAATTTTTATTGAGTTGAGAATAATTTCACCCAGGAACAGTGTAGGAAAACTTCTGGTTCCAGGAATGAAGGAAGTGAATATTATTCTTAACTCAGGTATCTTGTTATTATCAATAATCTCTATAGAATTTATATTGATCCAGGAGGACCCTGGAAGACTTGAAGGAAGCGTTAAGCTTAAACTATCAGCTATATTTAATTTAATTCTTAATTCAACCTCATCGCCTACATAATATTCTCTTGGTATAAAAATAGTATCTTCTATACTTGCACCGGTATCAGCAATTATACTGGTAAAAGGGAATAATAAAAATACAAGAATAAGTAAAATACAAGTTCTCACTTATTCCTCCTGGAAGAGAAAAAACCAAGTAATTCTTTTACCGGATCATCTTCAGTACTTACAGAAAGAGTATGAACACCTCTACGAAGGCACTCCCTTTTCCAAAAGATATCATTTGTTTCCCAGAAATCCCTATACTTTCTCCTGAATTTCCGAAACCTTCCGGAACCGTATATAGTTGCACCGGTTTCCGGGTCAGTAAGTTCAATGAGTCCTGATACAGGAAAATTAAAATCTGAAGGATCAGTAATTTTCAAGGCTATAACATCATGCTTTTTACCCAGTAATGCCAATTCTCTCCAGACAGGAGGAGTTCTGAAATCAGAAATAACTACACAAATACCCCTTCGATGCAGAGATTCATAAACAGTTCGTATTGCATTCCCAAGATCAGATCCTTTTCCCACAGGTTTCAGATCCATCATATCTTCCACTAATCTAAAAACCTGTTTTTTACCTTTTCTGGGGGGTACCCACTTTTCAATTCTATCAGTAAAAAAAACTGCACCAACTCTATCATTATTATGCACAGCAGAAAATGCTAAAAGAGAGGAAAGTATAGCTGCAGCATCCTTTTTTCTAACCCTTCCTGTTCCGGTTCTAAGAGAAGCAGATACATCCACGATAAGAAAGAGAACAAGTTCTCTTTCTTCACGAAAAGTCTTTGTATATGGTGAACCAAGCCTTGAACTAACGTTCCAATCTATAAACCTTGAATCATCTCCCTCGGAATATTCACGAACCTCATCAAATTCAAGACCAGGTCCTTTAAAAACGGAACGATAATTCCCTGCAAGAAAACCATTAACAAGCTTGGAAGAAACAAGAGGTAAATTTTTTATTCGGGAAAATAGTTCAAGGTTGTTCATTCCTTAAGGAACCGGTACAACTTTTAATATTTGATTAATAATATCGTCTGCTGTTAACTCATCAGATTCTGCCTCATAAGATAAAACAATTCTATGACGAAGGACATTATAGACCACAGACTTTACATCATCCGGAATAACAAAAGTTCGACCCTCAAAAAGTGCTTTTATCTTTGAACATCTATAGAGATAAATAGTAGCCCTTGTAGATGCGCCAAAATCTATAAATCTTGTATATGATCTGGCTGCATCCTCTTTTTGCCTGGAAGCAGTTATTATTGCCACAATATATTCTTCAATTCTTTCATCTACCAGTATTTCAGAAGCTGTTTTTTGAAGTTTTTTCAATAAATCCGGTGTTATCAGTCTGGAAACGTTCTGCTCCTTTTCAACACCAACCATCCTTAAAATTTCAAGTTCTTCATCCGAGGACGGGTATTCAACTAAAAGTTTCATTAAAAACCGGTCTAATTGAGCTTCCGGTAAAGGGTATGTACCTTCCTGTTCTATAGGATTTTGGGTTGCCAGGACAAAAAATGGTGACGGCAGCTTGTGAGTTTTATTACCTATTGTAACCTGTTTCTCTTCCATAGCTTCAAGAAGAGCCGATTGCACTTTGGCAGGGGCCCTGTTTATTTCGTCCGCTAAAATTACATTGGAAAAGACAGGACCTTTTCTAATTACAAATTCTCCTGTCTGCTGCCTGAAAACAAGGGTACCTATCAGGTCTGCAGGTAGAAGATCCGGAGTAAACTGTACCCTTTTAAAATCAGCAGCTATAACCTCTGCCATAGTTTTTACTGCAAGTGTCTTTGCCAGACCAGGAACACCTTCAAGGAGGACATGTCCACCGGCAATTAATGCCATCAGCATTCCATCAATCATACTATTTTGACCAATTATTCTCTTTCCAATCTCTAACTGACACAACTTTATACTTTCCGAAGCCTCCCGGACTCTTTCTTCGAGACTAGTACTCATTATTTTTTCCCCATTTAAAACTTAGCTATTTAGGCTGTAGGCTTTTAGACTATTAGGACAGTATATCTATATACTATCTTCCCTAACAGTCTACAGCCTAAAAACCTGCTCAAACAGTTACTTTTATACATGAACTAGAGTATATTATCACAAAATAGAAAAGGGTACACTATGTTCAAAACAAATTATCATTCTCATTCAAAGTTTTGTGATGGAACAGGAGAACTTGAAGAATATGTAAAGGCAGCAAT
>DAOWEB010000258.1 GCA_030638735.1 Spirochaetaceae bacterium
CCAGTAATTTACTGATTTTATCTAATCTCTGGAAACACCTATCCTTAGGTAAATGATGAAAGATTTCTATATTAATTCAACTGGCTATGTTATAGTGGTGGTGCAAGCCGTATAAATGGATTTTTTCTTAATTTTACCTGCTATAGCGAGGTCTTGCTTCAGGAATGGAATTATTGATTTTCTATTAATGATATGGCTCTTCTCCCAAACGAGTGGGTAGCATTCAACCAGGAATCAGGGTATAATTTCTTATGTTGCAACAAGATGGTATCTTGCAATCCTGCTTCAAAAGCATCATGATTTATCTATGTTGAAATACCACTTAACAGATGGCTATCATATTTCCGGATACAAAGCCTACCAAACAGTTTCAGGGATTTCTGGAGATTCAGAAGCCAGAGTCATCCATATGAAACGACTTCAATAAAAACACGATGTGCAGCCTGTGGTAAACCACATAGGTCCTATTATGATCAGAAGGTCAGGCAGATCAGGGATTTACCCTGTGGAGACCTTAAAGTCTATCTTCAATTCCAACATCGCAGGTGCAAGTGTAAAAAATACAATATTGTGAAGCAGGAACCTTTGCTCTGGCTTTCATCAACCAGGGGATACACTAAAAGATTTGCCTACTATGTCGGGAAACGATGTCAATCATCGACAAGTAACTGTAAATCAAAATTAATCATAAAGTACTATCCTAAGCATATAACAAGGCTGTAGGAAAACCCCATTTTACAATACATATCTCTCTTTACAATTCTACTCCAGTATTTTTATCCTAACAACCAATAAATATACTTATTAAAATATGTATGCAGGTTTCCTACCTCTTTTTTCTTTTCCATCTTCCTTATGCTGTTCTATATCTCTGGATCTTCCCGATATTATGAACAATACAGTATAGCAACCACTGATTATTTACCTTCTTTTTACTTCTTAAAGTAAGCCGATCCAGATGAAGGGTTCCTCTTAAATGGCCAAAGACTGGTTCGATAGTGCCCATTTAGGTTGCATAGCCGAGCAGCAACGAAGTTGCGACTAGGCCGTTTTACTATAGATACTTCGTCCTTCAGGAGTATCAAATCTTCGTATCATCTTTGCTGTAAAGGATTCTTTTCCTACCAGTTTGGTAAGATCAAATTTTGCTACCTGCCTCGCTTTTGTATTTTTATTCCGGATGCACTTGGACCTTAGAAAACAGTTTTTACAATTCTTAATATGTCCCATATAGGAAATACCTTTGTATTTTCCTGCTTGAAAGTTTTTACATTTCATCCACATTGGAAATCCTGCAGGACAAATTAACTTTCCTGTTAATTCATTAAATATAAAATCATCTGCTGTAAAATAATTCTTACCTTTTCGGGGTTTCCAGTTTACTACTTTCTTTTTATATCTTCCTGAGTTAGAAAATCTTACATCTCTTTTTCGAAATTTATTATCTGCTATGAATGCTGTTATTCCATCAATGTCAATTAGTTTCATATTTTTCTCATTATGAAATCCACTGTCTGCAGTGACTATTATTTCATCAAAAATATTATCTGAGACTTTTGCTTCCCTGCAGTTTTTATTTACTCCTTCTATAATCTCAGGTAAGTGGCCTGATTCGTTACTGTCTCCAAAGGCTTCTGCAAACATTACAACCTGATGTTTATCATCCTCTGCTGCTATCCCATTATAACCTTGTATAACTCCATGGCCTGTAGACATCTTTGCACTTTCATTATCTACAATATTACTTTTAATGGGGTTTTCCCTGTGTTCCAATTTTATCTTCATTTTCATCAAGCCATTTATATATCTTTTCTGCCAGTACTTTTAACTTTTTTATTGATTCCTTTTCTTTGGTTTCCTGACTCTTGTTGTATTTATTTTTGTCTGCTTCCTTATGTTTTTTAACAAGATATGAAACTGCTTTTTCTATTTTCCCTGCTTTTTCCAGCAGTTCTTTTTTTGTTCCGCTCCACTCATTAGAACAGTTGGATGATATCTTGCAGCCATCTATGGCAAACATATTCTTACCTATTAAGTTCTGTGTATAACAGACTGAAAGAACCCTGGTAAACAGATCTATTATCTCCTTCGCATTCGAAGAGATGAAGTCTGCTATGGTTGTGTAATGTGGAGATGTGTCTGCTGATAAGGCCATGCAATTACATTTTCCTGACAGAGTCTTGCTATTGTACGACTGGTGTTAATACTACGATTGTAGGCAAATAATATAATCTTTATTAATATTGCTGGATCGTACGCAGGAGCCCCAGTCTCATCATTATGAACACGTTCATAAAAGAAGCTTAAATCTATTTTCTCGTCTATTAAATTATGTAATGTGTATTCAAAGGTTCCAGGAAGAACCTGCTTTTTAAAATTTATTGGCAGGAAAACGGTCTGTTCATAAGAATATTCTTTAAATCTTCCCATTTTATCCCTCCTGATCCCATTAAATTTTATCATGGGAATTCCCGGAAAGATAGTTAAATTTGCACTTTTTCTACAGCCTCAACACTAGATCTCAGTGGAAGCGCACAAACGCCTTCCACTGCAGTGATTTGTTAGATGCTGTTATTGCTGTTTGTCTTAAATTAAGAATATCAAAGATCCTCAAAGTATTACTCAGATTTTCCTTTTCTAGTTTTTATCTTCGCATCGATTAATTCCTTGTGTTGAAGCCTCAGGAGGCTGGCAAATTTATGGACTAAATAGTCCTCATGTTTATCTATCCTACCATCAGCATATATCACCTGCCACACAGCTTCCAGAAGCTTAATTTTTTCTGAATGATTAAAACTTTGATTTATTTGATTAGTAAA
>DAOWEB010000243.1 GCA_030638735.1 Spirochaetaceae bacterium
AAATCATAACTGGTTCTTTTTTGAGAGAAATCTTCTTTAATTCTAGGTAAAGACTGTATCAGGTGGCCATCTTTTTCAAGATGGATGGGTTTTAGATTCTTTGTTATGTAGATATAATCGTTACCCATAATGAAGACATTCATTCTTGGTGGAATATTAACGAAGGAGAGTTCCTGCTTTTCATAACTGTGATTTGTTAACATTGGTCCGAAGACTGCAAAAAGGATAATTATCAGGATAAGAAAAAGTCCTATGAGAGATGCCGGTTTATGGCGGAATCTGAACCAAACATCTCCTGTGTAAGTTCGGTGTTTCAGGCTTAGTGCTTCACTTTTGTCCTGTGAATATTCATATTTAGCCCATTGGCCTTTGTTAGTTTCATCAACTTTTGACTGTATCATTTTTATAGTTTCCAGTTATTCATATTTAATTCGGGGATCAATCAGCACATAGAACATATCAACCAGGAAAACCATTACAACAAGGAATGTTGCATAAAAAATTGTTATACCAAGAATTGTAGTATAATCCCTGTTTGTAATACTGGTGACAAAATGCTTTCCCATACCGGGAAGTGCGAAGATTTTTTCAATTACAAAAGATCCTGTCAGAAGGGCTGCTATAGTGGGACCCAAAACTGTAACTACTGGAATCATGGCGTTTCTCAATGCATGGTGGATAACAACGTTAAATTCTGTCAGACCTTTGGCTCTTGCTGTTCGTATATAATCCTGCCCCATAACTTCCAGCAAACTGGATCTCATTAGTCTGGCAAGAAAAGACATGGAGTATCCCCCCAGTGCTATAACAGGAAGAATGTAGCCCGTAGGTTTATCAAAACCAAAAGCCGGAAGCCATCCAAGTTTATGACTGAATACATACATAAGCAGGGTAGCAATAACAAATGAGGGGATGGTAACTCCTATTGTTGCAATAAACATTGTCAGTATATCCTGCCATTTACCATTTTTTAAAGCTGCAAGTATACCCAGTGGAATTGCCGCTGCCAGCACAAAAAGTATAGTTACCAGACCAAGTTTTGCAGAAACAGGGAAACCTTCTCTTATAAAATCATTAACTCTCATTCCGGGATATTTAAAGGAGGGACCAAGGTCTCCTTTGAGCAAACCACCAAGATAATTGACAAGCTGCTCCATAAGACCGGCATTGAGATTGTATTTTTCCATTAATGCAGCTTCAACTTCCGGAGGCAGTTCTCTCTGGGCTGTAAAGGGTCCTCCCGGTATGGCATGCATCAGAAAAAAAACCAGGACGGCAATAAGTAGCAGGGTAAGAATCGTCATACCCATTCGTTTGAAAATGTAGGTACTCATTTATACTCTCCATAGTCGATGATATGTAAAACATTATTGTGAGTCAACACCATCAAATAATTCTAAATTAGGTTCATCAGTATCCTTTTCAGGTTTGTTCACCAGAATTTCAATTTTTCTTTCTACTTTGGAAAGATCTTTTTCCAGACCCTTTGCAAGTTTTATTCCCTCTTCAAAAATTTGTACAGCTTCTTCAAGAGCTATATTTCCTGTTTTCATTTTTTCATTTAATTCTTCAAGGTTAGTTAATCTTTCTTCAAAATTTTTCATTTATTCTGTCCCTTTATTTCTGCGGATGCCTGATCTTTGGAAAACCTGATGTTTATCATTTGACCCTGTTTTAGTTTACCTGCAGATTTTATCAAATTTCCGGTTTCCATATCGCTTACTACTGCAAAACCTCTTTTAAGAATCGTAAGAGGAGAACTGCTTTCAAGATCTGCTTTTACTAATTCTACCTGGTGACTTTTTTTAAGCAATATTTCTCTGAGTGTGTAAATAGAATCTTCTTTAGCATCATCCAGCCTTAGAAAAAGTGGTTGAATAATCTGCATAAAGTTTCTTTCCAGATTTTCAGGTGTAAATTGATTTAGAAGTATCCGGATTTTTTCTGTTTTATCTATAAGTCTTTCAGATATATTATTTTGAATATTTTTTACTATTGTTCTTAATTCTTCTCTACTGGAAGAAACTATTTCTGCAGCTGCAGATGGTGTCGGTGCTCTGTAATCAGCAGCAAGATCTGAAAGGACTGTATCAATCTCATGCCCTACAGCAGAAATTACTGGAATCTCAGATTCTCCAATTGCTATTACAACAGACTCTTCCGAAAAGGGCAGAAGATCTTCCAGTGCACCACCACCTCTTCCTGTAATAATTACATCCCCCATATTATACTTATTAGCAATATTAATTTGTGCTGCAATCTCATCTCCGGCACCTTCTCCCTGAACCGGTGCCGGTAGAATTACTACATCCAAACCTGAACTCCTGCGGTTTAGTACCTGAAGTATATCTCTAAGAGCGGCACCTGTAGGAGAACTGATTACTACAACTTTTGAGGGGAAAAGGGGAAGTCGTTTTTTTCTATCCAGATCAAAATAACCAAGATCTGCCAGTTTCTGTTTACGTCTTTCCAGCATTGCAAGAATGTCACCTTCCCCTGACATTTCCATAGAACTGCATATAATCTGATAGCTGCCTCTTTTTGCATAAACCGCCAGTGTCCCTTTCACTTTTACACGTTGCCCATCCTTAGGTTGAAATCTTACACTAGCAGATTTACCTTTAAACATTACTCCCTGGATCATTGCATTGTCATCTTTAAGTGTAAAATACCAGTGACCTGTACTGGATGGCCGAAAATTGGAAAGTTCCCCCTCTACTGTAAGAGCCATAAAGGAGGATTCCAGTATTTCTTTTATTAAAAATGTAAGATCAGAAACCTGATAGATTTTATGTGTCTGATCAAACATTCTCTGTCTCTATACTGGATATAACATTTCTTTTAAATATGGATGCTGTTAAAAACCTCCAGAAAATTTTGGGTTTGGTCAGCCATTCAATACGAATTCCATTAGTTGTGGTCTTAAGCATCCTGTCAACAAGAAAAGGAGTGACTGTTTCCACACGATCAGCAAGAATATTGAATATCTTAATTGTTTTCTCTCTTTCTTCCTTACTAAGCTGATTCAAAGGCTCAGTAATAAAATCGGTTATTACCATACCCGGAGATATTGTTCCTACTAATATTTTTGTATTTTCCGCTTCTCTTGCAAGTGCTCTTGTAAAATACCTTACTGCCTGTTTTGTTGTGCCGTAGACAGCCATTTTAGGTCGGATCATACCATTACTTCCAAATCCCTCCATGTTGAAAATTTTACCGGAACCCTGTTTAATCATTTTATTCATGACTGCAAGACTGCCATGCATCAGACCGGTTACATTTGTAGAAATAATATTTGTATATGTTTCTATATCAAGATTCCAGGAGTA
>DAOWEB010000294.1 GCA_030638735.1 Spirochaetaceae bacterium
ATCAGTCCAACACAAAATCCCTGGGAGGGTTCTTACAGGGATATTTTTACAGATCAGATGGAATCTGTTACCGATAAGGGAACGGGCATGATCCTTGTAGCGGATCAGATGAACATAATGGCTCAGGAGGATGGCAGAACTGCTTCAATATTTGCAGTAATTGTAGTGTTCCTTATTCTTGTAGCAGATTTCAGGAACATTAAACTCGCAGTTCTTACCATGCTTCCCCTTCTTGGTTCATTTTTAACTTTATTCGGAATAATGGCAGTAACAGGAATTAAATTTGATTTTGTAAATATCATTGTAGTACCTCTTTTAATAGGTATAGGGATTGATGATGCAGTTCACATAAATCACAGGTATTTACGGGAAGGAAAGGGCAGGATGGATGTTGTAATTGCTATGACCGGTACAGCTCTTCTTATGACAACTCTTACTACAGTATTTGGTTTTGCTTCCTTTATTCCATCTATTATGCGGGCAATGAGAAGTACAGGGATTGTACTTTCTCTTGCTATGGCTATTGCCTTTCTTAATTCAGTGCTGTTTCATCCTGCAGTGCTGATAATAGTTACCGAAAAATTAGGTTGGAATATAAAACCATGGAGGAATGATAAAAATGGCAATGAAACAACATAGAGAGATGAATTATTCTTCATTTTTATCATTTAGGAGGACAAAATGAAAAAAATATTAATGAGTGCATTACTACTAACAGTTTTTACCTTTGGATTTCTTACGGCGCAGACAGCTCAGGAAATTGTTGATAGGGCAGATGAGGCCTTTCAGGGAGACAGAGTCTACAGTACAAGCAGGATGACAGTATACAAATCCGGGGAAGCTCAACCGGTACAGGAAATTGAGAGTTATACTATGGAGAAGGGTGGGAAGACATATTCTCTTTCCATATATATCGCTCCAAGACGAATGAAGGGTACAGCCAACCTGATGATTGAAGATGATCTCTGGGTAAGGTTCGGTTCTACCGGAAGAACCCGCAAACTTAGTAGTTCAGCAAAAAAAAATTCTGCCGGAGGAACTGACTTTTCCTATGCAGACATGGGGGACGGAGGCCAGGGGCTTTCGGAGAAGTATACTCCCCGCCTTACAGGAGAAGATAAAATTGAGGGAGAAAGTTGCTACATAATAGAGCTTATTGCAGATGCTTCAGATTCACCCTATGAAAAAATGGTTGTGTATATCACAAAAGATACCTACAGATATATGAAAATTGAATATTTTGAAAGTAATGCCAATATCAAGAGTATGACTTTTTATGATTATAAAACTGTTAACGGAACGGATTATCCATTCCGCTATATTATGGAGAATCATACTAAACCATCTGTAACAGAGGTTGAGGTAGATATTTTTGAAATAAACAGCAGTAAGGTCAAAGACAGGTTTTTTACAACCGGTTATCTGGAAAGTATAAGGTAGGGGGCAGATATGAAAAGAATACTTTTAATAATTTTTATAACAACTGTTTTACTTCTTCCTATATTTGCACAGGCTGATTTTTCGGGATCTGCAGATATAACATTTATAGGAAATATTCCGGAATCTGATGATTACAACAGTTTGCTGAATCCTGGGAATATACTTGGTATTCAGGATTTTGTGATGATGTCAGCCCTAATTGCCAAACTGGATGCTGGAGATGAGAGTACTTCATTTTCAGCATGGTTTTCCATGAAAGAATACCCCATAGGTCAGGGGTTGCTTACTGCTGCATACTTAGACCCAACTCAGACAGGCGCTGTTTATGAGCTAGTTTCTGCCTCAGGTGACAAAATATATACCTTTGATCTTATGAGGCTTTCTGCAAACGTTTATCTGACAGATAATATCTCTATGGAGATTGGGCGTCAGAGTATGTTAACCGGCTATGGTTATGGCTGGAATCCAATCGATTTTGCCAATCCCCTGAAGAACCCTGCAGATCCTGATGCTGATCTGCGGGGAGTTGATGCTATTGCACTCAGATCTTACCTTGGCAGTTCTACAGCAATTAAAGTATATGCTCTGGCTCCACAGGAACTATTATCCGCCGGTTTGGATTACGGAGAGATAAAGCTGGGAACAGAGGCTGTTTTCTATCTTCCCGGGTTGGAATTCAGATTGGCAGGATTCTGGGATTATGATCAAAGTGAGGGAAGTGATGCCTACACCCCATCAGTTGGAACGGCATTTATGCTTGATTTATTTGGTATCGGAGTATATGGAGAAGCTGCTGCAAGAAAGGGGAGCCGTAACTATTTGCCTGATGGTCTTACAAGGGATACAAATTGGTTTTTCTCCGGTCTTGCCGGATTGGAGTACACATTTGAATCAGAACTGTATGCTGTTATTGAATATTTTTACAATGGTGAAGGTTTTGATAAGTCAGAGCGTGCAGATTATCAAACGGCCCTTTCTTTTCCTACCTATAATCTGTTAAGTATGTATTCCCCCGGCTACTTTGCTGAGCATTATATTCTTATAAATCTAATGCAGCCCTACTATGATATTGATACAGTTATCAATCTGTCTGCCCTATATTCTCCTGACTCAGGTGCTTTTACTATAATGCCTTCACTGGATTACTCATTTTCGGGTAACTTCAGTGCGAACTTAGCTTATACAGGAATGTTTGATTTTAGTGATAATGATTTTAACGAGGTTTCAGCTTTGCCTGTCCGGCATATTGTTAGTAGTGTTTTTACTTATAGTTATTAATATTTATTAGTAAAGAGCTAATTTAGGGTGCTTTATGTACTAAATTTGGGTTAAATATAGGTATGTTTTCTGCAAGTTTATTATAAATAATTCTTCTGTCTTTTCTGTTTTAATAGGATTAGTTATTGACCATACAGTAAAAAAGTACTAAATTATAATCATATATTGGTACGTAAATTATCCTATTTATTGGTGGTTAAAATGAATTCTATTTTAGCAAACTGTTCAGTAAGCATATCCGAATTAAAAAGAAACCCAAGTGCACTTATTGATCAGGCAGACGGAGAGCCTATTGCTATTCTTAATCACAATAAACCCACTGCCTATCTTATTCCTGCTGAGACTTATGAAGAACTAATGGAGAAAGTGGAAGACTATCACCTTGGAGTTATTGTTAAAGAGAGACAAAATGAGAAAAAATCCGCTATCAATGTAGATATTGATGATTTATAATTTAAAATTCCTTCCAACAGCTCTTAAAGAATGGAAAAAGCTTGATAATAGTATTCAGAAGCAATTAAAAAAGAAATTAAAAGAACGTTTAATTAATCCTCGTGTTTCAGGAAGTGAACTTAGGGGTTTTAAAAATTATTATAAAATTAAATTACGATCCAGTGGTTACCGTCTTGTGTATGAGGTTATAGATGAAGAAATCTATATCCTTGTAATTGTTATAGGCAAAAGAAACAGGAACGAAGTATATGAACAAGCTAAAAATCGAAGGAAGTGATATAATTTATAAAAGGGGAATATATGACAAAACTGGATGAGCTTGCGGATTTATTAAAAAATGCACCGGATGAGGTTTTTATTCAACCCCATAATGTTCCAGATCCGGATGCCATTGCAGCCTCCTTTGGCCTTCAGCACCTTTTGAAAGTCCGGGGAATAGATGCACAAATTGTCTATGAAAATGAAATAGAAAAGGCAAACTCTTCAAAAATGCTGGAACTTTTTGATATACGTCTAAGTCTTGCATCAGATGTGACAACTCTTGGAGAAGAGGACTGGACAGTGCTTGTGGATGTTCAAAAGGGTAATTCAAATGTTATCGATCTTGTTACAGATGAGGTTGCAGTAATTGATCACCATGAGTACATGGGGAATAACGGGTACAAACTGGAAGACGTAAGACCTGAAGTGGGAGCCTGCTCTACAATTATTACCGAATACTATATTGAAAATAATATTGAAATTCCAAAGGCCGTTGCTACTGCTCTGCTGTATGGTATTTTTATGGATACGGACAATTTGACAAGG
>DAOWEB010000162.1 GCA_030638735.1 Spirochaetaceae bacterium
TACTAAAGAAGGAATTTTTATTAATGATTATCCAAGTATAAAAGAGGCATCAGAGATAACTGGTATTTTAAGAACAGCAATCATGGCCAATTTATCAAGAGTTTCAAAGTCATCAGGTGGATTTGTTTTTAAATATAAAGAAGCATGAGTGCCGAGGAAATGCAATATAGTTTTGAGATTAAGTTGGGGACATTTCATACTCCGAACAAAATGTTTACGTCTATAGATGTAGCCGGCTTTTTAAATAAAGCACAGGATATGCTTGTTGATGCTTCTTATTCAAATAAGATAGAATCACAGGATAAGTATTTTGAATCGGATGAAAAGACCAGGGTTGAATTAGGATCTTTGATAAAGGCCGAAACGGTCCTTATTGGAGCTTTCGAAACCGGTCCAACAGAACACTCAAATAATACACTGGTACCTATTGCTTCAGATGTTTTATATGTTATTAAGGAAAGATGTACATTGACATATACAGATTGTAATGATGATAGCCAAACGGTAGTTGCTAAAGTACTTCCAATAAGGCATGATGAATATGAGATGATTAAAAACAGTCCTTTTGGAGAGCCTTATGAAGAACTTATATTAAGATTGGATTATGGTGGAACTGCTGTAAAGAAGCATGAATTATTATCTGCTTCCGGACAAGAGATACAGTCTTACAGTATCAGATATATTAAAATACCTGATAGGATAAATATCATTACTCAAGCTAATTGTGAGTTACATGTGAGTTTGCATGAAGAAATAGTGGATAGGGCAGTAGCACTTGCTATTGCTTCTATTCCTCAAAATAATGTTGAACAAAAAATTGAAGCATGAAATCAAGAAATTATTTAGCCAGGTTAAAAGCCAAGGCAAAAGCAACGGATAAAGTTAAGGAAACTGTAAATACAGAACCTGAAAAGGTTGAAGTTCCTGTTGAAATTCCAATAGCAGAACCGGTTGAGGAAAAACCAGAAGAAGTGAAAGCAGAACCAGTAAAAGGCCCTGCACTTGGAACTATTTTATCTATCGATCCTGAGACTGCAGAGGTAGTCGAATCATTTGAGTCTATTGAGAAAGCTGTTGAAGCTGGATACAATAAACCCAATTTAGTATCTGCTATTAAGAGAAAAACAAAATATAAGGGTCACTTATGGTCCAAAGTCAAGTAATTATTAATTTAAAAATTAGAAAAAATGACACAAAATGATGTTATGCAACTGTTAATTTTAAAAGACGTAGGATCAGGAAGCCCTACACCTAGCGGTGCAAGTACAATTGTGGAGGCAAGTGACACTTATCTGTTAGATGGTGAAATTGCTGTAACGAATGCACACAATATTGTGCTTGATGCTTCAACAGTACTAACAGACGATCTTGTTGCTATGTCTGGTATTAAATTTATTCAACGTAGTGGTACTGAATTAATTCATTCAGATATGATCAAAGTTGATAATATCCGATCAATTAATGGTACACCAACTGCGGCTGCTGTAGAGCAAGTAAGCCATATAGGTTATGATGGAGCTACTGTTGGAACTGAGATTGAAGCTGTGAATAGTAAACTCTATGTAGTAAGAGTTAATCTTTTAGAAACAGATATCACTGGTTTCGGTCAGGAGGTAATTCTGAATTCACCATATAAATCTGATTCTACTGCTACTCAAGATGAGGTTGCCCTTGGTGTAGCCCTGGCAATGTCTCGTACAATGCGCAGACAAGCACAAAGACCTATTAAAGTAGAGATGTTAAATTCAGCAACAGTTACTGCAGGAAATGATTTCCTTGGAAATTCAACGGTTGTTAATGGAGCTTCTTCATTTACTAATACTGAAAGTGGAGCTACTGGTGATGGTGGAGTTTATGCTACATCTACAGCAATCGTTGTCGGTGACTATGTAAGAATTGGAACTGTTGCTGGAGGTACTGCTTTAACAAGTGGTGTTTATAAAGTAACTGCTATTAGTGGGGTAAGTACTGCTCTTGCTACAATTACCGTAGATCGTCCAATTGAGGCTGCTACAGGAGCGTATGCAGCTGGTACTTCAGATATTGAGGTTATTCCTGCTGCAACTGCTATTGCTGCTGATTATGGAATACAGCTTACTGGTATTGCAAGAGATTTTGGTGTGAAGAAATATAAGTATTCAAAAGTTTCTTTCAAGGTAGGATTAGATACTTCAGAATCATTTGGAGATACTGATGTTACATATACTACAGCAATGTCTCTTGGAGTTGGTACTTATGAGCAGGTTGCTCAGTTAGAATATGAACTTCTTGGTAATTCCGGGAATGTGTATCGAGGTGATTTCATGTATGTAGCTGAAAGAGCAGATGCTGTTTCTGGTGAATCATATGATATGATTGGTATAAACTTCTACGGAGATCATCCAACCGAAGGGATTGGTGCTACTCCAAGAAGGTCTAAGCAACTTTTAATTGCTATGGGAAGTAGTTATCTCACTACTGAGTCTGGTGACATTATTGTCGAGATATTAGAAGCTTATACTACAATAGATCTAGGAACTCTGAATAGAACTTAATATATAGCTTTTAAGATGTTAATAAGGGGGAATGGAATGGATAATCTATTCCCCTATTTTTTTACAAACTTAAATTGAAAAGCTATGTTTACACCAGATTTAGATTTAGTAGTATCCGATAGATGTTCCATATTTCAAGTAAAAGAAAATACCGGTGTTGATACCGGTGATGGAACTTTGTGGGATGGTGTTGCAGGATTAGTATCTTCAACACTAACGGCAGCCAATGTTAGAATCGTTGATCCGGATGGATCATATAGCGATACTGATGTTCTGGCAGAAATTACCTCTCCCGTGACAGCTGTGTTTTGGTTTGATGATATGACAGGTACAGATATAGACGGTCTGCATAATCTTGTCTATACACTTGAAACAGTAGATATAAGTATTACTGCATTTGCTGATTATACTGTTACATTTGCCGGTACCGTAAAGGTTACATGTGCAACTCATTTATTAGTAACAGGCATGTATGTTATTATTGCCGGATCAACAAGTTATGATGGAACGTTTTTAGTAACTAGAATTGATGCAGATAATTTTTATATAACTGCCACATGGGTTGCTGATGATGGAGCACAAACAGGAACAACCGCATATCGAAGTACATTTTATCCATATGTTTATTGCAGAGCAGAAGCAGGTATCGATAAGATGTATGCAACAATAGCAATAACGCTACCTGGATTACAACGTACTGAGATGATTAAAGATGCTAATACTGCCAAGGGATTACTTAATTCTCTGATAAGTGCTATTACATCATCAAATACAAGTGCATGTGATAGAATACTTGCTGAGATAACACAAGTGCTTTCTTATTATGAAGTAGACGCTAATCTTTAATTATCATGGAAAGAACAGGAGCAAGTTTTCTTGGGCCCTCACCTGATATTACAGGTGCAGATATATACATAGAACAAGCGGTTCCAGAGAGTGGAAATATTATTCTCTTAAGTGGTACCGGTATACAAGGTACGCAAGGACCAACCGGTCCTGCTGGATCTGCTGGTGCTACCGGAGCTACAGGTGCAGGAGTTACCGGAGCTACCGGAGCTACTGGTGCTACCGGGGCTACAGGCCCTGCAGGTCCTGCAGGTCCTACGGGTCCCACAGGTCCCACGGGAGCAGCGGGTCCTACAGGTCCGACAGGTGCAACGGGAGATACAGGTGCAATTGGTCCTACGGGACCAATAGGTGTAACAGGACCAACAGGCCCTACGGGTGCAACGGGTGCCACAGGTGACACTGGAGATACGGGTGCGACAGGCGATACAGGGGCTGCTGGTGGACAAGGTCCAGTAGGTCCAACAGGTGCAACGGGTGCAACGGGACCAACGGGAGCTACAGGTGCAACGGGTGCAACGGGACCGACAGGAGCAACAGGAGCGACAGGAGCAACAGGAGCAACAGGATCTTATACTTTCCCTACTTATGATGCAGCCGGTAGAACTACAGGTGCTGATTCAGGAACATTAGGAGATATGGTTATCGATGATGATTATCTATATGTATGTGTGGTTGAAGGTGTAGCAGGAGTAGCAGTATGGAAGAAAATTGCATTAGTAGTAACCGCATAAGATAGTATAAAATGGCACAATATGATACCATATTATCACAGAACACAGCTGGAGCAGGGATTACCTATACAGAACGTATTGTAAATATATCTAAAGGTGATATATTATCTGCTACTGCAGGTCAGGTTCCTACTATACTTGCAGCAGGATCAGATACTTATGTGTTAATAAGAGATGATGCAGAAGCCACAGGGCTTAATTGGGCAGAAATTACAAGTTTATTAACTGCTGTAACTGTTGCCCAGGGAGGAACAGGAATCGCTACAGTAGCAGCTGATTGTTTATTAACAGGAAATGGAACGGATCCATTGACCGTTGAAAGTACTTTGAAATTTTCAGCTGGATTATTAAAAATTATTGATAGTACGGATTCTGAGAAGGAATTAAGACTTGATGCAAATTCAGTAGATAATAATGCTGTATCTATATATCATTGGGATACTGATGGTGAGGATTTCCAGGATTTAATTCTAGGAGGAACAGCAAAGAATAGTGGTATTTATATCAAATCAGATATTGGAAAAATTGGAATATTTAATGATGCTCCTGCATATGAATTAGACTTAACCGGTACTTTACTGGTAAGTCAGAATCTTCACTTAACAAATCTGGCAGCAACAACTTCAGCATTGCTTGTTATTGATGCTGCAGGGCTTGTCGCTATAAAGGAATTACCCAATGTTAGTAGTACTGAAGTTCTAACTGTTGATGCAAGTTATAATATCAGTTCGACAACAATTAATAATATACTCGAAGTTAACCTGGTAAATGATGATAGGATTATTAATAATTCCAGTACAATAGTACTGGCACACACATATACAATTACAAATGCAGCTTATGAGGCTTTGGCTCCGAATGGAACTATTAAGTATACCGTAGCTTTTAAAAGAGATGATAGTGGTGGTATAGGATCACATGGAACAATTGATTTTTGGTTAAGACTAGGAACTGAAAATATTGTTCACATGGCAGCAGAAAATTCTGATCAGTATACTACTCATATACTTGAGATTGAAGTAATGCCATTAAACGGAACACTGAGTCTTGGAACAATAAAAATATTTAGTTATGGTGAAGGACAGGATCCGGTTGTTGTTAATAAGGTTGGTTATACAGGAATTGTGGATAATGGTTTTGCAACTCATGGTGCAGGAAATGATTTAAATTTATATGTAAAAGATTCGGAAACAGATAGTGAAGTCTGGATGCAAATGATAAGAATAGAAAAAATAGAATAAATGGCTCAGTTTGATCTTCTATTATCACAAAATACAGAACTTGCAGGAATTGATTATGCTGCAAAAATCGTTAATATTACTAAAGGCGATTTATTAACAGCGAACACATCTCAAACTCCTGTGATTCATTCTGTTGGTGCTAATGGAAAGATCTTAGCTGCAGATAGTACAGAGACAACAGGATTAAATTGGGTTGATTATATTTCTGCTCATAGTCAACTAAGTGGATTAACCGGTACAGATCACCATACTCATTACGCTTTACTTGCAGGTAGAATAGATGATGTTTTACATATTGATGATATTCATGAATATTCCGCTGATGCTGGAGTTACCGTTGACGAGGTACTACTTAAAAATGGTAATATAACAATCACTGATAATGATGCTGTCTTTTTTGGTACAGGAGGAATACTAGATTCTTATTTCACATATGATGGATCCAACTTTTATAACGAAGTTATAGCGGGTGATTATTATTTGAGATTAACATCGGATAATGATAATGCTATAGTTGCAGAAGCCAACGGACCAGTATCACTTTACTATAGTGATAGTGTTAAATTTGCTACAAGTAATGCAGGATCCACCACTACAGGAATTGCATCCGTAACAGGTAGTGTTTTAGTTGATATAATAGTTGAATATACTGGTGCTGTTGGTGTAACTATAGAGGGAGTATTACTAAAAGATAATGGTATTACTGCAGGAGGAGTATGGGAGCCTACCATAGCCCAAGATTTAACCACGAAAGCATATGTAGATGCATTAGCCGAAACAATAGTATATCCTGTTGCGTCTATTAATGATGTAGCCTCTGATGGTATTACAGGTGATTTTGGTTCACTAGGAACTCCACTGGATGCTGATATATTACAAATAGAAGAATTAGCAGCCGATCCGGGTTTTGATGTTAGATTTACTGTAAATGATGTAGTTGAGTTTAACAGTATATTACTTTATTCTAAATATACCGGAGGATCTAATCATTCTATTCTTATAGAACTTTATAATCCAGATACTACTAATTGGGATCAAGTTGAGGAATTTACAGATGAAACGGCTTTTGTTATACATGCTATTCCAATTATAGATGGAGATACTTATATAGATTCTGGAACTGTAATATTCAGGATTTACCATGATGATACAGGTGATATTACTCATTACCAGGAGATAGATTATGCTGTACTTCGTAAAACACCAGTTCTTGGTGGCGGTGGAGTTACTTCTCATGGTGCTTTAACGGGTCTTGATGTTGTTGCTGATCATCCATATGCATTGTTAATTGACGGTACAAGAGCCCTTGCCGGGGCCTGGGACATGGGTAATCAGGTATTAACTAACGTAAACATAGACTCAGGCGTTATAACAGGGATAACAGATTTATTGGTTGCAGATGGTGGTACGGGTGCTGGTACATTCACAGATCATGGTGTATTGGTTGGTTCTGGTACTGGTGCTATTACAGCATTAACAGTAGGTACGGATGGACAATTATTAGTTGGTGATTCTGCAAATGATCCGGTATTTGCTACACTAGGAACTTCTGCTGCACTTAGTATTTCAACTGGAGCAGGGACCTTAACTATTAATCATTTAACTACAACAGGATATAAACATATTCCTGTAAGTGGAGCATCAGCACAAATATTACAATATTCTGCTGCCGGAACAGCTAAATGGATTACCGTATCAGGAGATGTTACAATAGCAGACGGAGGGGCAATTACTATAGGTTTAAATAAAGTTCACGACTCGATGATTGATTGGGGAACGGGCGCCAGCCAGGTTAGTGCCGTTGACGTTCCTATTGCTGATTCTGGTGGGTACTTTACGGGTAGTGAGCTTGAAACGGCTTTACAGGAGATATATCCAGCATTTGCTTCGACTACAATTGGTTCTTCCGGGGGAACACTTGTGGGCTTAGATAGTATTAGTACTCCAACATATAATGATCTTCAGGATTATGTTAATCAATTTGGACAAAGAACAAAGATAACAGGAATTGATATAACAGATAATTATGACGGAACTGTAAATATATCGTCTGGTACTGCATGGTGTAAGACAACTTCTTCTATAAATGCAGCCGGAGCTTTCTTTAATTTTGCTGGTGGAGATTCAGATGATGTTAGTGGAGCATTAACAGATCTTAGTGCAAATTATATATATCTTGATTATAATGGAGGGACACCACAGATAGTTCATGATACAACAGGTGCTTTACTTGGACACTTTGACCATATAGTATTAGGTCAAGTATTTAGACATGGTACTCACGCTCATATAATAAATGGAGAGGAAACAGGTCTTGATATAGGACACAAAACAAAGTTAAGGTTTTTCCAAGAAGGGGGAGCAACAAGAGTATCGGGTATGATTACTTCGTCCACGGGGACAAGGAATCTTATTGTTTCTTTGGGTGCGTTTTGGATGGGGCTTACAAGGATAGTGTCATTATCTTTTGATTCTAGTGCAGTTGATTCTGGTACGGCGACATCTACTGAGGTTGATTATCTTAATGATTCTGGTGCTTCATTTACTCTTAATGATGTAAATAAGAAATTACATAACACAACCGATGACACTTATACAACTGTTGTAGAATTTATGAGTTCGACCAGGTTGAGAGTAAAAGATGATATATTTGTAAATACTGAAGGATATGATTTATATAATGCCTGGGATAGTTGGTATACAGATGATAGTGGTACAACATGGACTCAAGTTGAAGGAAATACTCAAATAGACAATGCAAATTGGAATGATATTACATCTGGACTTGATGCGCTTACACCTAATAAATATGCAGTTCATTGGTTATATTTAGATTTAGAAGGGGCACATCTTCATATGGTTTATGGACAGGGGGATTATACCGCAGCAGATGCCGAAGACACATCAGTACCATCTATTCTTCCAAATATAGCATCTGCATTTGGTGTTCTTATAGCTAAGATAATTGTTCAAGAAGGTGAGGATACATTAATTATTACTTATCCCTGGACATCTGCATTTTCATCATCACTTGCTCAGGTTCATGGAAACTTAACCGGACTTTCAGAAGTAGCCGATCACCCCTATGCTTTACTAATTGATGGTACCAGGAATCTTACTGGTGCGTGGAATTTAGATAGTCAGAATTTAACCAATGTAAATATTGATAGCGGAACAATAGATGGAGCCACAATAGCGACATCAGATATTACAGTAGGAGTAGGTAAAACTTTAGATGTAAGTGCAGGAACGTTAACGCTTGCAAATAATCAGATAAGCGGAGATAAGGTAGAGGGTGGTACTATTAATGCGATTACGATTACTACAGCTAGTATTGGAACTTTAGGAAGTGCTCTAGATGCTAATAGCCAAGCTATTACAAATATAAATATAGATTCGGGTGTTATAACGGGTATAACTGATTTACTGGTTGCTGATGGGGGAACAGGAAGAAGCACTTCAACAACGGCTTATGGACTTATTGCCGCCGGTACTGTTGCTACCGGAGCACATCAAACATTAGCAGCCGGCTTAACAACACAGGTATTAATTGGTGGTGGTGCTGCAGCTTTACCTGCTTGGGGAACAGATATTCATACAGATGTTACAATAGGTACTGCATATATCTATAGAGTAGGTGGAACAGATATATCTATAGCAGACGGGGGAACAGGAGCAGGTACAGCAATAGAAGGGTTTGATGCATTATCACCAATAACAACTACAGGAGATATTATATATGGTGGAGCAGCTGGTACGAATACAAGATTAGCAGCCGGAACAGAAGCTCAGGTTTTAACAGCACACGGGGCAGCATCACCGACATGGGAAAATCCCACTGTTGGTATTGTTACATCTATTGGGGAAGGGGTTTTAACAGATATTTCAGGTACAGCAGCGGTTCCTATTGTAGATGTAGATTTATCAGAATTAGCAACATCAGTATCAGATTATGATGGAGATTTCTTCGTTGTTGTAGATGATGGAGATGCTCAATATAAATTAACTAAAGCTAATATAGCATTAAGTGGATTTGATAATGATACTCCATTTTTAGTATCGGCTGATTTATCAGGATATTTATTAAATACTTCTGACACTTTAGATGGTGATTTAACTATTACTACAGGGACTATTAAAATAGCAACTCTTGGTGATGGGAAGATTCCTTACCACGTTGATGATGCTACGGGATTAGTTGATAGTCCTATTTCAGTTAGTGGAATAGATATAATTATAACAGGAACGCTTGATGTTTATGAAGATGGCTCAATAATAAGTAATGACGTTGCTATATTTGGTGAAGAAGATTCAACGGGATATTGGAAAATTAGAAATGCTGGAAATCCAACAACAAGAAGAATATTGGAGGGGTATTTAGGAACATCTGAGAAGATTCATTTTGATCCTGGAGCAGCGGCCTCATTCTTTGATACAGGTGGAAATATAGAAATTAGAAGTGGCACCCTCAAAGTAAACACCATAGAGGACTACTCAGGAGATTTAGTAACGATAGGGAATAATACTGCTATAACAGGGGAGCTAAATACAACATCTGAAACTATACAAAGTACAACTCCTAATATGTATCTATATGAAACAGATGCTCCTGCTGATGAAAAATATTATAGGTTTGTTTCAAGTGGAGGGGAGTTTTACATTCAAACTCGTACAGATGCAAAGGCTGTTGGTGTTAATATAATGAGAGTTATAAGAACTGGAACAAATGTAGATGAAATTGAGTGGAGAGGGGATATATTACAATTAATCAGTCCTGATATACAATTAACAGGAGACACCACTATAACAGGGGACTTAATTGTTGATACAAATCTGTTGGTTGTTGATGCAGTGGCCAACACCGTTAGTATAAGGGGTGATTTAACTGAGTCAAGGGATGGAATTGCTATTATTGAAATAATTGCAAGCAACACCGTGAATGGTATAATTGGAACAGATACAGATCATGACTTATTGTTACGAAGGAATAATGCAGAGAAATTAAGATTAGTTTCTGCAGGCGTAAACATAACAGGAGACACCACTATAACAGGGGACTTGGAGTTTACAACTATTAATGCAGGAGCATGGGAAGGAACTGCTATAGCTATAGGATATGGGGGAACGGGAGAGGCTACTGCTACAGCGGGATTTGATGCATTATCTCCAATGACAACGGTGGGAGATATAATATATGGTGGAGCAAGTGGAACAGGAACAAGATTAGCAGATGGGACAGTAGGACAGGTATTAACTACAGATGGTGCTGGTGCTATATCGTGGGGATCAGCAATAGGAGATGTAATTGCCGATGTAGCAACTACAGAAAATGATTTGGCTGTATGGGATGCTACATCAAAACATATTAAAGATACTAGTGGAGAATTTACTTGGGTTAGTGGTTTGTTAACAATGGTTGGTAGATTTGTTTTAAGTGATGGGGCTGGTTCAAATAGTATATATATAGGAAGTGGTGCTGGAGCCGTTGATGATAATACTAATAATCATAATATAGGTATTGGAGTTAACTCTTTAAATGATCTTACCGTTGGAACATATAATATTGCAATAGGTGAACTGGCATTAGATGCTAATGTGTCTGGTCATTACAATATAGCTATAGGGCAGGGGTCGCTTGGAGCTTTTAATGTAACAACCACTTCTACTTACAATGTGGCATTAGGTCATAACAGTGGTATCAATCTTACTACAGGAACACGTAATGTTTTTATAGGTAATAGTACGGCTGGAGGAATAACTACTGGCAGTAATAATACAATAATAGGAGATGATGTTGATGGTCTTGCTATAGATTTAGAAGATAATATAATTTTAGCTTATGGGGGTGGAAATATTAGGGCACAATACAATGGAACCACATGGGCTTTTACTGGAGCTACAACAGTTAGCAATACTGTTACAGCAACAAACTTTTTATTATCTTCCGATGAAAGATTAAAAACAAATATATCCACTATTGTTACATCTCCTATAGATGTAGAATATAAAGAATTTGAGTTAATATCTGAACCTGGTCAGCGTAGATATGGAATTTTAGCTCAGGATTTACAGAAAGAACATCCTGAATTAGTCAGAGAAGATAGTGAAGGTATGTTAAGTGTGGCGTATGTCGACTTGCTTGTAATGGAAGTTGCTTCATTAAAAAAACGTAATATTGAATTAGAAAATAGATTATCAGAATTAGAAAATAAAAATTGATATGCCAATTCCAAACACAGATTCGTTTTCACTTCAAGATGTTGTAGATGAAATTAATCCTACAACAGATGATTTGGTAGATTGTTTTGCTGATGCAGATGCTAATTTATTCGATCCATTATATGAAGGAAGTAAAAATAGTTTGTTGAATTTTAGAAATTATGGTAATGCATTGAAAGATAAAGATGGAAATGCTTATACTATTGTTGAAATTAATGGACAACAATGGATAGTTGAAAATTTAAGAGTTATAACATATGCTGATGATGCTGCTATAACCAATATTACAGTTATGGCAACTTGGGCAGCAGATACTACTGGAGCATATTGTTATTATGATAATGATGCTGGTACATACGAAGAGGATTACGGATGTTTGTATAATTGGTATGCTGTAGATAATGCTTCTGGTTTAGCTTATCTTGAAAGGGGTGGCGTTCAAGAGGCTGGTTGGAGAGTACCTACAAAAACAGATTATGAAGATTTAGAAACTTATTTAGAAACATTAGGTTCTTATCCCGGGGGACGGTTAAAAGAAATAGGAACAAGTCATTGGGATAGTCCTAATTCTGAAGCAACAGATCAATTTGGTTTTCTTTTACTCCCAGGTGGATATAGAAGGGGTAATACTTCTGATTTTTATCAATTAGGTACTCATGCTAATTTATGGTCTGCTACGGATTTTGATACTGATGAAGCTTATACTGTTCAAATTGCTTATAATAGTGGAGGTATGATTGTTGCTTATCTTAATGTTTATAAATATTATGGAAGAAGTGTAAGATTAGTAAGAGATATACCTTAAAATTATATTAACTAAATAAGAAAAAACACTTGTATAGAAATATTTTGTAATTTTATAAACGCAGCAATTAGTATTAATTTAAAAATGACAGGTTATGAAACTAAAAAGAAGAAAAGTAATTAAGATGAAACACGGACATGATATTATCAGAAAGTCCGGAAGAAAATTTACTTATGTAGTAAGTAGAAATAAAAATTATCTTGATAAAGAATTCGAAGATTCCGAAGAGTTTAAAACTCCAAGTGAGGATTATCAGAAGTTCCTTGATGCTCTGGAAGAGGTTAGAAAAAATTGTGCAAATAAAGATGCTAACAAAAAACCAATCACAACAGTTCAACCTCTTGGTGATGGAAGACAAAGGATTGTGTATGATATTCCTGATGCTGATAACCCAACCGGTAAGTTTCGGGTTGAGCTGGCTAAAGCTGAAAAGAAATTTGAGAAAGCAATCAAAGATCATGAGGCCAAACTTAAGGAATTTGATGAAGTGTTTATGGAAGAGGAGATTGAAATACGCCTGATTAAAATCAACTATGATGATATTCCTGCAGATGCTAATCAGGATGAGATGGATGCTATTTTTCCTCTTATTGATCCAAGTACTTTGCCTGATGATTTGAAGGAAGAACCAGAAGAAGAGATTAAAGCTGAAGATGATAAGAAGGAGAAACCGAAAGAAGAAGTGAAATAATTGTTCTTATGGATACAATTAAAAATACTGTATGCCTTTGTCTTATTGTAAAAAATGAGTCTAAGGTTATAAAGCGAATGATTGATTCATGTCGTGATATAATCGATTCATGGCTTATAATAGATACAGGGAGTGTAGATGATAGCAAGGAAATAATCTCCCGGGAACTGAAGAATATCCCGGGGGAACTTCTTGAATCTAAATGGGTAGATTTTGCTACTAACAGAACTGAGCTTGTTCAAAAAGCTAAAAATAAAGCTACTTACTTATTGATATTAGATGCAGATATAACAGTTGTTTTGAATAAATCTTTCGATAAACAATCTTTATCACATCAAGCATATTATATACGCCATCTTGGAGAACTTGATTATGCTAAACTTCTTCTTGTTAGAACTGATCTTAATTGGTATTATAAAAATGTTGTACATGAATATATTACTGCTGATGATTTTAATGAGAAGCCGGTAGTAACAGATATGATGATGATACGGGATTATTATGATGGGTCCAATCAAAGAGATGATGTAAAAACACTTTTGGAATCTATAAAGAAAGAACCTACTAATGCCAGAAACTATTTCTATCTAGCTCAGAGTTATTTGAATAATGAAGAATATTCAAAGGCCATTGATAATTATAAGAATAGGGTGAATTTAGGTGGTTGGCAGGAAGAGGTTTATTATTCATTGTATCAGATAGGTGTATGTTATTATCATATCAAGGATAATGAGAATGCAAAAAGATATCTACTGGAAGCATACAATTATCGTCCAAGCAGATTTGAATCATTGTACCATTTAGGACTTATATATCGAAATGAGAATAAGCATAATCTTGCTTTATTATATCTTGAAACAATAGAAAGTATTGGATATCCGGATGATATACTCTTTATACATAGGGACCAATGGGAGTATAAAGTTTATTTTGAATTGGCGATATGTTATTATTGGATAGGTGAATATAAGTTATCCTTAAAATATTCAACCCTGGTAGATAATGTAGAGGATGTAACAGAAGAATATAAGGCTTATAATGATAAGAACATGAAGTATGCCCAGGATAAACTAAAGTAAGAACTTAAAAATATAGCCATGCAAGTATTGAATCAGACACAGTTAAACAGTGATATAGCGATAATACAATTATTGCATGGTCGTTTTGGTGATGATCTGGCGAAATGTCTTGCTTATCATACCGGGAATATAGAACACATCAGAACTCTCAATGATGAAAATTTTATGATTGGGAATTATCTTGAAGCATTGAATCGTTATGTAGTTGTTGGAGATACAACGGCGAATGATTTAAAGAATGTATTAACCGTTACTGATATAGAAGCAATAATCGATGATTGTTATAGGCGTATGAATAGATACAATACTTAAAATTAAATAATTAGAAACCATGGGAACAAAAGTACATGTTATACAGAGTCAAGATTCTAAAGGGAATCCTGTTATGGCTTTAAGACCAAAAGCTGAGGGTACAGAGGCTGTAGCAAGTGGAGCAATTTCTTCTGCTTTTACTAGTAATGTAGTTCGTTTGGTAGCTACATCTGGTAATACAAGAATTCGTTTCGGTACTCTTGCTACTGCTACTACGGCTGGAGTAACAGATATTTTACTTCTTGAAAATGTTCCTGAATACTTCAGTGTTATTCCTGGACAAATATTATGGAATCAGGGAGTTGAAGTAGATGTTACTAATTTTGATGTAGGTTAATAATTAGTAATTATGGCAAAGTTTGCATCATATAGAAATCAGATGGGTGTTATACTTGGTGCAAGTGCAAGTACACCACCATCTTCATACGAGGATTTAACTACGTATACAGAAGTTGATCCAGAAACTGATTTTGCGGTTACATCAACCACACTGACAGTTACAGATATGCATACTGAGCATGTAGCTGCATATATATATAAAGATTATACAGCAGATTATTTTACAAAAGATCTTGAGATACAATTTGAATTTGTTGTTACAGACCCGAATAACGGTCAGGATACAAGTGATATGTTTGGTATTTTATCTCTTAACAGTATTTTAGGTACAAGGAATAGTGGAACATCTGGTCCTACTGTTCGTTGGACTCCAAAGATGGTGTCAAATCAAATACAGTTATTTTGTGGAGATAATAATTATGCTACAAGTTATGCGACTTTTATTGCTGGTGCTGGTGTTGTTTTCTATTGTACTCTTACAAGGGTGTCGGTAGCAGCTCCGGGTGATTGTAGTATATTACTTGATGTATATAGTGATTCTGCCAGAACTATACGGATGAATATGGCTAATGGTAATCCATCAATACAATATGGACGTAATGATATACCAACAGTAGACGGATTAACAAAATACAGGTACTTGCAATTAGGAACGAGCGAAAAGGATAGTGCTGATACTACGGCTTATGGTTCATATTATATTCAAAATGTTGAAATAGTATCACATTAAAAATAATATTAATTAAAAATTAATAAAATGTGTATTGATCTACTTAAAGCGTATACAGATAAGCTTGTTCAACTGGAGGATATCAGTGAGAAGAAGAATGGTAGTACTGTATATAGTTTGGAACGAGGAACAGCTATTTCATTTGATCTTCTAAGAGGGGAAAATGTTGATGTGTTTCATACATTTCTATCTAAGGACTCTATATTCCCATTACATGAGCATGTAGAATCTTGTGAAACATTTATTCTTATTAGTGGAAAATTGACGGTTATTTGTGATGAAGATGGAATAGAAAATCATCATGAATTACTAATTGGTATTCCTTTTTATATTGATAAAAAAATAAAGCATTTATTAAGTGTGAAGGAGGATAGTTGGGTGATAACAATTATAATTCCACCTGATGCACAAATTTTAAAATAGATGCTTTATGGCCAATGTGGAATCAAGTAGTAGCTTTTTTAATTGGATTAAAGAGGTTTACAAGGAAATAAGAGAACTCAGAGATGAGGATAATCAATGTCAGAAAGACCGGGATGCGATTAAAGTATTAATAAATAAGATTGAAAAAGATGTTAAAGATGATAATAATGAATTGCGTATTGCTTTTGAAAAGTTTGAAACGAAGATAGATACAAGATACAAAATACAACAAAGAATCATTACAATAGTATTATCAATTATGGGTTTAGCATTAACATTGACACTAATTTTTAAATAAGATATCATGAAAATCAGAGATTTATATTCCTTTGGAAATAGCAGTAATACAAGACTTGAAACTGTTTCTGGTTATTTACAATTAACTGCAAGAAAAATGATACGTACTACACCTGTTGATTGTGGTGTGCCATATAGAGGTGGTAAGCGAACTATTGATGATCAGGAAGACATATTTTCAAAAGGTTGGTCTAAATGCGATGGTATTGAAAAGATTAGTTATCATCAAAAAACAGATAATGAAGGATTTGGACTTGCCCTTGATATTGTTCCTTATATAAAAGGAAAAGGATTTGATTATACAGCTACAGGAAGGTTTGGTATTATCATAGCCTATATGCTTGAGGCATGGGAAGAATTACAAGATTCTGGAGAGATCCCTATTGATTTATATTTACATGCCGGTGGTTTATGGAAGAATCGTGGAGGTGATCCTACAGCACTTGGATGGGATATGGCACACTTTGAAATCAGAGACTATCCACAGATACAAAGATTAACTTAAAATATAATATCATGGAAACATTTGTATTAATTTTACTTGGATTTGCAGGAATACTTCTGCATGTTGTTATGAAGTTCAGGGATCAGATTACTAAGTTCCCAAAGAATGGAAACTCTTTTAAGGAAAGACTTAGAAAGGTCTGGAATGTATTTGATCTTCTTGGTAATGTAGTGTATGCTATATTTGCTTTGATCGTTGTTATTGTATGTGTAATTGCCAGGGATAAAATGGAAAGCATTGGACTTCCAATTACAGAGTTAACGATTCTTGGTATTGGTTATGCTGCAGATTCATTTGTTAAGAATATTAAGACTGAAAAGAAACAGTGATGAAAATTGATGTAAAAAAGATAGCTGGATGGTTAGCTCCTGTTATTCTTATTCTAAGTGTTCTTGGAATAAGTGCTGCATCATTGAGTAATAATGTTAAAAATATATGGAGAGCTCCGGCTGAAATCGTAAAACTAAAAGCTGAAATTGTTAGTAAAGATTCTATTATCAATCTTCAGGAAAATCGTATAGATCATTTACAAAATCAAGTTCGAATGTTTTATGAGACTGATCGAACATTAACTGATCGTTTTGATTCTATATGGTATGAAATTACATTGGATGATGGAACTAAATATGATGTGCATATCCGTACTACTAATGAAGGAGCAATGATTGGATTTATCTCAGATCTTTGGATTCAATATCCTGTTTATTACGATACTGATGGTTTAATGTATATTACACCACACCAACCGGATACTCATGTAAAAAAAGGTACTTATCTTAAAGTGAAACAATAATGAATTTGATTAAACAATTTTTAGCCTGGTTAAAACTGAACAAGGGATATGTTCGGTTTGTATTAACTATTATAGTAGTTATTTTAATAATCTCTTTTTATATTTCCAGAGGAAAACATATCAGAGAATCTACAGAATACAAAGTTAAATCTGAACAACTTCAGAAAGATAGAACTGATAATCAAAAACTTATATCTATTCTTAATCTTGGTATTAAAAATAGAAATAAGAAAATTAGTACTCTTATGATAGATAAGGCTAGAATTATAATTGAAAGAGAAGATACTGCAAAGCAAAGAGATGCTATTAAAAAAGAACGGGATGATTTGCAAGATCAGATCGATAACATGCCTAAAAGTGATATCTATACTATTCTCATGGACATATGGCCACCCAAAGGAATATTGGAATTTGAGTTTGCCGGGAACCAGATAGGAGAAATATATAAAGTAACTGTTGATTACAAACTGGTATTAAAAGATAATGTAGCTCTTGAAAAAGATGTTAAGGATTGTGATTTAATGGTACTTAAGGGAGATAGTATTCAACATCAGTTAAAAGGAAATATACTGGATCTTAATACAACGGATTCTTTGAATAATGAATTAATCCTTAACTTGTCTGAGGAAGTAGAGATTGGTCAGGATGAAGTTAAAAGATTAAAACGTAAATTATTCTGGACATATGTAGGTGCCGGTATAATAATCGTAGGGGAAACAGTAGTATTTATTTCTAATTAAAATATTATGGTATTAGCGGAATACATATATGAATTAAGACTTATTATCAGAAGAGAAAACCTTTATGATGATGATCGTCTTGATGATAGGTTATTAAAGCATTGGATTCATAATCAGCGTTCTTTATGGTTAAGAAATGAAATGAATAAGCCCAGGTCAGTAGATGAGCAGATTATTCAGTCTTTAGGTGCTGTAGCTTTAGAGGTTGCGGATAGGAGTACTTCTTTAAGTTATTTAACCGGTTACTCTGTATTACAAACTGCAAGTGATATACCAAAGGTTATTGAACTGAATAACGGAGATGGTATTATTGAGGTAGGGCCGGTAGATAAAATATCACGGCCATTTTCATATATAAATATACAACGTTCCAGGTTTATCGGAAATGGTAGATTTAATAAAAACTGCATTTATGCTTTCCGTTATGGTAATAGAATTTTATTGGCAGCTAAAGAGATGGAATCCGGATCTTTTCTTAAGTATATGCGCTATATTACTGTAAGGGGAGTATTTGAAAATCCTCTTGATGTAGCAACATTTAATCATGTTTCCGGGGATTCGTGTTATGATGTTAATACTGATGATTATCCATTAAACAGATGGATGTGGAATTATATACGGGACATGATAATTAAGACAAATTTTGACTTGCTGGTACAGGCTCCTACTGATAAAGCTAATGATTCGTCAGAAACTTTAACTGTAGACACACATGAAGAATAAAGAGAAAAACGGTTTGAAGGAAATCTATAAGCATTTCTGTGAGAACTATAAGATGTATGAGAAAGTTGTTGATTATAAAACATTTAGAGATGTTATAAAAGCATTTAACAAGGAGATTGTCAGGTTGTTAGTTGAAGAGGGTGCTGAATTTAAAATGCCGGATAGATTAGGAACTATCAGGCTTAGAAAATATAAGCGGAGAATAGAATTTAATGATGAAGGAAGAATTAAAAATCTACCTGTCAATTGGAAAATGACATGGGAACTTTGGGATAGGGAATATCCTAATGTGGTCCGAAGTGAAATGAAATATATAAAAGGAAAACCTTTAGTATATCATTTAAATGAACATACAGATGGATATCGAATTTATTTATACTGGAATAAAAAAGGCAGTAATGCTCGTAACAAAGGTGTTTATGCTTTCCAGTTTACATCAGTTAATAATCGTTACCTAGCAAGAGTTGTGCAAGGTGATAATAAACCAGAATATTATGAATGATTTAAAAGAAGTACCATTTGATACAGACATTAAAGATAAAAAAGAATCTTTTAGCTTTAGTAAGGAAGTAGATGGTGTAACGAAAACCCTTTCTGGCCGTCAGGTTGAAAATGGATGGCTGGTAACTATTCGTAAAGAATGGAGGGACGAACCAAAAGAAGGAAGTGATTATAGGGAGTGGCATTCAAAAGAGTTTGAGTATGTCACAAAAACAAATCCTGTTGAGGATTTAAAAAAGAAGAAGAAAGAGGAAAAGGGAGAAGGAGATACAGAGATAACTAAACTCTTAAGTGCCTTTGCAACTAATTCAGGTATGTTACTGGTAGACTAATATTTAAAGCCATGAATAATTATATTTCATTATCGAGGGTCCTTGAGGAAGTATATCAAAACGAGGATTATGCACATGAGTTAGATTGGAATGATGCTGTATCCTGGGCTGGTAAAGCCTTAAGGTTAATAGGAGCTCCTAAAGCTTTTTTAGAAAAGACTACCGGGAATTCTCTTGTTACTCCGAATATTACTGTAGTAGATTACAGGGGTGAGTTACCTATAGATCTTATATCTATATTACCTGGTGGTGTAAGAGATTATGATAGTAAACAGGTTTATGATTCTAATAAGAATTCATTTGCTACAAGAGCTGCAATTAAGGATGAAGCCCCTTCAGTAACAACAGGTAGATTTAGTTATATAATCAAAGATAGTTTTATTGAAATAAATCAAGCAACCGCAACACTTGAACTGGCATATAAAGCCTTTGCTATTGATGATGATGGTTTTCCAATGATCCCGGATATTGAAAGAGTTATTGAGGCTATACGTGCATTTATCACATATAGAACTGATCATAAACTTTGGAGAAGAAATAAATTAAGAGAGTCTGTTTATCGTGATAGTGAAAAGGAATGGTTATGGTATGTTGGTAGTGCTCAGACTGCATTACGTATTCAGTCTCCGGACGAGAGGGCTGTATGGACAATAGAATGGACCAGGTTGTTACCGGTTCTTAAAGGGTTTGATCAATCAAATGCATTTATGGGAAGTCGTGAAGACTTAAATATTGGATTTAATAATGTAAATCAGTAATGGAAATATTTCAGAATACATATCGAAAACTGGATAGAGATACGGCGATTAATAAATATGATAATCAAAGTTATTATGATGCTCGTAATGTAAGGATTACAAGTGATGATCCACTTAAGAGTGGTGCTATCTCTAATGTTCTTGGTAATGAATTACTTATATCAGCATTTCCTTCTTATTCTTCAGATAAAATTATTGGAGCAAAGAAGTTTAGAGATCAGGTTGTGATTTTCTCTAGTCCTCAAGATGATGATGAGGGTGCTTTAGATGGTAAGTTGTGGGTATGGACAAATAATAATATTGCTTTTAATGTAGGTAATTTAGAATTATTGTATAATGGATTTAATTTTTCTCAACAGTTTCCTATTGAACATATTGAAGTTTTTTATGAAGGTCCAGATGTACAAAAAGTATATTGGACAGATGGTTATAACAATTTGCATTATGCTAATATTGCAGATGCTGATATTTTAACTAAGGATTTAGCAGAATTTGATATCATTCCTGATATTGATCTATCATCTCCTACATTAAATGCTATTACTACTGGTAGTATTCCTGTTGGTATGGTTCAATATGCTTATAGATTATATAGATTAAATGGTTCTGCTTCGAATTTTTGTCCTGCAGGTAATTTGATTCCAATAACCACAGCTTCAGAAAGCATGGGAAATACTATTCAATATCGTGGATCTGATTATTTGGATAGTAATGGAAATCCGGTTATCTCCGGAAAGGGTGTAAGAATTAAAATCGAAGATATAGATGATACTTATGACAGAATAGAGGTTGTCGCAATACATTATGATAGAATCCATTCTACTCCAAGGATATATATTGTAGAGGTATCTCCTACGACTTCTACCATGTATTTTACAGATGAAGGATTATGGGATATTGGGGAATATTCTTTATCAGAGTTTTTATTAATAAGTAATCCTTTTGTAGCAAAGACTATAGCATCTAAAAATAACATCTTGTTTGCCGGTAATATCGAAGGAGATGAATATGATCTGAGTTTTGATGCAAGAGCTTATAGATATTCAACAGAGGATGCTGGATTGAAACACTGTTATTTATATGAACATGATAGTGGAAGCTTTTCTATTGGTGCAGATGTGTTAGGAACATATTATGTGAGGGAACTTACTGCTGGAGATGTATGGATAAAGTATATTAATAATGTTGCACAGACACCAACATATACTACAGCAACACTTCCCGAAGACATTGATGCAATATGTATGAATAATCCTAAGTATGATCAGAATCAAAACCAACCATTAGCAGGTAAATATCAACAAAGTACCTATGATGTTGGTGGTGAGGGAGTAAATGTAGCATATACATTTGGAGTAAAAGATCAAATGGTTATAGATTTGCAAGCGAATGCAGATGAAATTATTACATTTAAACAAGGTAGTACAGATGCTCCTTATTATTATTATGGTCCTGACAGTCCTTATTATAATCAAGAATATACTACTTGGGTTCGTGATGAGACTTATCGATTTGGAGTTGTCTTTTTTGATGAAAAAGGTAGATTAAGTCCTGTTAAATGGATTGGAGATATTAGGATGCCACATCAAATGGAAACTCTTGGAGAGGTTGAACCAGGCTTTTCTTATACTTCAGATCTTGGTGGTGATCAATTAATAAATTATGGACAACCAATAAAGGTTACATTTGAATTAACAAATATTCCAACTACAGCAAAGTATTGTCAAATAGTATATGTGGAAAGAACAAATGTAGATAAGACTTGTGTTGCTCAGGGTGTATTAGGATGGCAATATAGTGGGTTTGAATCTTTTTTATTTATGGATCCTCTTTTTAATATTACTAAAGCTAATTATTCTAGTCAGACATTTTTAAATATGTTCTCTCCAGAGTTTTCTGTATTTAAAGATTTTTCTAAAGGAAGTGATGATTATTTAGAAATAATTGGAAATGTTACAGTAACAGATCAAGCAAATCATGATTATGATGCTTCGTTTCCAGTTATAAATTATATTACTAAACATCATTCATTTACACCTGTAGCGTCAGTATGGAAAGCAGTAGCAGATGCCAGATTAGAAATTGCAAATACAACATTAGATATTGAACATACAACAAAGAATTTTGCTGGTAATGATTATGAACAAGGAATGTCACAAGATGCTACACATGAAGCAGATCTTGGTACCTGTTTATTAATCGATGTTGCAGATGCTTTAATTTTAACAACATTAAGTGCAGATACTGGTATAATGGTTAACTATCGTAAGATGCTTTTTGGTTCTCAATATGGTGGTTATTCATTTGAAGATCGTTCTCGTAATGTATATATTCCTGCAGGACCAATGGTTAAAATAACAGCACAAGCAGCTACAGCTTATGCTAGTTGGGGTGATGCTTGGATAGGTTATTCAGATCATCTAACGGCATTTTTTAATGATTATTATTATACTGATAATAGTGTTGGTTATATGACAGTTGATTATATACCATGTGAAACTTCTGTTAATTTAACTTATCGTCATGATGATTCATTTCATACAGTATATGAAAGTGATGCTGCAATCTATATGAAAGAAACTGGTAATGCTGAATTTTCAGTAATTGAAACTGGTGTAGGTACTGATACAAATACTTATTCTCCGGATTGGACAGATTACTATGTTTATAATACAGTATATTCCCGTAGACCTGATGCTAGAAAGTATTATGCAAAACCACTTGATTATATAACATCTTTTGCAAATGATATTATTGTACAAGCTTCTGATGTCAAAGAGGGAATGGAAACGATTGATCCATGGACCAGGTGGGCGAATAATGAATATCTATATGTAGATGGAACCCATGGACCACTTAATAGATTATACAGCTGGAAAAATGAATTACTATACTGGCAGGAAGATGCCGTAGGAGTGCTTAGTGTTTTCGATAGGTCTGTACTTAGTGATAGTCAGGGTAAACAGGTTTCCCTTGGAGAAGGAACTATATTACAAAGATATGATCATATAATAACTGAAGCCGGGATATCTACCAAACAAAGCATTGCTTCAAGTTCTTCAGGGATATATTGGTTTGATGCAAAGAGAAAGAAGTTTCGTAGGTTTCGTAATTCCATTGAGGATATTGGTATTGTCTATGGTATAAATTCATGGCTCAAAGATATAGCTGATGATGTTATAAGTGCGGATTGTGCTATATCTAGTGATTTGGATTATAAGGGATTTGTAATGGCAGATAATCCATTGTATAATGAGATATGGTTTACTGTAAAAAGTGCATTAGCAACCGGGACTACTCTTGTTTATAATGAAATTGTGGATTCATTTACTGGTTTTCTGGATAATCATGCATGCATGCAGTTTACTATAAATGATAGACTTTTTAGTTCTTATTCATCTGCATTATATGAAGAGAATATTGGAGATAAAGGACATTTCATGGGGTCATATTATGATAGTTATATTACTATGATGGTTGTTCCTATGGCTAATATTCCTGTTACTGTTTCTAATTTTGAAATTACTAGTGAGGTTTGGGATGGTGCATCACATATGCACGATTTAACCATGACAAATATACAGGTTGAAAATGATTACCAGGATACAGGAGTAGTCACAATTGATTCTGATAACAGCAGGAGATTACTTAGAACATGGAAGATTGATGCCGGTAGAAATTCAGGTGATGATGCCAGATTAAGAGATACATATAGTAAGGTTACTCTTACTTATGAAAATGATGCAAGTAATTATGGAATTGTTTTACATGATTTTCTTACTCTTTATTCAGTACCGGCTGAATCGATTGCTAATAAAATGAGAGAGAACTAATGGCAAAGAAGAATTTCATAATGAATGATATTTTGAGGGATGCTTTATTAGAGCAATTGCCAGTAAAGGTTCTAGCTACTGGTGGTAATATAAAAAATAAAAGTATGAAAAAGAAAAGATTAGCAAGTGGTGGTGCAGCATTCACATCAAGTAATGCTTTTAATATTATGAAGCTTGTTGGTGGTGCTGCTATTACAGCAACAGGAAATCCGGCAATAGGATTACCTTTAGGTATATCAGGTGTTACAGGATTAGCAGGAGATTTAACGGATGAAGAATCTCAGGTATACAATCCTCCGGTATCAAAAGAAAGTCAACTGTATCAAACACCATTGGCTTATGGTGGTAAAATAAGTCGTACAGATTATGAAGGATTCTCACATGAGGATGGTGGAATAAGTATGTCTAATGCTGGAGTAGAACTTGAGGGTGGAGAAACACGTACTGGAGATATGGTTCATTCAGAAAGAGTAAAATTAAATAGGGCTATGTTTAATTATTTTATAAATAAAATTCCATTAAAGAAAGGTGATATTGGTAAATCAATTTCAGATATTGTTAAGTCCCGGGATAAGGGTTTTGAAATGCGTGAAGGGGATAAGTGGAATGACATAGCCAGGAAAGCTACTCAAAAGCCTTTTGAGATAATGAGTGAAGAGATATCCGAAGTAAGTAATGAGTTGATTGAACAGGATGTTATGATGGGTGCCACGGGATTTAATTTTGAAGATTTATCATCTATGGAATACGCTCCTGTATCAGCAAATATAGGTTTAGGAATCGCAGAAGCACTTACCCCTGTTGAGAAGGTTGATTACGAACAAGCTAAGTTTACACCTACAAAGGTTTCTCCTGTAGATACAAGTGCCGGTATTGGTCGTATAAAAAGATCATTTGGTAATATTGTAGAAAAAAGGAGAAGACTTAATCCAAGGGGTTACATGAAAGATATGATTAATATCGGGGCTGCAGAAACAGAAGCTATCGGAGATCTGACTTCAAAAGCTAATGTAGAAAATGCACGTTTAAAAAGCAGGGCATATGCAATAGATTCTAGTAAGCAAGGTAGATTAAGTATGTTCAACTCACAATTAGCAGCCAGAGAAGCAGAGGCTAATGCAGCCAATAGAGCAAAGAAAGCGAGTACTGTAAGTACTAGGATTGCGAGTGCAGCAACCCAGGCAGGACAGATAGCACGGGATGATAAATTATTTACAGCTCAGGATGAACAGAATCAAGCTTTAATAGATTTGTATAATAAGAGACTTAATTTAGATTATGGTACTGGTGAAGAAGGAACTGCAGGATTAGAAAATGAAATTGAGTTACTTAATCCTGAATATAATGCCCAGGATAATTTATTATCTATAGGAGATGAATCTATAGATGCTGTATCAAAAGGATTAGATACTCCAAGTTATAATATTAATAGATCTTCTTCAGCACCATCTAATATTTTAAACCAGGCAGGAACATATGATCCGGAATTAGGAGGATTTAGAGCAAATCAAGATATGACAGCATATCCAAATGATAATCTTTCAAATAATGATGCTATTTCTAAGGGATTAGATTTTACTTCATCAATGTCAGAACCTTTTGAACAAGAAGATTGGATGAGTGAATTATTTCATCCTGAAGGTGATATTCAAAATAAAGCAATGAAAGATAAAATTCAAAAAAAGCGGTTTGATGATACAACAAAAAAAGTAAATACAGCAATGGGAAGTGCTTTTAATCCTAATATGATGATTATAACTGATAAAGATGGTAGGAAAAGATTAGTACCCCGAACAACTAAAAATAGATATCCATCTCTTCCATATAAAGGAAGTGTAGAGGAATTTGAGACTGAATTAGAATATGGATTTTAATACTTAATATTATGGGAGGCATCAATAGATTTTACAATCCTGCAATACCTCAATATACTTCTCAATTTGTTGAGGATAAGGTACCATTTCAGGAGATGATGGCACTTGAAGATTATCGTACACAGCGTACTGAAAGGGCAGATGAAACTCTTGCTGATACAAATGCGCTTATATCTGCATTAATGCCGGGTGCCAGTACTCAGGATTTATCCCAGGAAGTACAGAAAAAACATATGGGTAATATTCAGAACTGGATGGAGAAGTATGGTAAAGGTGATAATATTGCTTCTATTCCTGCTATGCGTGATTTAAATAAGATACGTGCTGCATGGCAAAATGATATGGATGTAAAGACTATTTTACAGGATCGTGAAGCTACTCCTGCTTATACACAAATGACTATGAATGCAAGTTCCAGAGATATTAATCCTAATCTGATAGATGGAAAAGTAAGGCAGATAGAAAGTGGTGAAGGATTTACTCCGTATCAAAACCTTATTCGTCCTGAAGAAAGTGAAGAGTATATAAGAGATGTATTAAAAGGTGTTGAAACTACTTCTGGTTCAAGACGTAGATTAGAATATGTTAAAGATGCAGAGGGAAATATTATTGAAGATGATAAAGGAAATAAATTACAGGAATATGTAAATGAATTCTATGAATCAAGTGATGATGTACAATTAGGAAAGACAATCGATGATTTAAGTGAACAAGTTTTAAGTGGTAAGATGCAAGGATCTGAATATATTAAAGCTAAGTTAGGTGATGATTTTAATAAAGAAGGTATTGTTGATTACTTGCAGGATTACAGGCAGGAATTTACTTTTGCAGAAAAAACTCGAGCAACCGGACAATTATTACCTGGTCAGTTTACTAATAAAGAAGAGAAGGAAGAGGAGAAAGATGTAAGTGGTACTACATCATTACCAGTACATACAGGTTCAGGAAGTGATACTCCGGGTAATATAGGTGGTGGTTTAGGTGATCCAGGTGTTATTGATAGAGCAAGCAGTATAGTTACTGATATTATTCGTGGTGAAAGATTTTGGGGTGCTCTTAATAATATAAGTGATGAAAATGATATTATGGATCCTTCGAAACTTTATAATTATGACGCTAAAGATGCGGCTTTTTGGCCAGCAGGAGTATTAACTCCACGGGATTATAGAAGGAACTATGTATGGGCTGCGCTTGATAAAAATTATGAAGATAATAAAGCGGCCATTGAAAGTTATATTGAAAAGTTTGATAAAAATCCTGATGCTAAAGCTTATGATACTATTACATGGAATAATTATAAGAGGCACATGACTAAGGCAATATCAAGTTGGGAGAATCAAAATACTGCAAATGGTAAATCAATGTTCTCTAATGATATAAGTGAAAAGGAAGCTTATTATACTATACTTAATGAATCGACTATAGATTGGAATAAAAGTCCATTTGGAGATCGGGAAAGTTTTAAAGACAAACCTCTTGAGGAATGGACAAAGAGTGATAAATTATGGGTTAGGAAAAAGCAAAAGCAAGAAATTAATGATTTAGCTAAGACTAAAAGTTCTGATAAGGTATTATTATGGAATAGTGCTTCTATACCACAGGGCTTAAGAGATCTTGTTGATGAAGCATTTGCAAGTCATACAGAAGCCGGTGTAATAACTGCTGATAATGCTTCAGCTATATGGAGAGGTCCTAGAATTATAAAGGTAGGAGATAAAGATCATAAAGATATGTCACCATTAGATAGGAATAGAGTTTTTAGAAAAGGTGTATCATTTAAAATCAATGGTATTGTAGATTCTAAATCAACAACTTTTGGACCTGGTAACTTATCTGTTAGTGTAGATGGAGAAGATTATTATATTGATATGTCTGGTATTTTAGGTGATCAGGAGAGACTTGAATCAGCATTTTATACTTATAATCAAAAAGATTCTCAAGGATCCAGTGATGTATTTTATATTAAAAATACCAGAGGTTTAATGGATGTAGATGTAGCTGATAAATGGACAAAGGAAGAACGAGGAATTCAATATGGTGATACACCAATGATGGTTCGTAAAAATATTATGACCGATCAATTGGAATTGCTTATTTATACTGAAGATCCAAATTCTAGAACTCCTTCAGATGGAGTATCTAATGAAAGATCTGAAACTAATCCACAGGGTTTTAAAAAAGTTAAATTAGGAAAGATAAATGATGATCCATATCCAGTATCTATGAGGTATAAAGTAACTCAGGAATATTTATTAGATCAAATTGAAAAGACAGATGATTCTACAATAAAAGCTCAATTACAAGAAGAGTTAATCGAATTAGAACAAACTTATGATTTATTTCGTACTCAATTTTAAATTCTAGAAATGGCCAAGAAGAATAGAACATGGATAAAGTTAGATGGTCAAACGATCATGCCTCCAACACTAGATGAAAATCTACTTCCTATTGAAGAAACTTTACCTTTAGATGAAGATATTTTAGAGCTTAATACAGGAAGGGGAAAACAATCTTATTTTGATATTGATTATTCTAAATCTACTTCAAGAAGACTTGAGGGTACAGGTCAGCCTATTTATGATGAAGAAGGGGTGCTTGCTGCCAATCAATCTTTTATTAGTAAAGTAGCGAGTGGTGTTGTTAGTAGAGGTACAAGTATCTTTCCAAAGATAGGACAGAATGTAGCTCATATGGCCGGAGCAATAAATTATGGTGTTGATTATATGTTTGAAGCTGCTAAGTTTCTTACAACTGAAGAAGGGACAAAGTTTGAACCAGATGTTGATCCAGCAATGATTTGGGACAATCAATTAGCTGAGACATTTAAGATAGTAGATGATAAGTTACTTGAAGAACTACCTGTTTATAAACATCATTATGAAAGATATGGAAGTTTGAAAGATCAAATGCGGGGTACTGCTTTTTGGGCAAATGATCTTTTAGATGGTATAGCATTTCTTGGAATGGCGTATGTAACCGGTGCTGGTATTGGTGCTGCATCCAAAGGAATGTTATTCTCAAAAGCTTTTCTTGCCACAACCAAGGGTAAGCAAGCTGTACAAAGTGTAAAAACTATATCTGCTACAGTATTAAATGCTATGGGTGAATCAGGTTTTGAAACAAAAGATTATAATGATTCACAACGAGATTTTATTTCATACAGAGAATATGGAGAAGCGTATAAACAACTTCCGGAAGACTTACAGAAAGAAATAAAAGAACAGGTTGCTCCGGGTGCCGCCCGTGTATATAGAGGTAATCTTGGTGTTCTTATCCTTCCTAATTATGTTCAAAGTAGATTTATGTATGGTTCAGCTGGTCGGGCTGCCAAGGGAGTACGTAATGCAGTACGTAGTGGTAAAATGACAGCTAGTGATATCAAAGTGTGGAAAGAGGGACTTAAAGGAGGAGGGTTAAGTGCTTTGACTGAAGGACTTTGGGAAGAAGGTATGCAGCATTCTTTACAAACTTATAATGAACGTAAGATATCAAGTAATCAAGATTGGGGTGATTATATGAATGGCCTTGCTAATCAGTGGGTAGATAATTGGGCTACAACAGAAGGTCAGAAAAGTATGATGCTTGGAGCTCTCATTGGATTAGGTTTTGGTGGGATAGGTGGAGTAGGACAGGCAATGGCTAAAAAGAAATTTATTTCCGAAGAAGAGAAAATTTGGGATGATCTGACAAAGATATTAGATATTAATAACCAATGGTATACAGAACATATATCTGCACCATTTCAAAAACATAAGAATAAAAAGACTGTAAATGGTGAGACTATTGAAATAGAAGGATATTATGATGAGAATGGAGAAGTAACAACGGATCCTGAGAAACTTCGTAGGATGTTTCTGTACATGGTGAACAATAAGTTCCTTTATGATGAAGCAATGGCCGCCGCCGTCAATGGTGATGATATTCACCTGAAGGCTGTTAACAATGATGCACTGGCAAGATTGTATTACAGGTATGCAACATCTCCTGGTATCACTAATCTTGATGAAGTAGATGAACTGCTTTTAAAACGGGAGTTACAAGTCCCGGTTGAATTACAAGATGAAGGTATAACCCAACAGTTTACCAAAGAGTCTTTAGCTCCTTTTCGTGAAGCATATGAAGAAGCTGAAACTGCATTGATGGATCTTGATGATTTTACTGAAAACAAAGATGATAGATTCTGGAAGGATGTTGTTCAGAAAACATTATTCGGGGAGAAGATGAAAAGGGATTTCCTTAATGATCTGAAATTAGATGAAAATATATCCAAGGAAACCAGTGAGCAAATAGATCGTTTATTAAAAGATAGTTCACAAAGAACAAAATTATTATTAAGGAAAGATACCAGGGAGAAATTAAAGAAGGAATATCAAAAAGAAATATCAAGTCAGGAAGAGGCATTACTAAAGCAAAAGGCTATTTTCAATAAGGAGATTGATACTGAAGAAGAACGTATTCGTGCTCAGTATGAAATTGATGAGTTCTTTGATATCAATGGTAAGTCAACACCTTTTTCAACGGAATGGATATATGATTATGATATCACTTATGACAATGCTCTTGGTATGTCCAGACCATTTGGTACGAAATATAATTATTTTAAAGAGTTAGGTGATCAGTATTCTAAAAAAGCAACTATCAGGGATGAACTTGATAAAACAAAATCAGGACGTGCTTCTATTTCAGTTCCTTTAAAAATGGCAGAGCAGGCTGGTATAAGTGGTGTGATGTTTTCGGAAGAGGAAGTACTTGAGATGGAAACGGCTGTTGGTGAACGAGATAAAAACTTAAGCAGGGCTGAAAAGAAAGTTGCAGAAAGAGAGGCTTTTAATGAGTCATATCCTGAAGAAATTACTGAAGCATTTATAAACGAACAGGGCTTTCCGGAAGGAAGACAAATTCCTAATCCTGCGATAACACCTGAAATACAGGCTGCTATTGATAGGAATAGTAAATACCTTGATGCATATCAAAAAAGAGTTGCTGATCAAATCTTAGCAAAAGAAGCTTTAAATGCACTTCGAGAAATGACCAAGGCAAATGATGAGAAGGTTTCCAGAAATAAGATTAAAACACACAGGAGATTCCAGCGTAAATTTGCAGATTATCCTGTTAAAAGAGCTATTAATCTGGCAAATACATTTAAGAGTAACAAATCATTTGATGATGCTAATATTGTTGGATCGACTCTTCGTGAATTAAAAAACCGTAAGAGGATATATGCAATGCCTGGTCGTAAAATGATGCTTACAACAAATGAATTTAAAGGATATATTGAAAGTGTTAATGATGTTATTACAGAGCTTGAGGAGATACGCCCAAAGGTTGAAGAAAATTTTGAAAACAGAAAGACTATTGATCGCCGTAGTATGGTGAATTATTCCCGGGCTTTATTCTCAGCACTTGGTATTAAGATTGAAGAAGGGATATTTAAGATAATAGATAGTGATATTTATAAGTTAATCTCTGATATTATCGGTGAAGATATATTAACATCTATATTAAATGATGCTGCAACTATTAAAAGTGAGGAATATAATTTTACTGGTGATTCAATTTTTGCAGAAAAGATTATAGACCTGGTTAAAAAGAGTGGTAAAAAGAATAAGCTCATTGAAAATATAGATGAAAAGCTTAAAATTTTACACGAACAGTTTAATAAGGCTTTTGAGAAATTACCTTCTAATGATCCAAGTGGCGTAAATACACAGCTTTCCCTTGCTGGTTATGAACACAATCCATTTAAAGCCATAGATCATATAATTGGTATCTTATTTGATCGTTATAGCACTGAACTGGACGAGGCGAGTATATTAGATCTCTTTATGCGTAATAAGGATCCTTTGGCTTTATATGAAGCTATTATTAATGGCTCAGATCTTGGTTATAAAAATATAACACCTGAAGAATTACTGACTATTTTAGAACCACATATTAAAATAACCGGGCTTACCAGAATAAAAGACAGGCTTAAGAGTAAAAAGAATATTGCAGATGTAATTGCTGTTGAGGCTAGTGTAGCAAAAAGCAAAAAACATGCTCCGAGTAATCAGCAATTGATTGCCCTTCGTGAGGCTGTTTTTCAATTGGAAGAAAGTTTATCTAAGCGTCATATCAAATATCATGGATGGTATTATATAAAAGGATTGGCCGGTACAGGGAAAACTCAATTAATGGCCCTTTATTTTCCCGAGTTAATAGGTCTGACTTATGATAATATAATTGCATTAAGTACACATGAGAATGCATTAAAAGTTTTACAAAGTACTCTTGATGGTGTTAAAAATACAGGACTTGCACAGGATATTACTCAAGAGCAATTACAAAATGAAAAAATAGAACTTGTTATAGTTGATGAAGTCTCTAAATTATCTTCTGAAGAACTTGGTCAGTTGGCAGATAAGATTACAGAAGCAAATGTCAAAAGACATGAGAATGAATTCAAAGATCTGAAGGTTGTTGTCCTTGGGGATCCGGCACAAGTATTAAATAAAGAATCGGAGAGTGCTCCTATAAATCGTATAGTTGGTGCTATCCTTAATATCAAAGAACTTTCTCCATTAACAACAGTATTTCGTTCAGGAAACACTGCGATTATCAGGGCTCAGAATATGTTCATAGACTTCCCTGGTAAGGTTAAGAACTTTATTGGTATGGCTTCTGAGAATATTGGATTACCAGCTATAGGTGTACATGTGTCTAATAGCGTGGTTGATCTTACAACACAACTAGCTATTCATAAAAAAGTAAATAAAAGATCTCGGGCAGTTGTTGTTGGAAATGAAGAACAGAAGAAACAGTATAAACAAAAAGGTGTTGATGTGTTCTTACCACATGAGATTTCAAGTCTTGAGTATGATGAAGTTTATATTGATATTAATCCAAAAGAATATGATAAAGTCAGGAAATATAACGATGCAATGTATACTTCCATTTCACGGGCTATGGCATATACTTTTATTGTATCATACGAACAAGGGGATAGTTGGGGATATGAGACAGGAAAGATAGAGCAGGAAGATGTTGATCAAAGAGCAGCTGAGGTTCGTGCTGATTATACTGCCAGGTTAGAATTAGAAGTTAGTGTATTAGGAGATGAACTGAAAGCTGCAGGGATTAAACAGTCTCAGATATTTAATAATACTCCTGAAGAAGAAGAACAAGTCACTGAGAAACAAACAGATCAGTCAGATAATGATGGTGATCCGGTAAGTTCAAAGAATGTTGATGATATAGGTGGTAAGTTTGCAGATTCAGAACAGGTTAAAAGTGGACAGGTTCATGAATTGGAGTTTCCTTCATATGATCCTATTAAAAATCAGGGTAAATTTGAGGATACAAAACCATTTGTACGTGAAGGATCCAGGGTTAAATACATTCATGTTTTAAATCCGAAGACTAAATTACATGAAATACATATTGTAGCACAACATATTAATATTGATGGTACCCCACTTATTGGAGATGTATGGAGCTTGATAGGTGTAATGTCTCAAAATGAATTTGATAATACCAAGATTGGAAAGAAGCTACTTCTTAAATCAGCAGAGAAGAAAACTACAGATGGTTATTTATCCAAAGGAAAGTATGGTACCATTAAACCTGCATCTACAGGTAATCATGTCTTAGCTGAAGGAGTAATTAAAAAAGCCTCTTCATTATCATACATCTATGGTGATGATATATCTCGTAGTGGAATAGGTTTTATAGCCGGGTTAAAGAAAAAAGTCCAAGAGGTTTTTAAGGGAGAGAAATTAACATTTAAAGTTAAAATATATACAACCAGTGATAATCGGCTTACTGCAGGTATTCCATATCTGGAGATCATACGTGAGCATACCAATCAATTTATACGCTTAACGGGACGCAGAATGCGCCGTGATGATCAGCACATGGTAGCAATTGATAAGTTCCGGTCAGTAATGAAGCAGGTTGAAGATGCTGGTATTGGTAAATTAGGAGATCCATATGTTAATGAATTGTTAAAGCGATTCAGAAAAAACTTTGAGGTACAAAATGAAGAGATTGTAAGAAAAGAAAAAGATGGTTATACCTATGAGGTATATACCAAAGAAGCAAAAGAGAGACAGTTTCCAAAGATAACAGAAGAACAATTTAATTTACTTAATGAGTTATCAAAGGATTATATTCCTTCATTCTATAAATCAGGAGAGGTTAATAAGAAATTTGATACAGAACAAGAATATAAAACGTGGTTAAAATCAGGACCGGAACTAGACAAAGATAATTCTTATGAGTGGGAAGAGAAGACGGGATATATAAAGGGAACCAGTACCCGTAATCCGGATCAGACAAAGTATTTGCGTGAGATGGGTCTTAAAGCAGAAGATGGGCCATTACAGATCAGGCTTAATGTAATTGCTAAAACGAATCCTAAATCATCTTTTGCTATTACCAAACGAATAAGTATCGAGAGAAACGGGAAAATTACAGTTAAGTATATCACTAAAGCTAAGTCTATTTTTAGTGAGAAATCTACCAGTGGTGTTTATTATCAGCACTTACTCGCTATTTATAAATCCATTAAGGAAGAGGCAACAAAGGAAGGGCTTGAAGATCTTATGCCTGTTAAATTGAGTGATTTTTTAAAGGACTCAAAGAAATATACCGAAGAAGATAATTTAACATTTCTGGAAGATATCTTATTGCAGTATAAAAATAAAGCAGGTACAACTGTCAAGGGAATAAGTGCAACTGAGTTCAGGGAAGAGAGAGAGAAGCATCAGTCGGATCCTATTACCATGGAAACATTGGATGAGATATTATCTTTTGATGAGAATGGTATTAACAATAATTTATATTACCCTTTACTATTACCATGGGTTAATAAGTTAGGTGAAGATCTTGGAACAAATGAGGGAGAATTAGAACAGGTATTGGGTTCCAGGCTCAAGGATATTAACAGGACCAGAATACAGGTAGAACTGGATCCCGGGACTATAGATATTTCTGAAGAGGGTGTACCGGAAAAAGCCCCAGGCAAAAAAGTAAAAGATAAGGTTGGTGAGGGAGTAAAGAAAATTCGTAGGCGTTGGGATAAACCCGATAAGAAAAGGCTTACACCAAAACGTGCCGGTAATGATCCCGGGGAAGTAGTTACAATTGAACAGGCTTTAGAGATGGCTCATAGATGGTTGCCTTCATTGAAAGATGATAAAGATTCATTACAGTTTGTAGAAAAAATGATTATCGATGCTCTATCTGGAGAAAGTTCATATGGCCTTTATCAAGATCAGGTTGCTTATGTCATGAGTAAGGATGGTAAAACATTTGTTAAGCCTTTACGTCATGAGATATTCCATAAGATATTTAATGAATTTCTTACTGGAAAAGAACAGCTAGCATTTGAGAAAGCATTTAAAGAGCAGTTTCCACAGTATAAGAACAAGTCTTTGGAAGAGATAGAAGAACTGGCAAATGAGAAATGGCATGATCATACCAGAAAACCAATCAAAGGATTGAATAAAGTCATAATGGATTTCTTTAACATGCTATCAAAGGTATTTGGTTTTATGAATATGAATGTAAAAAATCTTGATCGCTTGTTCGAAACAATTGAGTCGGGACATTTTGTAAAGTCTAAGAATGATGCTACAGGTATTAAAAGAAAAATGCGTGACCTGGTAAAGGATTTTGGAAATGGTACTGATACATTTAAGGGAGCCCTTGAGAACTATAAAAAGTCTAAGAATATAATCCTTACCGCTGTAAATGAAATACAGAGAGATGGATACCAGTATGAAGAGGATGGAAAATTATATCCTGTATCTATTTCAGAATTAGATTTTATTGTAAGACAGGAGCTGGAGAATTTATATAAAGGATTGTTAAGTGATTTAAAAGAATATGATGTCGGTGTTGATATACTAACAAAGGCTGAGTATTTACGTGGTAATGAAAAGAAAGTTACCTACTCCTTGGCGTTGAAGAACTTTGATTCTCTTTGGAAATCTTTATTTCAGAATTATAAGATTACCACTCCTGTAGAACTTCGAATTGATGAGTCAATGACTGAAGAGGAGATTATTCAAGAATATAAAGAAGGAGATAATAAAACCAATCTTATTGATCATATAAGAAATTCAGATGAAGTTAATCAGGAAGATAAAATTAGTTTATTGGTAAAGGATTTCCTTAGTAATATATCTTTGAATGATGAAGCGTACATGAAATGGCGTGAAGCATATATCAGAACCTTACAAGTTTTAGAAGGTGTTCAGTTGAATGAAGATTTTATTATACAGATAGATCAGATGGTTAAAAAGCTTGGTAATAATCCAAGGGTTAAGATTGTAGCTGATAATCTAAAGGAGATGTATCAGGAGATAGTTCGGCCACCAAAGAATAGTAAAAATGAATCTCTGAGTAACACGGCTAAGTTTGTTACTGAAGATATATTTGTTAAAGATGAAGAGTCTGTAAAGGATATTCATGGTAAACATTCTGCTGAGGTTTTAAATATCATACCCATTAACAGGAAGAATAAGGAAACTACTATAGCGTTTATAGATCGTATCTCTGAGGAAACAGAAATTCCTGTTGATGATGTTATCTCTTATTTTAATCATAATCAGAAACTTCGTAAGTTCAAGGCAATAAATAATCTTCTTAATAACCAGAATCAAAAAGACTTTTTTGTTGTCGAGAGAAAGAATGAAAGTGGGGGATTGTTTTCTATCAGCTACATACCTGCATCTACATACGGTGTACGTACTACCATTAAATCACAGATAGAAGAAGCTTTAAGAAATAAGATTTCAAATCGTGATGAGCTTGATGAATTTCTAAATAAATGGCTGGACCGTAATCGTAAGCAGCTGGCCGGGAACAGGTATACATTTGTAAAGAGTTTCCTTAAGCATATTGGCCTTGGCCACCTGGCCCCTACCTTACCAGATGTTGCATCAGATGAATTATATAATTCTATTATAGGATTCTTTGACCGTGCTAATAAAGAGATGGGTACTATTAAAAAAACTGAAGAACATTTATTTGGTGTAGTAATTAAAGAAGAATTTGAGATAGGACTTGATTATCTTATTTCCAAGGATCCTAAGTTTATTAATCTCTTATCTACGATAATTGGTAGTAGTAGTTCATATATGAGAGCTACAAATATTAAGACTGGTGACGGGAAGAAAAGATACTTATGGTCCACATCATCATTTATGAATACTGTATTCACTCACTTAATGAATAACAGTTCTAAGATCTATTCAAAGGTTAAATCTGTATTGCCAAAATATTTGGAAGCTGATTACTTTAAAAAGAATCCTTTTATATCTGGACAGTCAAGGATAAGTGCTATTATAAATAATGATGGTATTAAGAAAATATCGGACAGATCTTTTAGTGAATCATTTACTTCTTATAAAAATGAGAATCGTAAAGATTATATCACCCGTACTTTCATTGCCGGTTTTATGGATAGGATCAGAAGGTCAAAAGATGTTGATGTACGTTATTTCCAATGGTTATATCCCAATGAACGTACCCAGGCAGTAGCAGCTGAGGTTGGGGTTAAAACCAAAGATCAAGTTCGTGATTATATAAAAATAGCTATCGAACAAATTAATGAATCTGAAAAATTTGATTCTATTAAACAAACAGAAAGTAAGAGATTCATAAATATGAGACTTCTTGAAGAGGCTCTTGGTAAGAGAAATATAACAACGAAAAAGCTTTCTCCAAAAGAGATAGATAAATATACTGATAAAGTAATTGAGTTATTAGCCCGTGAAGCAGATGAATTTGCTCAGTCAGTTATAGATAATAAGGTTCCATTTGATTCATTAGCTGGTCATATAGGTAATCTGCGTAAATTCCTTAGTAAAGAGGAAGTAAATATGCTTAAGGGTGAAGATGATCTTGTTATTACTACAGCAAATAAGGAATATAATATTCTAAAAGAGAATATCCTTCCACTAGTTGAGCTTTATGTGATGAATGATTATGTGAATTCATATTTCCTTAATCAACTTATCCTTGGAGATAACAATCAATTTGAAAATGAAGAGGATGTTATGAGAAGACATTCCCTTGCCACGGCACCGGGATCTATTCCTATTGTAAATGAAACATTTGGAATAAAGGAAAAAGTAAAGTTTGTTGTATTAGGAAATTCCATTAAGAGTATTGATGATATTAAAAATAGATTACTTCCATTGCTTACCGATGCTGAGAAAGAAAAACTTCCTGCATTACTTGATAAGTTTACAGATAATTTTGATTCTACAGATGGGCAAGGATTTATGACACCAGAGAGATTTGAAGAATTAGAGAACGCTGGATTTACAGAAGACTTTGGTATTAATGAGGTTTTAAAACCTGTTGTATATTCAATAAATGACAATGGAGTTGTTACCGGATTGAAATTCTCCTCTATTGTACTCACAGACGAGCTTGTTGAGGAGTTCCCATCTCTAGGGGTACTTAGGTATAACTTAAGGAAAAAAAAAGGCGTAGATGAGGCTATATTCGCCTCAGGAGTGAAATTAGGAATGCCACAGGCTACAGCATCCTATCCTGAAATACTTACCGGTGAATATGAGATAATGGACACTATGACTATTGATGTGTTTAATCGTGATTACAGATTACAGCTTGATCCTAAATCAAAAATTAAAAGTAGAACAACACAACCCTCACAGCTTATCTATTTAATGAGTGTTCTGGATCAGAATATTGATAGAGCAAAGAGAGCATATAATGCATTGGCTAAAATATCAAATCTTGAAGGAGAGACATTTTTGAGTAGATTTAAGAATAAGAAAACATTTAGAGATGCCCTTTCAAATTTACTTGAAGGTCGTGGTAATGAGAGAATGTCAGATTTATTTAAGAGTGGTATATCTCATAATTTTCCTAATATCACAGATAAGCTTGTCATTCAAATGGCTAATCGTTTAAGTGATTCAATTGTTCATATTAAGTTCCCGGGTAATAAACTTGTATTACAATCAGAAACCGGTGTTCGTAAATATGGTAAATCAATTATTGATGAAGGAGCTCAGAAATTAGCATATAAACTAGATGATCAGGGTAATCTTGTTGCTGAGGTTATACTTCCATCGGGGATATTACCAAGAGAATATGAAGATAGAATCAAGGCTGCAATAGCACAAGGAAAAGACGCTCATGATTTTTATGATCTTCCTGATTTATTAGGATTCAGGATTCCTTCTTCAGATATTCATAGTGGAGTGGCCATGAAAGTTGTAGGATTTTATTCTACTCCTGATATTAATGTTGTTATAGCTCCGGATTTACTTGTTGCTTTACATGGTTCAGACTTTGATGTAGACTCATTATTTTTGATAAACAGATATCATTATCCAAAAGGACATGAAAATCAATATGAACCAATAGGATATTACAAAGGAAAAAATGGTAGATGGGAATTTAATGAAAAGAAAGAAGAGTTTGATACCAGGGAAGAGGAAATCAAGTATTATAAAAATACTGTTGTTCATGAATTACTTGATCTTATAAGCAATCCAAAGAATAAAATAGATATGTTATCTCCTATTCCTATGAATCCTATTTATAAGGAAAAAGATAGGGCTGAGGGATTAACTAAAGAACAAGTAACTTTTGATTTGAGTAATACTAATCATAAGCTTGAAGCTCATGATGTAATCTTTGGTGCTGCAACAGCAACCGGAGTATTTGGTAATGCTGCCAAAGCATTTGCATATTTACTTAGAACAAATAGCAAGGGTACAATGCCTGAATTAAAAGAAGATGTTTCCGGGATTGTTGTCAATGATCATGAGTTTCGTAAGATCCAGTTATATGATGGCATTAAAGAAGATGGTGAAAATCTTTTTACATCAATCGATGGATTTATTAATGCTGCTATTGATAATATCAGGGTACTGGCCCTTCATTCATTGAATATTACAAGTGAAACTATAGATGCATTTATAACTATGCGTGGTCTTGGAGTACCCCTTGAGACAGTAGATAATATTTTACTTCAACCATCTATCAGGGATTATTCTAAAATAGGTTCTTTGGAAAAGGTGCGTGAACATATTATGTATAAACTTGGTAAAACAGATGTAGATACAGATGAGATCGAGTTAAATGATGATAACCTATCAATTAAAATTAAAAAATATAATAGCATAAGTGATATCCCTGATGGTAATTTAAAAGAATTGACCTTTCAACTCAGAGTAATAGAGGAATTTGCAAAAGCAAAAGCTATTGGTGATCAAATAAGCAATATGTCAAAATGGCTTAAGATTGCCAGAACATTACCGGTTACTAAAGTTGAGATCGATGATAGTATTGAGTCTGCAATAAAACTCTTTGGTGAAGTAAGTGTTGATGGTAAGATACCTGATCAGATATCATCAGAATTTCCATTTCTAATCCCGGAATTCTTCGAAAAAAATATGCATATCTTATCATTCTTTAATAAACTCAGAGAGGTTAATGGTTTAATCGAACAAAAATTTCTTAAATATAGTCCAGAATTTAATAGTCATGTTGAAAAAGCATTGGCATTATTTTCTAAGATTTCTACTATCAGGGAAGACAAAGGGGAGTTTATGAGAAATGAATTGCTGACCTATCTTATTGCAAATGAAATTTATTCTGGTGAGTATTCACTCGAGAGAGATGTTGAGTATCAATATAAAATAGGGAATGATATAATTACTATTACCGGTCCAAAGGCAATAAACCAGATCTTTATTAAGAAAATCTTTGCATTGACGGATTACATGGGTAAGCAAACAGCTAAAACAGGTAAAGAAATAAATAATCAATTCCTGGATCATATCAGTCCTGTTTATAATATCATTACAAAAACATATGAGTTGAGATTTGATGGTGGTTCTCACTTAGATACTGATGATCAACTTGATTTTCAATCAGCATTTTTGGAACTTAATAAATATGAGGTTAATTATAACAAGAAAACTGGAGCATATACTGTGGTTGAAAGAAAAGGAGAGATTGCAGATAATAATTATAGTAATTTCCAGAAAGAATTTGTCAGTTATGGAGTAATGAATTGGGGATTACAATTCGGATCTTCTAATTACAGTTCTATATTACCAGGGGAGATGTATGCTGAAGTAGATGGACTATTTAATGAGATACTTGAAAATGCCACAAGTGCTGCATCAGATATATTTTGGGATAATATACAGGATGATTTTGCTATCCAGTTTGTGATTAATCATGGTAGGAGATTACAGGATCATTTCTTTTTTACCGGTAAGCCAGTTAAACAAGGTGATATGTATATTGGAAATGACAGGATAGATTTTTATGGTGGACGTACAGATTCTTTCTTTTATGATAGATCTTATAGCAATCCTGATGGTAAAGTACATGATAAATATATAGTTACCAGATCTTTTAAAGGTGGATATCAAGCATTTATAAGAATGAATGGTGAAACAGCCGATACAGTATACTATCAAAGGATAGGAAGAGTTAATCCATTTAAATTCTATAATACTTCAGATGAAGTTCTTACCAAGGGATATATAGTGGAAGATCATTTTGGTGGACTTACCTATAATCATACTGTAAACGATCTTAATAGTAAAATGTTTGAGTATCATGGTTCAGATCTTAAGGTTGGTGATGATATAACATTTACACAACATCATGACGTTACCAGAGTGGATAAAGCTTATAAAAAAATCACAAAAATTGAAGGTACGAATGTAACAGTGAAAGACTCTAAAATAACGGAAGTAAAAAAAGCAGATCTTAAGCCTAAGTCCAGTATTATTAATGAGAAACAATCTGTAAATAAAGCAAGTGCGGAGCTTATTACTGGTGAGAACGGAAAAGTATATCAAATTTTAGATCGTATTATTAATAGTATCCCTTCCGGAATAAGAAAAAAAGCCCTTGAAACATTACGTGATGAGATACTTAAAAGAGATATTAAGATAATCAGACAAGATTTAGACGGATCATGGGCCAGGTTCTATCCTGATGGAACTGTGGCTATTGATATAAATAAGATAGTTGAAGAAATTAAAGATGATGTTGTCCAGCATACAGATACTGCTTTTACTCATGAACTGTTTCATTCTGTAACTCTTATTAATTATTTGACTGATAAAGATTTTAAAGGAAAAATTGATTCTATTATTAAACAACATTTTACAGTAGATAAAAAAGGGGTTCTTCGTTTTAAAAATGAATCTGATTTTAATGCTGTCAAGGAAGTATATAAAAGACATGGTTTCATTGTTAAAAAGGAAGATGATATTTATGGACTTACTGATATTATTGAATTTATGTCAGAGATATTTAATGATGGTAAGTTCTCGGAAGCCATGGATGCTATTTATGAATCATCGGAGCAGAAAAGTGCCCTAAGAAGAATTATAGATGCTATTTTAGAATTCTTTGGATGGAAAAATTCAGAAGAATTTAAGATTTCGGATCATCTCCTTGGTCTTGTAAAGGAACAGGTCCAAAGACCTGATCTTATTAGAGTATCTAAGGACCTTTATAAAGATGCAGCTGGTAATTATTACAATTTAAAATCTATAAATTATGTAGATATTGAGGTAGAGACTGAACCGGAAGCCAAGGAAGAGGTTAAGGATAAAACCCGGGAAAAGATTATGAATACCGCTAATAATATCAAGGAACATTCAGAGAAGGTACATGTAGAAAAGCTTGAAAACGGGTTAGAGGGTAATAGTTATATAATTAAAGCTACTGCAGATCGTATTCGTAGAATTACTGATCGAAAAGGTGGGATGATATCTTTTTTCTCAAATAAAGTAATAGATCCTCTAGTATCCTGGGCACAGAATCTTGCGGATATGAAATGGCAAGACACAGAAAAGGAACATAAGTTTCGAACTGATGAAGGTAAGATGGAGGATTATAATGAATTCAAAACCCGTAAAGAAAGTGAGCTTAAGTTTGGTGAGATAAAAGGTAAGATCGTACACTTGAATTTTGTGAAGGTGGCTAATAAACTATTCAATCTAAGATTAAATAATGATGATATCACCAAAGAGATAAATGACCTGGCATCATTATCTGAAAATCAAATATCCCCATCCAATTATGATTGGGTGTTTGATCCTGCTACATTACAGAAGATATTTAAAAATGCTGGTATTAATGTATTAATGGAAGATATCCCGGAAACATTAAAAGATATGGCATACCTTCCAGAACAGATAGTATGGAATGAGAAACTTGGTTTTGGAGGATCAGTTGATGCATTAATTGGACATGCTGATAATACATGGAGTATTATTGATTGGAAAACAGGTAGGAATTTTGGTAAGCGAACATCCACTGAACCACTTAAATATGGTCAGCAGGAAGTATTTATTACAGATAATCAAAGGGAACATGCCAAACTACAGGTAATGATGTATGCAGTAATGCTTAAGCTTAATAATAAAGAAATGAAATTTAGGGACCTGATGGTTATGTGGGTTCCTGATGATTGGATGGCAGAACGTGTGGATAATGAAAGGTTTGTTGAGGTACGTGCTTATTTACGTATGGTAGAATCATTCTTTAATGATAAGAAAGCCTTGAAAGAGGCGGGTATTGATCCAAATATTAAGGATTATATGCTTGAAAATAGTCCTGATATTTTTAACCCTACACATTATACTGCTAAATCCAGTGATAGTTTAACCAAGGAACTAATCGATAATGAATTTACTCCTGAAGAGGCATATCGTAGAAAAGTTCTTGAAATGACTATTATACTAAGTCGCTTTAAAGAACAACGTCAGGTGCGTCATGATGAATTACGTGATGATGAATTGGAAAGACTAAAGGTATTATATGAAGAGATAGCTATTATGCGTTCTGATCCGGGATTACAGATAGATGTTAGTTCATCCCAGGATATAGGAGTATTTACAGAATGGTTTGGGAATTACAATGATATCAGCATGGATGTGTTTCAAACATGGGTAAAAATTAGAAATGAAAACTGGAATAAATATACTCAGCAACATGATAGAGAGGTTAATAAAATAAATGAGCTTCTAAAGCCTATTTATGCTAGATATATGAAGGGGAAAGTGAAATTTACCAGGGGGGGTATAGATAGACTTGCTCTTGTGAATTATGCTGAGTTATTTTCATTTGCCTTTAAAGAAGTTGAACTTGATGGATATGCCAGAGAACGTTTATTAACAGATGAAGATGAAGAGTGGAATAATTTACGTGATGATGAAAAAGCATTCTTAAATTTTGTAAATAATAAATTTCAACAGTGGTACATTGGAGAAAAAGCTTATCTGAATCAGACAGCTACTGAAATGGGTGGGAAGAAATATTCATGGCTTGAACTATATAATATAAATCGTTCTGAGGAAAAGAAGATGAAGTATTATGATGGTTGGTTTCCAAAGATAATGAAAACCCAGGAAGAAGTTAATTACGAACAAGGGGCCCGGGTACTTGGTCAGCAAATAGGGGCAGGAGATATTACAGGAGCAAATATCATTGGTAAATTCAGCAGGCAATCTATAAGGGGAAGAATTAAACGAGCTTTAACCTGGTACGAAGAAAATACATTTGAAGGTTTTGATGATCGAAGAATGAGTCTTCCTATTAAATTCCAAGACAGTCATTATATTTTAAATAGTAGAGATTATTCCAAGAATGTGCTTTTCATGTTTGATAAATTTAATAAGTCTATGCTTCATAAATCTCATATGGATAAGGTTTATGCTACAGGACAAGGTTTAAAAGCATATTTACAATTAAAAAAATATGGTAATGGTCAACCTATGTTTGAAAATACTATTCGATTCTTAGATAAGAAAATGATATCTGATCTTCAAAATGTTACCATTCCTATTAAATATTCCAGCAAACCAATAACTTTTGGTAAAAAGAATATTTCTCCTGATAAAATTATAATGCAGCTTATTAATTGGACCAGTGCTACAATAATGTGGTTAAAACCATTTCAAGGTACAGGTAATGGATTACATGCTAAATTACTTACATATAGAGAGGGATTAAAAGGTACTATAGCAAGTAAATTCTTAAACATAGAAGGTGATGCTATTGATTTTAGAGTTGAAGATAATGCTTTTGCAGATACACAATATTTTGGTGATTTTACAAAAGATGCATTATTTGGAGATCTGAATAAAAATAAGATGTGGTTATTAGCTAGAAAATTGAATTATATACCTGATAATTATGATTATGCTACAAATAAAAGATTCTTATTATCTACCAGGAATGTTCTTATTAATAGAAGTAATATGTATATGTTTCATAGTAAGCCAGAGGAATATGTATCATTGACTACAATGACAGCACAATTAAATTATTTAAAAAATCCAGTTACAGGAAAATCATTATGGGATTCATATCAAGTAGAGAAACAAGAAGATGGTACATATGATGTTGTTTGGAAAGGTGGTGTCAGAGGATTTGAACGTGAAGGAAAAGGTATTGCTTCGAGAGATATACCAATTACAGAACTTACATCACATGAAATAAGTAAACTCAAAAGGGTACATGAGAGAATGCAGGGTGGTTATAGAAAAGAAGAAGCTGCTAATATTGAAGTATATGTGATGGGAAAGGCCTTTATACAATTCAAAAAATATTTACCAAGACTTATTATAAATGCATTATCAAGTAAAAGAGCTGAGGTTTCATTGGGTACATATAGAGAGCTTAGTGAAAAAAGAATATGGACAGATCCAGAAACAGGAGAGAAAACAGAACTTGATGTTTATGAATGGATAAGAAGAACAAATGAAGGTCGTTGGCGTACAACTGTTAATTGGATTCTCGCTTCTACCAATATGAGTAAGAACCGGGAATATAAATGGTCACAACTTGAATCAGAACAGAAACAGAATGTTGTTGATTTTATGCTTGGAATAAGTATATGGGGATTATTTAGTGCTTTATATGCAGTGATGTTTGCTGATGATGATGATGATGATACATTTAAGAAATGGTGGAGAAATTATATGATATTAAACTTGAGTCAACAATATAATCCATATGAATTACTTCATACAGTAGAAACAGCAATGCGTCCTGTATCATTCAGTCGTGCTTTTAAAGCTACAGAAGCTATAAGAAATATGATGATTGCTACTGGAAATTTAATGATTGGGAATACAGATAAAGCATTAACTACATCAGGAGAATTACAAGGTTGGAATGAATTTATGAGATCAGTACCCTATTTGGCATCATGGCATGATTTTGCTAATAAGATGAAACATGGTGATACTACAGAAGAATGGTGGACAAGTACTTGGGATTACAAATGGCGATAAAAAAAGGCCCGTAGGCCCTTCTATTACAATTCATTTATTATTTGATTTCTATATTTCATATTTTTAGAAACTTTTCTAGCTAATTTTAATTTTCTAGTTTTAAGTCTTTTAATTCTTGTTTGAATTTCTGTAATTTCTTTTGTTAATTCTATTTCACGTTCTCTTAATTCTATTAATTTATCCCTTATTTGTTGTTCTGTTTTCATTACAATTCATCTTTATGGATTTCAACAATTTCTTTAACATCACTGGGTTTACCATTTTTATCATAAAATATCATTCCCATTCTAAGAGTGTCACCTGGTTTAAGATTACCATTGGATAACCATTTTATTAAAGTTCTAAAATAACATTTTGCGTAATTTCTCATTATTATATTATTAAACATTCATCATCAATAGCTTTTTCTTTCTGATCAAATTCCTCTCTATTTTTAAATATATAGAGGTTTCTATCATTAAAGTATCTGAGTAATTTATTCATATTTGTATGTTCACTGATAAATCCATACCAGTATCTATTTAAATAATCAGAGAATACAAGATAATGTAAACCATAACAAGGTTCTAGATTATCTTTTGTTGCAACACGTTTCTTTGGTTTAAGTCTATAGAAATGTGTAAAGTCTTCAGATAGTTTGAAAGTATCTGGTAGAGAATTAAAATAAGCATTCACATGATCACCATATGGCATCTTTAATCCTATTAATGCTATATAAGTTGGTACTTCCATTAGAAATTGGTTTTATTATATGTTATTAATTTGTTAATCCATTTAATAAAATCATCATAATCTATTGCTGCTTTTGCTTTATTACATTGATTACAACACGAAACACAATTTTTTATAGTGTAAGCTTTTAAATTATTCATTCGATCAATACCATTATAAATATATTCACCATTTGCTCTATCTGCTTTAATGGACATACTTGGTATTTGTCCACAATAATGACAATTACCTTTTGTAAGAGTTGTAAAATTTTTATCAGATAAATACCAACTTATTTTTCTCTTAATTGCTCCTTTTTTATATATACGAAGTATTCTTTTAAATGAAGAAACACCTTTTGGTAATGATCCTGCACAACCGCAACTTTTTACATGCTTACTGGTCAAATGTCCTGATGCTAATAACGTAGTATTACCACATTCACAAATACATTCCCATATGGCATTTCCAGATTTAGTGTATTTACCAGAAAATTTAACTGCAGTTAGTTTTCCTGATATAATTCCTGTTTGATCTTTTATTTTTCCTTTCATATAATAAAGATATTAATTTAGAATAAGATAGAACCTCTTGCGTCCCAAGTTGTATAAAGATGTCCGTCAGCTTGGTAAATCAAAGAACGCATGTGTTCTCCATTTTGACTTTCAACACAATATTCCATGTATGTAAACCCTATACCATCGATATCATATACTGTAGAGCCAAACATCAGATCCCGAACCTTTTTAGCTTTTTTATCATGGATTAATTCTTGCAGATCCTGAATGATTAATTTATATGCACTTGGCATAGAATTATCTTTAATCCATTTAGCTGTATTTATAGATTTTTCAGAAGTCATAATGGTTTTTGGAATAGTTGGTTGACGAATAGTTAGTTGTTGTATTCCAAGTTTTTTACATTCATCTATAAATGCCATCAATCTCCATCCATCAAATTTATTAGTTAACATTACAGCAGCTCTTGTTATATAATTTCTATCATTATGATCTATCCAATGTTTAGGTTTAAATTGAATTGGATGATCTATAGAAATAGCAACAACATTAAAATAATAATGATATTTTATTAATTCAGCTGAAAAATTAGTTTGAATTTCAAGAGGAAAATCTTTGAACTCTTTAACAACATTTAGAAGTTCTGAATAATTTTGTGTTGGTTCCGCTTTTGCTGTAATTAAAATATGTGTTATACCTAATCTTTCAGATAATAATCTTACTTTATGAAGGTTGTTTCTAAATAGTTCAGGATCTTCTGTAACACTATAAGTCATATTACTTACACAATACGGACAATTGTATTTACAAAATCCACATGGTATTGAAATGGTTAAATTATTTGCTTTCATATTTTTTTATATTTTAGAAAAAAGTAGGCCCCATCCGTCCAATGGGACCTACCTAACCATGAAAAATGAAACACTAAGAAATATTTTTAATTATAAGTCCAGAACTATGTTCAGACCAGTACTTTTCAAAATGGAATTTCCATATCCCGGAATCTTCTTTTCTAAGAATATCTTGAATAGATTTAAGGATATTATCACCATCAGGTTTTTGCTTATGTGGTTTACCTTTCATTATTTCCTTCTTATTTTTAGACCATGACTTAGGCATCTGGATATAACAAACTATATCTATAGCATCACCTAGTACAAAGCTTTGTTTATTAGCTTCAAGAGTTAAAAGGTCTTTAAATGCCCAATATCTATTAACTACCTTTCGGTTTTTCCACTTATCAGATTGATTCATTCTAGGTTTGGCTACTATATCACCACTAAATTCAAACATTAGCATTATTTTTTAAATTGTTTAATTTCTTCAAGGAATTCGTTCCAGTTTACATGTGCTTCACCCCATTGTTCCTGATCATCATCATTCCAGTTATTAGGAAATACTATATCATGAGGATAGTATCTACTCCACCAAGAACAAGTAAAAAGTGATTCTTTTTCATAGCTCTCAACGGCTGTCATAAGTTCGATTGCAAGTTGAGGGTTGTTTTTGCCAACAGATATTACATAAGTTCTGGCAGCATTTCTTGCATGAGGATCTTTATCTATACGAAGAACAAAATACCAGGCTGCAGGATCAACAGGTTCATCATTTGCTTTTTTGATGATATATTTGTTTGCTTGAAGACCACCACGTTTGTAACCGGCTTCAATATCAGGAATTTCTCCTCTGGTAAGTACATTACATAATACTAGTCCTTCAGAATCATATATTATTTCACCATCATCAACCGTGGTTGGTTGTATAAAGAAAGGGAAATGTAGATATATGTTTCCATCCTTTTCAATTTTTTGACCTGAATTAAGAAGGAATATTTGACCTGAATCCAAATTTATTTTATTCATCATTTCTTATATTTAGTGATACATGTACTGATTCAGTACGATCTTTACATTCTTTACGCATTGGAACATTATCAAATTCAGGTAAATCAAACCAGTTCTTTTTACGTTCTACAATAGGGGGATATATAGCCATATTATGTAAGTGACAAAAAGATATCCATACACGATCATACAATTCTTTTCCTTCATCACCAATATCATATATTTCTATATTTTTAGCTTGGTTATAAGAACAACCTCTACATGCTCTTTTATTATCTGGATGTTCATCACAAATTAGTTCATGTTTTTCACAAGCTGATTTGCTTCGGTAAAATTTCTTACAATATTCACAATAGTAAGCTTTAATTGTTTTTTCTATCATAATAAGATTATTTCAAATTCATTATTTCTATTGATATAAGCAAAAACATCAGATTTATTTATCTCTTTTCTGATTATCATAGATTTATTAAACATTTCCTTATACTTTTCTGCATAAGTTTCATCTAATGTCCAAGAGAGTCCTTTATCATTCATATTATTAGTAGCTCTGTATATAGTTAATGTTTCTGGTAATGAAGCTAATAATTCAGATTCTTCAGGTGTGCTAAAATAATATTTGTGTTTCCTCTTATTAGTCATTAATAATCTGAATGTATCAGCTTTTTCTATAGAACCACAAACAATCCATACAGTGCGTAATATTTCCCAGTATCGATAATCAGATAATAAATGTCTTTTATCAACAAAGTATTGAAATACTTTATTAGTATCTCCTTCATGATCCCAATAATGAACAATATGTTTAGCAATTTTACCATCCCTTAGATGTTGTTTTTCTTTGAGTTTAGGGTAACGCCTTGTCATTGGAATTAATTCATTATTTGCTTTTGTTTTCATTCGTCCCAATATTTATGATTTTTACCATCAATAGCCAATTCTACCAGTTCAGCTTCACCCTTTTTTCTTAATTCTACCATTTTAGAACAAGAGAAGCGGGGTTTTACCCTTAAGACTTTCACATTAGGAGTATTGTAGTTTATCATCTCAGCCCATAATATGCAATTGAGTTCACTACATGTATAGGTTTTTATTAATAATTTCATTGGTTTATCACCAAATGGAATAAGATTAGGACATGTCATTCCATTATTTATAGCTCTACAATCATATTTCATATTATTAGTTTTTAACAAGATACGTAATAAAAGAATGCATATATACCAAGTTTCTGATTAGAAGCTTTTTTAGGAACAATAGTAGCACATTTATTTTCTCCTTGCATAAGTTTTTTAGAAATGTACACTATAGTTGTCATTTGATTTTTTTCAGTATATGATCTGGCAGATTTAATAGCATTGGCAAGATTATTATTATATCCTATACGTTCACCAGTGCTTCTAACTTCCACTTCATAGATAGTAACCCATTTCCGGGCCCCTTTTTGTGGTATCCTGGTAACTATACTTTTAATTTTATTTGTATTTAAAACTGGTTTTCTAATACAATATCCCCATGCTATACCTTTTTCTCCAACATGAATTTTATTTCCAACATGTTTTTCCCATTCTTTAAAGGTCATTAATCTGGTAAAATCTGTTTTAAGACTAGCATTGTTTATTTCACCATTATATGGATCATAACCATATTCAGATGTTGCTTTTTCTTGAGCAATTTTAAAGGCTTGTTGCATTGATATGCCTTGTTCTGTTGTATATCCTGTGGTTCCTCCCATAATTTAAGCTTTAAGATTACATTCAGGAAATCCCATTTTGTGAGCAGCTTCTACTGAAAAGAAACTTGCACCTTTCTTAACTACTGCTTCTGCAGATTTAGAATCAAAAGATTTTCTTACAAATTCTTCTGAAACTACCCATTGATTACCAGATCGATACGGATTTACATGATCATTAGATTTAGAATCAATTACTCCAATTAATAGAATACCTTGTTTCATTAGTTCCTGACATTCAGAACACGGCTTATCCATCATTCCGATTACCTTACCATTCAGTTCCTCAACTTTTTTCGCCCTATCGGTAGTAAGGATTGAGTTCATTATTATTGGTCCGTCTTCTGTTTTTGCACAGAGAGGACATGCTTCTTTTACTAAGGCTATGTCTAATACATTTTCTTTCATAGGATTATTATTTTATATATTTCAATTATTTTCGTTATACCATTTAATAAATTCAATTATTAATTCATATGTATCTGTAATATTACAAGTGATGTATAAATCTCCAGTATGATACATTGCGTATGAGTTTTTTTCAAAAAATATTTTAACATTATTATTAGCATCAATATATTCTTGTATTCTCATAATACAAGGTATAAGCCAATCCCATGAAGTATGAAAAAGAATATAATTATCTGGTGGTTGGTTTGGATATCCCATGTTTACCCAAAATTCATGAGGCATAAATTTGGCTATCAATTTGTTTGATTCGATTGTTTTCATTCATATATTTTTTTAAATTTCATTTCATCAAGTTCTTTCGGAGTATACAATTTATTTGATTCCATACCTTGTTCTTCAAATTGCTCTTCATTTAAAGGAGTACCTAATACTTCCCCACCAGGATTAATATTTAGAGAATGTGCTTTTGAAATAGCTTCATTAAGATTAGATGCATCTTCTATAATTGTACATCCAAGATTTTTATTTATATCTGGATCAACGAATGATAACCAGAAATAGTTTTTTATTTCCATTAGAATAATTTTAAAATTTTGTAATTCTACCTTCTGAATCAGGACCAAATTCTAATTTAATTTCTGGTCTTGTAAAAGTCACAATTGTTAATGATTTACATTCTATACATTCAATATAAAGATTGTCTTTATTTCCATTTTTAGAATAGATATAATGTTTAGCACATTCACAATTACCACATCTTAATTTTGTTAATCCTTCTATCATAATATTGGTTTTAAGGTTCCATCTTTATGTCCTGCATCAATCATTTGATTCCATTCATCATGTCTGAAATCATAAGTATTTTTATCTTCATCAAATTGATTTTCTTTTTCATTATCATTATCCCATAAATTAAAGGCTAGGTTACAATTAGCACTTACTCCCTGTAAGCAACCACCTTCTATATAAGCATATGCTTCCGGGTACCAGTGTTTAAACCGTTGGACAAAATCCTCCAGTTTCGTTAAATAATCCTTGTTCGTTAAATTTGGTTGAATTTCTTGGCATTTCTTTAATAAAACTACCATCTGGTCCATGTGTGTTTTTGCATCGTCTAGAATCATAATTTTCTTTTTATTTAAAATGGTATTGAATCGTTTGTCTTATTTTTTCTCTAAAGAATTTATTACGTTTAACTTTATTAGGAGCTATACGTTGCACACACTCATATATATCCTGTAATTTAGGATCATTGAGCATCTGGAGAGCTTCACCTACAATTATCTTCCATGTTTTAGATATATCATTAATAATAAACATAAATAGTTCCGGTTCAAGATTAACATATTGTCCCTGCAAAGGATATTCTGCCAAGATTTCATTATTTGATTTTCCATAAGCTATAAGAATGGAAGGAGCACCAGCATTTCCGGATTCATTACCATTTATATCAAGGAATTTAATTCTCCTTTTAAAGAAAAACATTCCCCTGGCTACATTCCATACAAAAGAATGAAACCATTGTGTCTCTGTTCTGGCAAATACTAAAGCCAAACCATTGTTGCTTAGAGCCATTTTATTCATCCAGGCATCTATATCCTTACCATAAGGTGGATTAAGCCATATACGGCCATCCCATGGCATTAATAAGCCATTATTATTAATGTTATACATAATCCTGGCTGTAGTCCATGGCATATTAACAGGAACACAGGGATCTGTATCAAATTCTCCCAAATCTTTTGTAATATATCTTGGTGTTAACCATTCATCAGATAACATTGTGGTATTTTCATGTTTCATTATATTCTTTTATGTTAAGTTTTTGTAATATCCATTTCATTCTATCATTTAATGCAACCGATGAACCAAATATTTTCTTTCTATCTTCATAATATTTTTTCATATGTATTAATAATTTAGTTGCATGTCCTTTTCCTTCTTTTTTACTTTGTATATGATAAACTGTTGCCCAATTATTACCTACTCCAATAGTTGCTATACAACTTTCATGAGTCCATTCATCAACTAACATTCCCATACTATCTACTTGTTTCATTTTCATTTTCAATACATTTTTTATGTGTCATATCAACTCTTTCAATAGAGTATTGAGTATCAGGAGTAAATTCATGAATAACTTTATCATCCATAATATCACCATAACTGATATATCTACCGCATATAGTACATTTGAAACAGTCAGATCTACCAAGTCGTCTTTTTAAGAGAGGAAGATCAGTTTTCATTGTACCAGGTTATAAATTCACATACAGCATTTAAAGTTGTTTCAATACGAGTATCTCCAATAGATTCAATTGTAAAACTTTCTGATTTAGTATTAGGGAATATCCAACTAGGATTACATATTTCAATGAAACATCTGTTATAACTAATAGTAACAAAATCATCATCAGCAAGTAATTGATCTATCTTTTCTACTACAGGCATTAACCAATCCCATGAAGAATGATATAAACCACAAGTATTTTTATAATGAAGAAGTTTATAAGATTGCATTTGTCCTTCTGTTTTTAATCCCATAAATTCAGCTATAAGCTTATTTTTATCATTCATGATATTATATTTTTATTTCAGTAATAAGAATAGAGTCTTCAAGAATTTCTTCTTTAACATCTTCTGGAAAATTTAACATTTCTGCAGCTATTTCATAGAGTCGTATTGCTACTTGATTAATAGTTCCAGATCCTGTAATTTTAATCTCAATCTGTTTCATAATTCATTTTATAAATGTGTTATATAATTTACGATATGCTTTCATAAGTTTATCATATGACTCTTGATATACCATTTCATCATCTTGAATATCACTGTCTATATCAAATAAACCTTCGATAGTTCCACCTTTAGCATGAAAGTTATTTGGATGTTTGAATTTTATCTTATTCATGATTTATCCATTCTTAATTGTTCTTTTTTAATTATTTCAGGTATATGTTTTATCCTTTCTATATAACTATCCCACCACTCAATATCTTTACATGACATTGAATGATATTCACCTACATGACATGAATTATGAGATAGAAACCAGAAAGTAATATCTAGAAGAGATTCATCATCACGGCCCATACCATGATGAAGACTAGGTTCATTATATATCTGCTTACCACAAAAAATACAAAAGAGTCTTCCTTTTTTATCACGCTGTCCTTCAATAAATAATTTACGTTTAGGTGTATATTGCTTATTTTGTTTAGCACATTTAGGAGTATTCTTAGGTATTTTGTAGGATTTTTTTGGAGTTTTGGGATCAGATTTTTTAGCAAGATATTTAGAACGATAATGAAAGGAACAATAGCCCCGGGCAAACAAGGGCCATGTACATCCTTCCACAGTACATATCTTTTTACTCATGGAATATATCAGGATCAATGGGTTCACCAAATTCTTCAACTTCCTTTTGAGCAAACATTTCTGTAATAGGATCTGTTGATTTCATTACAATCATATTGTCATTAATATAGATATAGTTATCCTGGACATCATCTTTGGAAGAGAATCCTTTGTTAAGCCATAACATATTAGCTGTAACACGATCATATTTTTCTGTTATAATATCCATAATCATTATAGCAGTATTTCGTGATACTATAGGATGTTTTATCTTTTCAATATTATCCCAATCAATATTAATAGCAAGTTTGTATAATTCTACAAGAGCATCAGGAAGGTTTTCCGAATCGTTTACAATATTTGCAACGATAAATTTATCAATCTTAATTTTTCTCATATTACAAAATGTTTTTTAATAATTATGTACACATGAATTAACTGCTGTTTCAATTCCTTCAATATATTCTGGAGTATTGATGTTAACACCTGCACAAGCATGAGCAAGAATCATTGATTCAATACCATTCATTGCAGCGTCATACTCTTTATCTTCATCATCATTATATTTTGTTATTAAACCGGTTGAAGTTATTGTACCTCTACCATTATTAACTATCACTATGATTCCGAAACATGGTAATTCAATTTTATTCATAATTAATTTAGGTTATAACGACTCATTAGATATTCACTCATTGCACTATTGTTAGAGAGTAACAGAGGAAAATCAGTAAGACCGGGTTTGTATAATTGTGTAGCAAAATTGTATATATCCCATGCAGAAAAATTCTTATCAAATTCCTTTTGTTTTTCAAGCATATAGCTTTTGGTAAAAGTTCCAATCTGACTTTGATTTAAAGGATTGATTATTTCTTTTGGAAATTCTTTTGAATTTTCTCTCCGGATCCTTTTAGCTGTCATATCACCAACAAGTTCCATTACTTCATGATGTGGAATAATAGTTGTTTGTAGTGATAGAATAGTTTCAAGTTCCTTTTCACGAATCTCTTTAAAATTACCCAACCATTCACCAAGGACCTCAATCATTCTTTCTGGAGTAGGCATTTTATTATCATGTGAATATGTACTCATGAATTTATCAACTCCCATGATACATTGATTCTTACAAATCTTCACATTTGGTCCAAATGCTAACTGGAATCCCATTTGATTATAACTTAAAGCTACAGCAGTATTGGTAAAATCATTTTCTAAATTGGAAATGATAATACGAGCGAATATTCTACGCATCAGAAAACTTTGAAGAGATCCTTCACCAAATTCTTCTCTTTGTTTTTCAATGACAGTTACACCGGGTCTGGTTTTATCTCTATTTTGTGCAGAATAAATTGGATCAAGAGTAGATTTCAGTTTGGCTTTATCAACTGCTTCCATTGCACGTTCTATAAAATCAAAATGATACATTCCCATTACAGGCTTACCATCATAACCTTCTTCTTTAACAGTTGTTTTTAGTTCTTCCAGGTTCAATTCCTGAATCTGGTTATCTTTGTAATTAAGTGTTCTCGTTTTCATTATTTATTATAATTTATATTGTTTCAATCTTAATTTTATCAGGGCAATCTTTCCAGGGACATTTCTTACATAAATCATACATAGGGTTAGTAGGCCAATCTTCTGTTTCAGCAATATCAAGGATACTGATAGTTTTACGGATACTTTCATCAAGTTCTGCTTTTTTAGTAGCATCCCATTTTACCTGAATGAATTTATCTTCAAGGACTTGTCCTTTATAATTGAATATCCATAGTAAGAAGCGTATCCTGTTGTTATCAATAAGATTTTTTATGGAATCAGTTATAATAGCATTAATCTGAGGATTTAATTCATGATCCAGATTACGAACGATGTAATGGTACATTTTTGCTTGAATAAGATCCAGATACTCGGGTTTACCGTAGCAAAATTCACCATAATCGTTATGTATATCAGCAGTAAGTTTCAGATCTATTATTGCAGCTTCCAATTCATCATCAAGGAGTACAGTAGTAGGAAAGACATCAAATTCACCTTTAAGAAGTACATTTTTATCTTTTTCCCAATAAGCATATGCAGTTACCTGAACATTTTCATTAGTAATTATGATTTGCTTATTTTTAACTAAAGCTTTAAATCTTTCTACCTGATCATCAGTACGAATATGATCAAGATATCTTTCTCCTTCTAATAATGGACGACCTTCATCTTTACGTACAGCATTTTCCTGTTCCATTTTTATAGTAAGTTTCTTTCGGGGTAAATCTTTTTGTTTATCCCCTTTAGCACTTTTACCTAAAGCCTGAGTTTCAAAATACTTTCCATAAAGCATTGGTCTGGAAGTTTCTTCTTTTATTAGTTTGGTAATTGTTGTAAGATATACTCTTCTCATACATGTATCTCGTTCCTCACCATTATGTAAAAGTTTTTTGATAATAGATTGACTGATAGGGAATTTTATATAATCCATTATCCTTTCATCTTTTCAAAAACATATTCATACTCTTTGTCCACGTATTCCAATACTTTATCAGAAGAATTGATTCCTAATGATTTGAATTTAACCAGGATCATAGTCACATCTTTTAATCTTGCCTGAAGTGATATATTGGCTTGTGTATCATTATTGCTTTTGGTTTTAATGTAGTTATAGAATTTATCAGCTACATCAAATACATTTTTTAAATCCGGTTTTGCTTTATCAGCAAGATCAAGATTATAAATTGCATTTATAGCACAATCAAGACATACATTTGCAAGTATGCTTCTTTGTACTTCAGGGGATTTTTTACCACCACCACCACCAGTATAAGTTTCTTTAACTAAATCAATTTTAACAAAAGGACCTCTGGCATTAGATGTATCTTCATAAGAATAAAGTACTTCTGTACCAATAACAAATTTTGTTTGTTCTCTTTTTGTGGTTGAGAATTCTCCTGCTATACCATCTTCAAATTGAATATTGAAGTAAAATATTGTTCCCTTGGGACCATCCCAGGAGCGTCCAAAAGTAATTTCTCTAGGCTTACTTCGTGCCTGTTTTTCGTTTGCCATAATAATTTAAAATAAAGGTTTTAATTCAGAATCTTCCCCGGAAGGTTTATCTTTTTTATCATCCTGACCGGGTTCTTCAGTATCTTGCTCATTGGCAAGTTTTGAGGGAATATTACTAAGATCTTTTTTTAATACTTGTCCTTTTTCCATTGGATTTATTAAAGGATCATTAGATGTATATTCATTAATAGTATTAGATTTCTTTTTTCCTTTTTGAACTACTTTATCAACTTTCTTTTTTAAGTCTTCAAGAGCTATACTTTCATAACCGGTTACAACCATTTCAGATCCATCTCTTATCACTTCATCAACAAACATTACTTTGTTGTTTTTAATAGCAATATCATTGAGTATTTCCAGTTTTTCATGATCCAGTATACTTGCATCACCAATAATTTGTACGGGTCCCGGGTTTATTTTGGCCAGGATATTAGCCAGAATAATAACAGCATCAGATTCACATACCTGATTTTCTTTAAATACAAAGCCATCTATTACCAGATAATCATCTTCAAATGCTATATTTTCAACTGGTAGATCACTATTAGTTACAATTTTCTGTTTTGCGGTTCTGATTTTATTAATCTTTTCATCTAAGTTTTCACTTATTTCAGTATGACTAATAATATCATTACCAAATTTCTCTTTTGCTTCTTTAAGTCCAGAATGTTTTTGAATCTTTTCAATGATCTTAGTACCATCAGCAATTTTGGTATCTAATTTTTCAATAGTAATCTCACTTAACTTATCAAGTTTAAGATTTGTTTGAGCAAGAGCAGTCTCTCTTGCTAATTTACGTTCTTTGAGATTTTTTAATTTAGCTTCAAGTTCAATCAGTTCTAAATTAACATTTTGAATATCTAATATATTCGCTAATTTATATTTTACTTGATCTCTTGCTTCATTATAAGTCTTAATGAGCTTTTTAGCTTCCTCCTCCCGGTCAAGATATTTTTGAATATCAGGATCTATTATTATACTATTGAAATTTATCTGTGCAGTTTCAAGAGATTTATTGGATTCAGTTCTTTCTGAATAATGATGTCCTTCCTGCAAATCCAGATCATTGAATTTATTTCTATCAATTTCCGGAAGAAGTTTTAAAATGATATCTCTTTGCTTGCGTCTTCCCTCAGCTGAATTGCTGAGAGCAAAAAACTGGTTAACATCAATAGGAGTATAATTAAATAGGTTACGAATCTCTGTTACAGATGATATTTTGGTACCATCTTCACGGATAGCTATAAACTTACCTTTCTTGGTATCTGTAAATTCATGTCTCACTGTGATCATACTACCATCAGAAGCGGGTATAGTGGCTTCATAGTAGCCTTCTGATTCACCTGTTGATACTTTCTTAGGTGTATCATCACTTGCAGTCTGTAAGCTTGTTAAAGCCTTTAAAAAGGATGTTTTGCCTGTCTTGTTTGGTCCTTGTACAAAATAGATAAATGATCCATTAAGTACAAAACTATTATCTTTCAATAATTTGTAGTTGTAAAAATGGATAGGAATTTCAATTTCCTGTGCTTTCATTTTTGTCATTTTCTTGTTTTTTAATATTTCTATTTATAAAATCATTTACATATTCGGGATAAAATTCAGCACCCCAATCAGCTACTTGTTGAGTATCATAATCTATATCTTCTCCTTCTATTTTAGCGATACGGAATTTACGTTCTCCTTTATCATTTTCAGTACAGGCAATACCGATAGAATCTTTACCAGTAATCCACATTATATCAATTATTTTCATTTTATTTTCATTTTGGACAATTACCCCATTTATATTTATGAAATAAATAGTTTCATTGTTCTTTCTAATATTCCAGTCATCCTTACTATTATCTCTTATAGACTGTGCTGTTTTCTCGCTCATTGGTAATCTTTTACCATCAAGCATAAAATAATTTTCTGTTTTCATTTTATTATATTATTGGTTTATCATCTATTTCAATTATTGGTTCAAAAGTATTATAACCAAGATTAGCTTTATATCTGATAATATTATTATCATCTGCATCATCACCATCTCTGTTTTTTGCACTTTCAACAATAAATAGTTCATTAATATGAGACATAAGATTTAAATTATTACCATATAAATAATAAGATCTGCTGTTTTGTTTAGGGCTATAATCTTCAGTCCATTTTTTATTTACTATAAATGAGTAAATACACATTTTCTCAGATTTATATTGAGATAATCTACCACGATTCTTCTCTTCCATATGAATGAAATACTGATTATACTTATTTAGTATATATCCTGCTCGTATATCAGAGCCATCAGATAGTTTATCAATTGTTACAGCATATTTTAAAGCATCCCATGTAGCTTTGAGTAAATCCGGAATATCTTTAGTATTTTTATCCCCTTCTGGGTTAATAGGCCAGAATTCTTTTTCAAAACGAGAGATATTAAATTTCCCTTCTTTAATTTTAAAACTGAATACTTTTGCTTTATTCCTTTCTTCAGATATTAGATCTTTATATCTTCTAGGCAAGTTGATCATTATAGCTTGCTGAACATAATCAAGAATACGTGTAGATCCTTTGATATATTCCTTCCTGGGTCTATAACCTTCTTCAAGATTAAATTTTTTAGCACTTTCTTTGGTAATATGATGAAGAAGAATTACTGATATGTTATATATATCTGATATTTCTTTTAATTTACCGGCTACATAATCATCTTTATCAATACCTTTTAAAAATGAATCAGTAGTTATAAGACCTAAATTATCTACTATAAGAATGAGTTTGGATGTTTTATATTTTTCACGTAATAACCTGGTTTTTCTAGTAATAGTACGCATGGAAGAAACATGATCTACAAATTGAATATTATATTCATCAAAATTATCAATGATATATGATATTTTATCCAGTTGTTCCTGGGAAAGAGTATAATTTATACTTTGAAGTTGCTTTGTAGTTAGTTTAATTTCCATGGAAATAAATGAACGAATAATTTGTTCTTTAGTATCTTCCATTGAAAACCATAATACACGTATATCTTTATCTTGATTGATTATTTTCCTGATGATATAGGTAACATATTTTGTTTTACCATGGCCTTCTGCTCCAGCAATGAGTAGTATTTGTCTTTCCCTAAGTGATATTTTGGAATCTATTTCCGGATCACCGGTTACTATGAATGAACTTATAATACCTTTGGCTTTATTAGATATATCGATAAGGGTAGTTCGTAAAGCATCTTTAAAAGAAGCTTTTTCATTTCCTTCGATATCAAAATTATCAAGTATTTCATTTTCAGCCCATTCTGCCACTTCAGAAGGATCTTCTTCATTGTAGGCTTTTTTTGCCATCTCATGACCAATTCGAATTAATTCACGTAGTAAATATTTATCTGTGATAACTCTACAATGAAATTCTAGGTGATTGGCATTGGCTACTTTAGCAGTAAGTGATATTAGGTAAGTTGCACCACCTATATCGTCTAATAAATTTGTTATTTTTAATTGATCTGTTACGGTTAAGATATCTATTGATCCTCCTTTTTCATATAGAATTTGAATAGCATCCATTATTTTTTGGTTACAATCTTTATAAAATATGTATTTGTTAAAATAATGGGATACTTTGAGATAAGCCGTACTCTCCAGTAAGATAGCACCTAAAATGGCTTCTTCAATTTCTAATGCTTGAGGAGGAATCTTACCATAATCGGGGTCTATGGTTCTTCCTTTGTTATTCATATTAATTTAAGTATAAATTTTAAAGTGTAAGTATCATTTGTCGAATTAATATATGATCATTTGATTTAAGTATATCCAGGGCATGAAGCATTGTTTGTTTATTTCTTGTTACTATTCTTTTTTTCATAAATTCAGTAAATTCTGTAGTAGTTAATTCCTGAACTTTATGATTTATCATATAAAGTCGTAATGCTCTTAACCAGATATATGTATGTGATATCTTATTTATTTCACTGATAATTGCTGATTTAATATCTGAGAAATCTGATTCAAGTGAAATAGACCGGGGAAGAGGATGTTTAACATTTTTTGTTTTGTCTCTGTCTAACCAAGTTCGCACCGGGTTATTATCTTCCTTATATAGTGAAGGAGGATAGTCTTGTGCTTTAAGTGTATCCATGTCATTGTATTTATCCGAAATTTATAAAAAATATTGATATTAAGCATCTTCCATGAATGAGATAATTAATTTATCCATTTTTAATGTATCCCATATATTTAGATAATCAATCCATAAATTTTGAGTTCTAAATTCTGCATTATTTACTACTTTAATACCATGGAACACTGTAGCATGATTTTTATCAAATAATTTACCAATTTTTTTATAGGATAATTTAGGGAATATTTTTCTAGCTATTTTATAATATATCTGTCGTGCATAAACATATTCTCTATCTCTAAGTTCTTTTTTAGCTAAAAATTTACGCTTATCAAGATTATAATACTTTGTAATTTTTAATATTATTTTATTTCTGATAATTGCTGGATCAATAGGAATTTTAGAATCGATTAATTGTTTTTCGATACTAGCAATTTCTATTTGTATTGATTCACTCATTGATTGAAATTTTTTCAATGATGAACATAAATCTTCATTATCTATCATCGCTTGCAGGTAATGGTAAATCAAGAGCTAATAAATTAAGATGATCTATTGGAACTTGATATTTTTCCCAGTATTCTATCATTTTACTATTTGGTATATTATCCATATTGGAGCTTTTCCAAAATATCAATTCTTTATCTTCAAGCATAGTATAATCAAATACCTGTATAAAATATTCTCCAAGAGGGTAGTCAAATCCATAGGCAACTTCTAATTTTTTACCATTTATTTTTGGAGTTATTGTGTATCTACAATTCATATTCTATTCCTCCTTAGTTAGTTTTAATAGGTTTCAAATCAAATGCTACTAAATCACCATGTATATCTGATGTTATACCTATGAATCTTTTGCAGTATTTACACTTTTTACGAATTATTATTTCATTTTGTTCGTCATATAAATCCTGCCATTCATTGGGAACTTTTTGTTCGCAATAAGGGCAAATAGCATTATTTTCACATACATGAAGTATTCCATTTTTTATTGGTATTGCTTTCATCTCATTTAGTTTTATTGATTAGTTTTTAAGTTAAAACTGGTTTCACTATTTGGTCGCATAGGATTGAATTGTACGGTATATCCTAAATCTTTCATTTCTTGAATATGCTCAATCTCAACACCAATAAACCCCTCTATTTGATTATGACCACAACAACATCCTGTTGTAATTATTTCATCTGCCCAAAGTAAAGTGATTTCATCAAATAGACATCTATCAATACAGATGAAGCTGTTAGACCACCAAGCCAATACCATTACTTGATTACCATAGTTTCCTATCTGAGTATGTTTATTGCAGTTGCACATTATGTTTGTTTTAATTTTATCATTACTTCTTCTGTATATAAATATTCAATCCCACTAGACCAATAATGATCTGAAATTATATTATTTATTTCTTTAAAAACAGATTCAAGAAAAGCATCTAAGTTTTGATCACAATTATCTGCCTTCTTATTATACAAGGCCTCTCCTTGATTTCCAACATATATCGTATAACAGTTGTCTTTAGGATGAACGCTTACTTTTGCAGTAGCCATGCAATATACTTTGATTTCTTTCATATCACTTTAGTTTTTGTTCAAAATAAAATATTACAGGTTTATCTATTTCATAAATAAGACCATATCTTTTTGCAATCTTATACTGAGTTGAATCTCTATTAAGAGAAATTATGAAGTTTTGTATTAATAATCGGAATCCTTCCAAAGACAATGAATGTTTATTGATATTGCAGCTTGGACAGGATGGCATTTGATTGTCTATATGCAATCTTTCAGGATATTTGCATGTTCCATCGTGTACAAATTTTGTTTTTTCTTTATTGTACTTGAAATTCCTACAAACAGGGAAAAGTTCATCTACGTGCCATCCTTTTTGTAATTCACATCCACAATATGCACAATGACCATCATATTTGTCATAGACTATTTTTCTGTCTGATTTTTTCATTTTAGTTTTTGTTTTAGCCAATTAATTGCATCTTGAAAACCACTCTTATATCCAAATCTATAATGTCCGCTATAAAATTCAATTTCGCATTCAAGATGTGTTTTTACTTCCCCATCACTCGGCAACTGTATAGGGTTGCATTGTTGAACGTATTGTTCAATAATATCAGTCCTATGAAATTGTTTCCATTTCTTATTAATATCAATATAGATAGAGATTATTTCTCTATTTGGAGATATGTAAATACATTTTTTATTAGGAAACTCTTCCGCTGTCTGCATTGGTTCATTATACCTTTTATGGATAGATGTATCTCTACCCAATATACATTCATCCTGCATTGGTTTGCTTTCGGGTTGTTCTATTTCTTCAAGCCAATAGTTAATGTCGCTAGCAAAAGACCACTCCTCTCCGTCTTTTTCAACAAGCCATTTGCCATTTTGATATATAACTATACCACTCCCATTATCTTTTGTTATAACAAATTTCCATGAATTATCTTCTGAGGGTTTTTCCTTTGGCAATCTTTTACTTGCCTTAACTGTTCTGTATGTCTTTTCCATGATTATTCCTCCTCACTATCAATTTTACCAAAAGGTAATAAAATTGCTACTATAAATACTCCAAATTCAAGCATCCCTATAATAAAACGTCCAAGTGGACTCCAGCTATCAGGGTTTAGATCCCAGGCTATTAAAGAACCTGTTAAGTATAATACTACCATAAGCATTAAGCCTATTGGTATCATTGTTATGGCAAGTTTCTTACTAAATTTCATAATTTAAGATTTTAAACAATATTCATCAAGAAAAAAATCAATTGTATTCCAAGTAATACCTATAGATGCATCATGTTTATCAATCATTCTTTCTAAAGCATATTGGAATTTAGCAGGATCATATTTATTTAAGTATTTATGAGCTTCATCCATTGTAATTTCATAAAATTCAATATTAGGGTCTTTCATTTGAACATCTTCATTTCCTAATGCTTGAAACAAAAAATCATCAACAGACCATTGAACAGATGTTTCTTCAATGATTTTAATTTGATCAATGATATAATCAAGATAAGCATACAGATCATCATTTTTTGGTTCAATTTTATCTCTAAATTGAGTAATGTCATTTACTAAATCGCTTACATACATAATAATATATTTTTGAGGTTAATAATAAAAAACAGGAGATGATATAGAAGAATCACGGTAATTGTTTTTGACTTAAGTTTAATAACAATATTGGGTATCTTCCAAAACTATCATCTCCCTACTCGTGGCCAGGGATATTTTAATTAAATTAAATAAAACAGAGGATGCATCTAATGCACCCTCTGAGTCGCTTTAAGCTGCTGCTTTAAGCTGTGGCAATGTAAATTTGCCTGTTATTACACAATTGTTCTCTATTCACCCTTTCTTCCTGCTGTCAAATCCAATTCAGCCCCATAAAATACTATAACCCATACCTAAAGAGTGCTGATTTAAAACGAGGTAGCAATCCCCTGGTGAGCCTCCGGCAGTATAGTTGCCTGCTCATTAACTTGTCATCTTCTGAGATATTTCTATCGTTATAGTTAGTGTTAAATACTCGCACTTCTACGATAATTGGCAAGATGATTCTATAAGGAAATCATCAGTCTAATGAATGCTGTAAACATTTCAGTGATTAACTAATTTACATTTTACAGACCTTATAGAATCATAGTGGAGCTGCGGAGTTTCGAACTCCGGTCCAAACAGTCCTTGAATGAATGTCAATGAACATTAGTGTCAGATTTAAAAAGAACTCCGAGACTTCAAAAGCGTGAAACGTTTCCTTGTTCCCGGAGTTCCACCCCAACAAATTACTATAAAATTACAATATTTTTATTAGTTTAGATTCTTAATTTCATTATATGTAGCTTTTGAAAGGATTTTATGAGATGTTTCATTTTCAATCATAATATCAATTTCATTTTTAGATTTGAGTAATTTTACACCATTAATTCTTACCCAATAGTATTTTTTAGTATTTGATTTCATATATTTTGTTTAATATTATGGATAAAAGTACACTAATTTACTTTTGGTTTTTTAATTATTCTATAATTAGTATATTCTTCCCGGACCAATTTAAGGATTTTAATTTGTCCTTTACCTGTTAATCTGGGAGTAAATGATGTTCCAGAATACAATGGATTATTTATCTGAGTTTCTGACAATTCAAAATAATGCATATATTTCTGGTAAGGTTTATTATTATCCATAAGGTATCCTCTCCATTTCAGAAATGCAAATAATCTATTTTGACCGATATCATCAATACCATGATCTTTTTGAATTACTTTAGCAAAATCACCTATTTTAATGGATCCTGTACTATGTTCAATAACTGTAGCAAGATCTACTTTAGGTTTATCAGATCGTATTTTATCCTGAAGTGCTAGTTTCTGTTTCTCATTAATGATTGCAAGTTCCAGTAATTCAATTTTATTCATATGAGAAGGGTTCATAACAAGTAAATTACGTTGTTTCTCTGCTTCAATGAAGTATTTCCTTGCTTTACGGCCCTGGTCGTTATTTTCGATCATAGAGAGTTCTTTGGCCATATTAACAGAAAGGGCATATTCAATGATTGTGGTACCGCCTTTTTCTCGTTTCACAATTTTGTGAAATGAAACATAGTCCTCATTTACAAAGAATTGATATTTTTTAATTCTTTGTTGAATCCAATCAGAAAATTTACGTTTACTTTCTAAGAAATTATGTAATTCACGACCATCTACATAATCTCTACCTGTTTTACTACCTTGTCTTATTTTAATTAATTCATTCATGATTCAGGTTTTAACCAGCGTTTATAGATTTTATTTTTATCTATTGCCTCTTTAAGAGCATTATTATTTCTTTTAGTCTTATGGAGTTTATGTTGTGATTTAATAAACCTGGTATTAATTTCCATTTTAGTTCGAATAAAGTTACACTCTGCAGTATTCATAATTATATATTTAAATTACATTGAACAAGCAGATGATGTGATTCTAATTCTTTATAAATACTGGTAGTAAATTGATAGTTTAATATATCATAACCATCTTTAATTAAGTCATTTAGGAATTCTTTAAGAGATTGTAAGTTTCCAGATTTAAAATGAAATGTTTTCATGATTTATTTGTTGGTTAATAAACCTCAACATATAGTTGAACGCACGAATTTTACGCCTTAATTATTCTACCAATAAAAAATTCCCGAGATAATTCCCGGGAATTCTTAATAATTCAGTAACTATTTACAATCATTTATCTAGCTCTTGGTGTTTTAATCACTAGGCCAGGAGATTGTATAATTAAAATATTTTCCAACGGATAAGCTGGATAGCTCCCATAAATCAATTTGTGAATGCCTATTATCTATTAGGACTTGTTGATTTGCTACCGGTTGGAACATATGCAATGAAACCACATGGTCGTAGTATTGCATGTTCAAATTACCATATAACATTTGATTCATTGTATTATAATCATAATTAACAGTTTCCAGAGTGGGGTATTTCAAGTTAACCACCTCCAGGGATATGATAAGCAAAACATTTTCTTGTAATACATTTACTGCTTCAAACCCAAATACCACATCAACTGTGATAACATCAGTTTGTTCTAATGTGATATCGTTACCAATATCAACATCGATTGTGTATGCCATGCTTGTGAACATAGCAGTCATTACAAGTAGTAATGATAGGACAAGTAGTTTTTTCATAAGCATTTGTTTTTAATCGATTTAAGCTCAATATTAAGCATTTGAATAAATAAAATTAAATAAAAGATATTAGAATATCAAATAATTTATTATAATCACTTTTAAGATCTAAGGATTAATAATGCAGAAAATTCTATAACATTATTTTCAATACATGTATTAAAATGTATTTGTTCTACTACCCATTCTTGGTAATAATGACTAAGTTTTTCTTGTAACTTAGCATGACTTGTTTCACTTAATATAATTGGAATTTGTTTCATAATTATTATGTTAGATTACTAATTGCACTACATACTACAACTACTATAATAACTATAAGTATACATACTATTCCAAATAGTATACAACTACCTATATCACCTTTGTTTCTTTTTAACCAATTTTTTGTACGTGTTTTCATAATTATATATTTATGGGGTTTCATCTTCTTCAGGAAACATTTCTTCCCAGCATATAGTACAGGTACCAGAGATTAATAGTTCACGATCATCGGCAGACATATCAGGAAAGGCATTTTGTATTAACATTCCTTTTTGCCATTTAGTATAAGAAATAGGATCTACATCTAAATCCTGATTCTTACCACAACATTTACATTGCACACTTATTGTTGTCATAATATGTTTTATTAAATTTAAAACTAAATAAGGCATACCACCAGGAAGTAAATTCCACATTTTTCTTGGTGTTAAAAAAGAAAGTTTACCAGTAGCAATTCCAAGAGCTACAAGTTCATCAATATTCTTATGTTCTCCCCACTGATTATCATTTATATCAACACACATATTTAGAAAGCTTATTCCACCACCAATATTTTTATGAATATCTGTTGGTAATTCTTTTAATAATTTATCAATAAGAGGTTCTTTTTCTTTGAGTCGTTTAGGATTGAAGCCAACTTTTATAAGAACAGCTTCTCCTAATTTATAATTATCAGTTGATTCTCCATCTTTGAATAAACATTCAAGAAATGTGTCATGTACTATTTGTGCAGTTAGTTTCATAATAAATATAATTTGTTGGTTAACCGGCCAGCATAAGCTGACCACGCACGATTCTTACGCCCTAATAACCCTTATACAGAGGTTTACTTGATGTATTCTATTATTTTGGTAGATGGATGGTAATACCACTTATTTTGGTACCATTTATCACCTTTAGTTTTCCAAGATGCAATATTTTTATTTGAAAGTACAACATGTTCCATTAATGGATGACGTTCAATAGATGTAAATTCAGATCTTTGAGTTCGGTTATAATCTAATGTTTCTTGAAGTGCAATATATTCATTAACATTAGTTTTAGAATCTAATCTGGAGATAGGAATAGTAATGATAAATAAAAAGAGAATAATACCAGAAAATAAAATAACAATATCACTATAGTAATCATTATCTTTATCTAATATATAAAATATAATAGATCCAATTAATAAAAGCACAATGAGAAGTACAAATAATCCAGCCATAATTTTAAGTTTTTTATTGGTTATTAATTAGTCAGTTTAATAGTGATATCAGCGTTTCTACCAAAGAATTTAAGACCTTTAATAGCTTTACTTATTAGATCACATGGATCACTATGATATCTTCCATCACTAAGAGCTATACATACATATTGAGTCGAACTATAATTTATAAGAATATATATTTCATTACATATATCACTAATAAATAGATCTCCCTCTTTATGATCAAGGATAGGAATATCAGCTGGAGTAATAATAATTTTATTCATAATGTTGTATTTATTGGTTAAAATGTTTATTATACATATTAATCAGATGTTGAATGTATTTAGCCCTTGCTTTAAAGGCTTTAATTAGTTGTTCTGGTGTTTTAGCTTGTTCAATTGCTTTATACGTTATTTCAGCTCTTGAACGTGGTTTATTATAACATTTACATGATTTTACAAAACTGATTTGATGTATACAGCCTTTACAATAATCATCTATTGAGAGAAATTGTATTTCTGTAGCAGCAATACATAAAGTACAAGTATCTATATTACCAAAACCAGTTAATCTTCTTGCTGTAATATTTCCATAAGTAATATTATTAATTTCTTTAATAGTAATATTATTATATCTAGTAACCAAATCTTTGGCTGCCTGTAATTGTTTGGGTGTTAATTTATCCATTATTGTTATATTTATTGATATTTAATACAATAGTTTTTGTAAAATATGCATATGCAATAGCAACCTTACGAGTGTAGAATTTCCATAATTGTTTGCCATTTTCATTGACAACAACGTATTTAAATTTTTTACCATGTATGTATGTAATCATTTTATTGGGTATTTATTGGTTAAGACATAAATAATGTTTAGGATAATGAATCCTCATTAGTTAACCTTTTAATTAATAAGACTAATTGAATAGGTTGATCTATATTTCCTTAATATCTTGTTAATTCAAGAACTATCAATTAGTCCATTTTTATCCATAAATATAACGAAATGAATTTTATTTATAAATAGATAGTAGAATAGGGTATAAAACAGGTGATATTTGGTGCTTAACAGGCCCAATAATAAGTTATAATACTATTAATCAATGTATTAACAGAAATAGTAATAATTGCATCAGTCGCCACAACAGCAATAAAAGAACAAATACATGAATCCCTGGCCCCAAAATTATTTTCGGAATCAGAGCACTTTTAACCATACATTATACATAATACCAAGAGATTCAGAAAGATATAGAGTGTTGTCCCTGGAAAGTTTGTGGATATTGTCCCCTACTTCACAAGCTCTCAGCCCAGTGATAGCAAGGGATACAGAGCATTTAACCCTTGATATTATTAACAAGCTTAAACGTCTTATATTGGCCTTATATTAAGTAGTAAAGTGTAAATTTACACCGTGCTAGGTCTCACTTATGTAAACTAGCGTACTGTAATTTAACAAATGGTATTATTGGAATTGGGTAGAAGGTAATATATGGCTTATATTGGTAATATTGCTAAATTAATTGTAAGTGAAATACAGCTTATAGCTTAATAAATGAAAGTAAAAGATATATATTAACTTACGATTTGTTACTACCTTCCCGATGGGATAAAACAGATTGACACATTAGCCTATAATAAGCTTAAATAACTAATATTACTACCTATATATATAAGGTATAATAATTGACCTTTTCATTCAGTACATCTATTAAAAAAGTACTCAACCCCGAAAGGTTGAATACTTCAATTTCCAGCTACTCAATCTCACCCTCAACAATCGCCTTGACTTGCTTCTTAGTCAATGGCTCAGTATTAATAGTTGAATACCCTTTTTCATTGGTATCAAACCGAAAGGCTGAGTTTACAGGCATATCTATAAACCCATCAGGAATAGATAAAGACAATACCTTTTCAGTCTCATCGGTTTCAGTCGGAATAGTCTGTACATTGGCAAAGGTTAGAGTTTTATCTCCTTTCTTTACTTCAGACAGTGAGTTGACTGACTGCCAACCCCCACCAATTTTCTTAATAACTGAATAGTCAGCATTCAACTTGGTAGCTAAATGTTTGCCCTGTGTCGGACGTTCGGTAACTTGGTTTGTCCCAAGTTTTCTCATCTCTTGCATTTCATTTACATTCATAATACATCGAATTAATTAATATTAGCCCTATTCAATATTTCTATATATATGTTATATACATACAGAAAAACCCAAGGGGGACGGCCCTACGGAGTAGAATCATGCCCGGGTTTTGTGAGGTTATCCCCGATCTCACCTATACTACCGGAATTTCGGATTCTTTTAATAAGGTTTTATGGAGGGTATTGGTGTGTTGTGTGTGGAAAAAATCGTATGGGGGCATTGATTCTTTTTTGGATTGTTATGTGGGGGGGGTTGTGAAGGTGTATGGGGGTACTTGGAAGGGGGGGTTAGTATAAAGGCCCCTATAGTTGTACAGGGGCCCTATGTTGGTAATGGTAGGTGTGTGTTTACTTATCCATAGATAGTTCTACCATACGTGTTGAGGTTGTAATCAGGTTTGCAATAGCATTTGCCTGGTCCGTGTTGATCTTTTTGTTTTTTACAGCTTCGATTGTTTCAATCGCAAGAGCTGTAAATGTTTCTGGTGTTACTTTTTCTGTTGACATAATTTTGATTTTTGGTGCCTGAAGGCGTTATTAATTTCCATAAAGGTACATTATTATAAATTAATCTATAAATGAGAAAGGGACCCCCGTTTTTACCCGGAAGCCCCTAGTTGTGGACTTATATACACTCTATGGGTTTTTTGTACAGGTGGGGTTTTAAATAGAATTATTATATTTGTATTATAAATATATACATATATCCTAATGCACTGGGATTAAACAGTGCTTCATAAATACATATATACAATGTTTGTACTAAGAAGAATTACATCGAGACAAGTAACCACTAACACTGTTATTGGTGAAAGTTACACTCTGTTTGATGCAGAGAGAAATCCGGAAGATTATTCAAAGTTCCTGGAAGTTTTAAAAGTAGGTGAGGATGATGATGTCTATGGTTTTATTTCCCACAATGATGGGAATAAACTTATTCCTCTTTACAGGAAATCAGTGTACTTTATTATGATGTGTAATGGAAGGACGTTTGAGAATATTTCAAACAATTAATTATCTCTTTCGAAATTTATGCTAAAAGAAAAGGTATAAATATTAAAGATTAAGACCGCTCATAATAGGAGTAGGAAAGCACTGGCGAATAATAGTACCCGGTGCTTTTTCGTTTTGTACGCCTGAGTGGGATCGAACCACCACGTCTTGGATTTTAAGTCCAATGCCTTTACCAGTTTGGCCACAGGCGCATTATCTTATTTTTTACTTGAATATGTTTTCGTTTGAGAATGACAATTAGGACATAATATTCTTAGATTATTTAATCTATTATCATTATGATTCCCATTTATATGATCTAAATGCAGACTAAGACTATTACCATTCCATATCTCATTTTGATTGCATTTCTCACATTTTCTTTCTTTTAAATCAAAATCAAATAATTTTAATTTTATGAGATGTGATCCCCATTTAGGACCATCTATGATTAAAACATTTTTTACAAACTCTTCTCTATTATATTTTTTCCAAGGAGTTTTGCCTTTGCAAGATCTTTTTCCGGTAAAGTGAGAAGTATTAATACCAAATTCTTTTATCTTTTTTGATATATGATGATGACTTCCTCCAGCCTGTACTAATCCAAGTTTTCTTAAGACCTCATTAACAGTAGTACTACTTTTAACTATTTCTTCAAGTAATGCTTTTGTATATTTCATTGGTAATGTTTTATATGTAAATATAATACAACTATACCAATTCGCCTATAGGGGCATTATTGCCTTGAGAGGATTTGAACCCCTGATCTTCTGAGCCAAATTCAGACGTGTTGACCAACTACACCACAAGGCAATGTAAGGGTGTTAGATGGGACTTGAACCCACGACCTCCGGAACCACAATCCGATGCTCTACCACTGAGCTACTAACACAGTATGGATGGCCAGACTCGAACTGACGATCTCTTGGACCCAAACCAAGCGCGATACCAACTTCGCTACATCCATGTATAAAAAAACCTCCCATTATAATAATGGAAGGCTTCAATAAAGTATCTTATAATACCACATACAGCTATCCACCACCAATGTCGATTGGGAGTAAAGGAAGTTGTAAGTGTTGTAATAGTATCATAATCATTTTTTTATAGGGAGAGGCTTTTCTCTTCGTCAAGAGATGATCATATTACCTCTCCCTTTCTCTATGGTTTATGTTGCGCAGATAGGACTTGAACCTATGACCTTTGGGTTATGAGCCCAACGAGCTACCAGCTGCTCCACCGCGCAATGGTTTGACAAATATAATAAAAAAAGAAGAGCGTACACACCTTGTATGTCGCTCCTCTCCCATTTATTATTATTTATCACTCACAATGATAAAAGACACTGTAAAGATACAGATTATATTTTAAATGAGAAAGGGACCCCCGTTTTTACCCGGAAGCCCCTAGTTGTGGACTTATATACACTCTATGGCTTTTTCATACCCCAGGGAGATCATTTAAGACCCCTGTTGCTCCTGGTGTGGCCCCGAACCACTCCATTGAATCTTACCTATCTATTATACCCGGATCCAGATACAATAATAGCTATATCCACACAATTACTTTAGTAGTGGTTTTTGACATACTCTTTCATTGCATCATGAAATAACTCCATTCCTTTTCTGTCTGTTAACATCATTATCTTTCTACCATATTGATCAGGCATTGTAGGAACTAATCTTTGTAGGGCTATGTTTTTATAAAAGTATTCTTTACCGGTAATAAGATCTATATTGTCTTCAGCTATCATTGACTGCCTGATCACTTCCCCTGGTACCGCTATAGCCACAAGGGATAGGGTTATGTTTCTTAAGAATGATCTACGTTCCATTCTTTTTCTTCATTAATTCCATGAATTCTTTATAATTATCCGGATGCAGCAGAATCTTCGCATTACCCTTATCAAGTAAAGGGTCTTTAAAGAAGTGTATGTTTAAGTTATTAGGATTAGGATTTTCCTTGTTAAGGATCTCTATAAGATCACGAATTGCTCCAATAAAATCACTCATGCGTTATTACTTTATTCTGTTATCAATAAGAACCTTATCGACTTTTTTTATAAATTCATCCGCTTCTGGAAATGATTTATGTACAAGAGCTATGATATCTGATAATGCACCTACATAGTTATACAGTTTATCATCTATCTTTTTATTACTGTAGCATACATCTCCCTGCAGATAACTGATCGCATTCCAGAGGTTTACAAGCTCTATTGTTCCTAGGGGATGAATATTCCCTTTACCAAGCTTATAACCCTCTAAAAAGATCGCTAAACGAACCAGACCATTAGTATCAATAGGAACTTTCTCTTGCATTGCCTGACCACAATCAAGTGGTGTTACTTTTTCTTTGTCACACATGTTATTTGTCTTTATGATTATTAATTACGAGTTGAAGTTTGTCCCATAGATCACCAGTTGATCCTTCTCTATGCTTATTCATTGTAGTCCCAATATCCATAAGGAATAAAGAAGCATTTTCTAATTTATCTGCTTTTGATTTGATAATCTGAAAATCATCATAAGGAATCGTTACTGTTGCGTTTTCTGTTGTATAGTCTGCCATAATATTACGTTTTTATTTATACAAATATACTACTAATTTGTAAACTGCCATACCGTGTGTTAACAACTTGTAAACTGCCGTATCGTAATTTTACATATATTTGTTCCAAGACAAAGGAGAGAAATTATGATTGAGCTATCAGATAATAATCATATTATGAGTAATGCAGCTGACATATACGTTAAGATACAGCATTCTGCAATGGAAAGTATGCTGGAAAAGATCGTTACACGTATCGAAAGGGACAAGATATGTCCTGTGTGCAATACAGAATGTGATATGGATCTGGATGGAAACACCTTGATTATATACACATGTCCTTATTGCTACACAGTACGTAAAGATCTTGTTTAATGGCAGAAACAGTAAAAACTTCGAAATCAGATACCGCATATCTAGATACAGTAGTATTGGAATTTCCATCAGTACGTTATTATAACCAGTGGTGGTCACAGGATATCTTAAATAAAGTTTCTACAAATACGTACACAAAAATCTTTAAAGAGCAAGACCTTCTTTTAGAAATAAGGAAGGTCTTACTTTGTGGTAGCAAGCCGAGACTTATGACATTTTCCGAGTTCTGGATGTTTCAGAATATGCCGGAGTTTAAGGAACTAAGAAAAAAACTTAATCCAAAAGCATTTTGATTATGACATATGACGAATCAGATCAAGTATCCTTTATAGATATCTTAATTCATGCCGGTGTAATAGATAAGACCTCAGAAGAAGTACTCCAATCCTATAGTTTTGGATTTATTAATCTTGGCTTCCGGGAATTATATGAAATAGATATAAGAGATGTTCCCGAAGGATGGGATATAGAGAAAGTTAGACAGAGGATGGACGAGATGGGAGTCTTTCAAAACAATACTATTGCAGAATCTCATAAGAAAACTGACAAACAATTTCAGGAAATCCTTGAGAAAGTAAAGAAAGACGGTAAGCCGTCCACATCAATAAAACCTTCAATCGATTAATTATGGTAAAGAAAAAATCCTTGGATACAATATTAGAGTTGATAGATAAGAAGCGCAATGAATTCGTATTAACACATAAGGCTAATCCTACACATGTGTTGCTACCGGTAAGATCAGATATAGATCTGAATAAGGAAATTAAGTTTTCAGGGCTTCCTTTATATTGGGATCAGGAGACTAATACACAATGGCATATTTATCAAGATATGAAATTGATTTTTACAAGGAATGTAGACGAGATTACAATATTAACAGATTAATTATGGCGGGATTCAATGAGTTTAAAGGGAGTATGTCCGACTTTGCTAAAGAGTATAAAGATCAGTACTGGAAGGACCAAAAAGCAATTAAAGAATTAATCGTTGGATTTATTGGAATATTCCCTCCGGAAGTAAACTCGGAGATTGCAACTAGTTTTGCTATCTATATGGCCGAGATGCAAGTGAATGATGAATTAATTAAAGTAGCTGTAAGAGAGTTTATGAATGTTGTTGATGATGATCAATGTAAAGAACTGGAAGAGTATACCTGGGATATTATGAAAAATAAATAAAAATTAAAATTATGAATGATATACAAAGATCAATAGCACAAGGTATATGGTCAGCTAAACATTGGAATCCAAAAAAAGTGAGAGCTAGATTAAATAAGATGATAGAAGTAGAAAAAGAAAAAAGACGTAACAAATGAAAAGGTCAGATCCATTTACTGATGGTACCAGACAAAGGTACTTTAGAGAACTTGAATACAGAACACAGATGGCTATTACTTGTGGTCAAATGGTTCAGTATTATCTATCTCGAGGAGAACTATCTATGAGTGAATATGTAGCATATATGAAAGAAGATAACGGTGCTTGTCTTCCTCTTGGAATGAAACAAATATTAGAAAAATAATTAATCATGGCTAAAAAACTACACTACTGGATCCATGAGGATGAAGCAAGATTGATGCATAAATTTGATCTTGAATATGGTAGTACCCTTGGTGATTTTGAATCCTGGTTACAGAGATATAAAAAGTTTTGGGAAGACCAGGGAAGAGAATTTATACTTATAAAAGATTAATTATGAATAAAGAAGCAATACTCCTGTTCTTAAAAGAATTACGGGATAGTTCAGACAGAATTTACCAAACATTTACTGAAGGATCATGTGTGCGATTATTCAAGATGTTACATATAATAAATCCAGAAGCGGAATTATACTGGTCGGATGGGGATAATCATTCTATCACTAAGATAAAGGATGTGTATTACGATATTGGTGGTGAAGTGGTAGAGATCTATGTCAAGCAACGTGAATATCATCTTGTTCCAAAAAAGAATTGGTCAGGATATTTCCTAATGAAATACTCAGAGCTCGAGGATATTAAAAACAAAGTAGTAGTTGAAAAATATTTTAAACCTTAATTATGGCAAGCAATGACGTATTAGTAAAAGTAAGGTATGTACCTATTTATAGTACAACCGGATTAGAGAAACCTTGTGGTATAGTAAGAGTAAAAACATATCAAAGAAATTAAGATAAATATATAAAAATATGAAATTATGAGCATACAATTAAAAGGAAAGGATCTTACCGTTGATTTATTAGAAAAATGGTTGAGACAATTTGATGGCAATCTTCCTGTACGTATTGTTGCAGGACCTTCTAGTGAAGAGATTCAGACAAAGGAATTTATAGAAGATGAATTCTTTATATCCGGTCTATTCAATATGAAAGGAAAGCAATTGGTGATAACCGTAGATACTGATCAAGAATTATTAATTACCTAAATAAATAATTATGAATCTTAAAACAGTAGAACCATATATCATCTACAAAGTAATTGCAGGAAGTAAAGCATATAATCTCGATCTTCCTACATCAGATACAGATATCCGTGGAGTATTTATACTTGAGAACTGGAAACTACTTTCTAATAACTACCACGAACAAGTAGGAGATAAAAAATCAGATATCGTATTTTATGAGTTTAATCGGTTTATGGACCTTCTCTCCGGTGCCAATCCAAATATACTTGAAAATCTATTCGTTCCACAAAGATGTATTCTACATAAAGATCCTGTGTTTGATATTCTATATGACAATAGGGAGCTGTTTCTTACAAAGAAAATCAAGTATACATTTGGTGGATATGCTATCTCTCAGATTAAGAAAGCCCGTGGACTGAATAAGAAGATTGTTAATCCTATTCCTAAAGAAAGAAAGACACCACTTGATTTCTGTTACATTATCAGGAAAGATGATGGATATATGTTTATCGCAAAGGATTATTTTAATATCCATACAATCAAAGAGAAACAAATAGGTCTTGCTGAAATGCCAAATGGACCTCAATTGTTCAAGGCTTATGCTGATGTCGATGGTGGATATCGTGGGATTTGCAGTATTGATAGTGATGATCTTCGTCACAGTGAGATTCCAAAAGGAGAGATTCCGTTTGGCTTTCTATGGTACAATAAAGATGGTTATTCAACATATTGCAAAGAGTACAAACAATATTGGGAATGGGCCGATAATCGCAACCCTCACCGCTATAACGACAATGTAGCCAATAAGCACAATTACGATGGGAAAAACATGATGCACTGTCTCAGGATGCTTGATATGGCCATTGAGGTAGCTAAAGGTGAAGGGATGATCCTGGAACGTCCTAACAGGGAGTTTCTACTATCTGTACGTAAAGGAGAAGAGTCATATGATGATATCCTTGAAATGATAGAAGAAAAGAAGATTCAGATGGACCAGGCATTTGATAATAGTAAACTACCCGAGAAACTGGATAGGAAATTAGTTACTGAGATAATTCGAAAAACAAGAAATATTTAACAACATGAATAAACCAAAACAATCAGCGGAGTTAAAAAAGCAGTTTGAATTTTTAATAGATCAACTAAAAAAAGAAGCAGACATATTGCCAGCCAATAAGCATGATCATTTACAAGCTGGAAAGATGGGAGCATATTCACATTGTTGTATTGAGGTGCAAAACTTATACTTTAAATATTTAGAACAACACATTCAATCTCAAAAGATGCCAAGTGAAAGAGATATATGCCGTAAGGCTGTTGAAATAGAGAAAGAGTTAATTGAAGATAAGCAGAGTTTTTGTAAAGCAAGCTATCTGATGGGTGCTCTTGATATGAAAAATGGAGATATAAATAAGAAATTATGAAAGAAAGTAAATTTAATTTATCAGGAGCTAATATTCAAGGAAAAGTGATTATTGGAGATAAATATACTTTTAGTAAAAGTAAAATTAACGTAGTAGCTGACAAGCATATGAGAAAAAGCGATGGGAGAATGTCAGATGATATTTACTGTTGTGAACAAGCTATTATTGAAATATTGTCTTTAATTAAAAATGTTGAAATAAAATAAATTGATATGAATAAGAAATTATACATACACATATTTATGGTACTGCTACATATAGTAGGGATCCTTCTGATTCTATTGTGGAAACAATCTTGGGAGAGAGATGCAGCACTGATATTTATTTTTCTAGTAGGAGCTATTAATTCTGCAGCAACAATTCATTGGTATAGTAAAATATTAAGAAAATAAGAAATGACAGAATCATTAATTACTACTATAACAATCGCTTATGTAATAATATTTTTCATAGTGGTGATAATAGTCAATGCAATTGATATATATAAAAATCGAAAAAAATAAGTTATGGCAAAGAAAAAGAAAATAGAAGATGAAAATAGTGGAACTCTTCATATTGATGGTGATTTATCCACTACAACAAACACCAATATAGATGTTTCTACAGATCATGGTACACTTGGATTTAACCAATGGGGACTTCCTGAAAGAGTTGCAGTAAATATTTATTCAGATTTCATTGAAATAATTTTTAAAGAGACTCAGACAGTATTTGTTGGTTATCCGCAATCAAGTGTATATAAGATAGTATACAGTTGCATAAATGGTAAGTGGAATGAGTCTGATCCTATCTATGGAGAGATATATGAAGCAACAGAAGAATCGTATGAATTTCCATCTGAATAAATTGATATGGGACTGAATATTTCAAAAGTTTGTTGCATTTATGCTATCATTTCTTTAGTTGATAACAAAATGTATATTGGATCAACTAATGACCATTGTCAAAGAATGCGCAGACATAAGTCTGATTTATTATTAAATAAACATCATTCTATTTTATTACAAAGACACGTAAATAAATACGGATTTGATGTATTGAAATTTCTAGTGCTTGAATATGTTGAAAATGAATCAGAACTAATAAAGACCGAACAACAATACTTAGATTTGCACAATCCAGAATTTAATATTCTAAAAATTGCTGATAGACCTATAAATATTACAAGATCTAAAGAAACCAGGAATAAGATAAGCAAGTCCCTATTAGGATATAAACACTCTGATAAAACAAAGAAGTTAATGTCTCTAAGCCAAAAAAATAGAACTGTTTATTGTAAACACACTGAAGAAACAAAGCGTAAAATGTCTGAAGTTCGTTTGGGAGTTAAGCGCAAACCATTTACAGTAGAGACTAAAAAGAGAATGTCTGAAAGTCGACCTAAAAGAAAAATACTTGATACTGAAACTGGAATTATCTATGAAGGATTTAAGAATGTACCAACCAATTTTAAAACATCTACATTAGAAGCGCAACTTCGAGGTCAAAATAAAAATAATACTAATTTTAAATTATTATCAAAAGATGCTTAATAAAAGTAAAGGCAATATGTACCCATGGATAACTCACACTATAAACTATGTGAAGGGTAAATGTTATCATAATTGTACTTATTGTTATATGAAACAATGGGGAGAACTAAATCCAGTAAGGTTTGATGAAAAGGAACTCAAGATAGATTTAGGAAATGGGAATTTTATCTTTGTGGGATCTAGCTGTGATATGTTTACCCAGGATATTCGTTTTGATTGGATAGAAAGAATTCTGGATAAATGTAATGAACATCAAAATAGTTATCTATTTCAGAGTAAAAACCCTGAACTAATAGAAGTATTGATGCAGGATTTATATTGGCCAATAGGTACAACAATATGCACTACAATAGAAACCAATAGGTTCTATAAGGATATAATGCGTAATTCTCCAATTCCTAAATTAAGAGCTTATGGAATGAATGATATAGCACATAGAAATATTGATACTTATGTAACTATTGAACCAATCATGGACTTTGATTTAAAAGAGCTTATACCAATGATTGAAACCTGTTTACCAAAGCAAGTAAACCTTGGAGCAGACTCAAAAGGGCATAAGCTACCTGAACCGCCAAAGGAGAAGATATTAGAGCTTATCACTGAACTAGAGAAATTCACTAAGGTTAAGCAAAAAACAAACTTAAAAAGGTTATTAATATAAATTTTTAAATTATGGCAAAGGAAACTAAAATGGTAGAAGAAGTCAAAGTTCATTTACTTATAATGAATCCAATGACAGGGAATACAGAAAACACCCAATTAATTGCCTTATCACTGGATAAGGACAAATTAAAAGAATGGTATGAGGCAGAGATAGCACCAGAATCATATAAAGATGATGGGCCTAACATGTTTTCTGGACCGGCTACCAAGTCTTATCATAAAATCTTTAAGAAAGGATCTGTTATGGAATGGATGAATCCTGTGGCTAATTGGGATAAACTTGATCATCATGGACTTGGTGTGCATGAGGAATGGACAAAAGAAGAGAATATAAGAACTGATATATTAAGAATTGATTAATAATTAAAACTAAAATTATGTTAAAAAAATTAAAAGACTCGTCAGAGACATTAAAAGATTCTCCTGTTACTAAAGAAGATGCAATCACATTTTATGATATTAATAAAGAGAATCATGAAATTGGTAGATTGTATAGGAAGGAAGGAAAACTCTGTTTCTCAGGTGATATTGATGCAAGTGCTAAAATATTATTTGATATGGTAGTTGAGATGTATAATAATCAAGATAAATCAGATGGAAAAGAATAAAGAGTTTATTGATCTTCTTAAAGACGAACATGATAGAATTCCCTTTTCTGGTCTTATGGAAGAATTTCTTCAACTTCCACAACAACCAGAACATATAGACTTTATCTGTGGTGTGGATCCAGCAAGCGGAAAAGACTATGTAGGAGCATTTATAAAACTCAGGCAGGTAAAAAATGCAAGATTGAAAAAGGATGATATGCTTTATGGTCCTAATGGTTTTAAGTGGAAGATTGTAGATATCAGTAAATGGGATTGGGTTCATAGGGTTCTATCCCTTTCGAAGTATTATAATTCCCGAATTTATTTAACAGTAGAAGAAAATGAAAACTAAACAACAAAAGCTTGAGATGTTCAATAAGCTTGATTCTAAGCTTAAAGAAGTTAAGGTATGGCCAGAGTATATAATCATGGACGGACAGTATCATTGTTATGTAAGGATCTTCCGTCATAAATTATATTGGTTACTTCCTGTAAGAGTGGGTGCAGCGGAGAATAATGGAGATATGGCGTTTAATTTTGATCAGTTTAATAAACAATGTTATATGGTTTTAATTAATTGGATTGTTGATCTGAATATGCATATTAAAGACGGGAAAAGAGGAAGACCAATACAAACTTTCCTTGATATTAATCAGGAATCTGAATCAAATAGAATAACACCATAATAAATAATGATATATATTTGCTTCAAGGTTACATCTAAAACATTTAAGGTAGCGACCAATATACGTTCATTAAGTGAAGTTACCGGTATCCGATATAGTAAAATATATAGGATGATTAAAAATGGTGAGGATCCTATTGAATTTGGTGAATTCATTATTTGTAAAATAAGAAGCGAAGATATATTAAAAGGGAAGCAACGAATAAGTAAAACAGAGGATCATGGAAAATCATAAAGACCATATCATTCTTACTAAAACTCAGAGTAAAATTGAGGTTGAGTTATTCGACAATCTACAGAGGAAGACTACCGGAAAGGTTGGTAATTTTTCTATGCTGGAGCTACATCCTAAAAGTAAACTTCCTAACCGCAAAGGAGCACATATATCATTTGCTTTTGGAAGTAATTAATATTTAGAAATAAATTAATAAATTAAAAGATAATGGTACCATTTATAATATCAACTATTAAAGCAATAGGATTATTCTTATTACTATTAGTTTTATATGTATGGATATTCAGAACTAAATCAAATCAATAATGAAAAAAATACTTAAAATATTGTTAGTACTAGTGTTCATTGCCGTAATGGTAGCAATGTGTGTGCAATCAAGCACAGGGCCCAAAAACTATCGTTATAACGGTGTTGAAGACGTATATGATTAACCATGGCACAATCTACTAATATAAAGGATCTATTTAAAAAGCGTGAAGTCCTTATTTCGAAAATAGAATTGATGAATTTCGAGTTGGCATCTTTCAACAAGAAACTTAACATGACTATTCTAAATGAGATCAGGGATAAGCGATTGAAATTTTGTGAGAACAATACAGTTAAACATACTATAGTTGATGGTAAGGCAAGGATAGGTATAAACCCGAATTATGTATTTACGGTATGTGAGATTCGAATATCTGCAACAATAAAGGATGTTATATATATCCTGCAGGTAGAAAATAGTGAGAAAGATAAAGTAGTTGTTACTATGGATAATTTTCATTCATACAAATTTTTATAAAATTGAAATTTATAAATAAAAAATATATAAAAAAATGAGAATATATGATATGACAGGTGTTGTTCATTTAATTAAGGATGAAGAAATAAAGACTGATACATTTAAGAAAAGGGAATTTGTAATTATTATTCACAATAATGTTGGTAGCAACACTTACAAGGAACTTATAAAGTTCCAGTGTATCAACGACAATATAAAACTTCTTAATGATGTAGATGTGAAAGATTCAGTCATTGTGAAATTTAAGTTTTCTGGAAAGGAATACAACGGATCCTATTACAATAACCTGGATGTATCTGATATAGGAGTGATATCAAAACACGCTACAGGACCGGTAGAGATAAAACCTGGAGATACTAATGATTATAGTCAGAGTCTTCCTGGATTAGATGAAGGATCAGTAGATCTATCTGGTATTGGAAGTCAAGAGAAAACAGAAGAAAAAAAAGAAGAATTTAACGATCTGCCATTTTAGATACATAAAAGTAAATGGAAATATTTATAAAATATAATTTTATAAAATTGAAATATATAAAAATAATACTATACTAAATTTTAAAAACTATGAAAGATCCACATTTTAAGTTCCAACCCTTTGAAGATAATATAGTTATCAAAAGAATTGTTATTGAATCTGTAACTTCAAAGAAAGCATCAAAATCAAATATTGTTATCCCGGAAGCTCAAGCGGTAAAAAATCTTATGGAGCATGAAAAAAGAAAAACAGAAGAGTTTGCTCAATATAGTCAGGCAGAGGAAAAACTTCTTTCTCAATGGGATGAACATATGAACCAGGGAGTAGTAGTTGCAGTAGGTCCGGGAAGATCTCTTGAAGAGGGAATAAAGATTCCAATCGCTGCAAAGGTCGGTGATAGAGTTTATATAAGGGGGATGGTTGGTGAACCGATTATATACAATAAAGAGGTATATTGGATCATTAAAGCACATGATCTTTTCGGAAAAGTTTTAGTATAGATGAAAATTTATAAATGGAAAAATTTATAAAATTAAAATATATAAATTTGGATTTTATAAAATTCTGAATTACATTTGGACTTGATAGCTCGATTGCAGTATGGAGTAGTATCAAGTCATTGTCTTAAAAGCATTGGCCGGGGCGGGTAAATTACTCTACCCGGCCTTTGTTTTTTTAACATTTAAAAAATGTAGTATGGAACAGGAGTCTATTGTTATCAAAACAAGTAAAGAGAAATTCTTCCTTGAATATCTCATTTTAAAGAAACCCATTATTGATACAGTGCTTACAAAGATAAACGGCACAAAGATTATATTGAGCAGTACACCTAGAAAGGTACTTGCTCAATTGTTGTATTATAACGATATGTATTCGTCTTTAGAAGAGACTGAAAAATGGAAGAGTGTGTTTTCCAAAAATACGAAAGATCTTATTTGTGAGTCTTTAGGTATAAAGGAGCATCTTCTTAACATTTATATATCGCAATTAAGAAAAATAAAAATCCTCGATAAAAAGACAATTAATAAATTATTTATTGTTTATGCTGATACAGATCATATATTAAGTTTTAAATTTAGTATCAATGGACATTCGTAGCAGATCCCTGGATAAATTTATCTCTAAATTAGCAGTAGATCATAATTTAAAAAAAGAAGAGATATATAAAGTTGTATCTTCACAATTTGATCTGGTTAAGATTCAGATGAAAAAAGCAGATTCATATAATAACCATTGGCCATATATTCGGCTATTTGGATTTGGAGTCTTTTTAGTCAAACCGGGAAAGCAAAAATACTTAATCAAAAAAAGTAAACAAAAATTAAAAGATGTTTATACTGAACAAGAACAACAAAGTGGAAATAGAACCACGAATGTTGTGGATCCCGGAGTTTAAGAAACTTTGGGAACGTGATAAATCAGAGAAAAAGTTAAGGGCGAATAAAGAATTTGCCTATATTTATTTTATGGCTGATTATAAAAGCGAGTATAATATATATGGTATTGAAAAAATTAAAGCCATTGCAGAAGATATAATGGATAAGGCTGATTATGCTCCAGATGAATTCGTTTTAGCTGCAATTAAGAAGTATGAAGTATTACAGGAAACGTTTTCCATGAGGTATCTCAAGAGCATTAGAGAAACAATTAATTCACTTATGAAGTTTCATGATGAACTTCGCTTTAAAAGTAAATCTCAGAATGCTATTGATTATGATCCGAAACCTGCAATAACAGGTATGAAAGATATTGAAACAATATTAGAGAAAGTGGAAAAATGGGAGAAGAAAGTTTTTAGCGAAGAAGATAATATGAAAATCCGTGGTGGGGGAAATTTAGGAATGTTTGAAGATGCAAATACGGCAACATGGTTGAAGAAATAAAAATATCAACGGGTTATAATAAAAACGAGAAACATTATAATACAGACGAGTGGAGACAATCGGCACTTCATTTCGAGGAATTTGGACGGTATACAAATCTACCGCCGAATGAACACCCATCATCCAGGTATTATAAGTTTTGGGAAGAAGAAGCTAGGAGATCTGTTTACGGTTATAATATCGGAAGAGATTGGATCCCTGGCTATTTTTATTGGTACCTGAATTATTCTCCTATTTATAAAGCTGTTGAGATAGAAACTGAAAATGATCTTGGAATTATTACCGATGTTTCGGAAATCGAGAAACTCTATAAACAAGCCCAGGCAGACAGGATATTTGAATTTCCGGACTTTTGGGATGGTGATTACCAGACATATCATTATTATGAGGAAGCGGAACGTGCAGGGAAACATGCCGTTATTATAAAAACAAGGGGCCGAGGATTTAGTTTCAAAGGTGGATCGATGCTTGATAGAAATTATTATCTGATCCCGGGAAGTAAGTCTTATGTATTTGCAGACGATAAAGCATATTTAATTGAGGATGGCTTATTAACAAAAGCGTGGGAGATGATGGACCATGTTGAGCAATATACTCCATGGGGAAAACGCAGAGATCGTCACGATTCAATTATGCACAAGAGATCTTCTTATTATACTAAGCAGGATGGTTTGAAGATTGAAATGGGATTCAAAAGTGAGATCATTGGTTTGACATTAAAAAATAACTGGAATAAAGCCCGAGGAAAACGTGGAAAGCTTATACTTTATGAAGAAGCTGGTATATTTCCAAATATTCTGAAAGCATGGAATGTATCTCTGAAAAGTATGCAGCAGGGCCGTTTAACATTTGGACTGCAGATTGGTTTTGGTACAGGCGGAACAGAGGGCGAGGACTTTATAGGATTAGAACAATTATTTTATGAAGGTGGTGCTCATAGTGTTCATCAAGTTCAAAACAAATGGGACGAGGGTGCACTGAATTCAACATGTGGTCATTTTGCATCTGTAGAGCAAAACCTTGAAGGAGCTATAGATCAATTTGGAAATAGTCAGTATAATATCTCAAGTGCAATTGTTGATGAACAGAGAAATGTTGTTATAAAGGCCACTAAGAATCCTGAAACTATTATTCGTTTTGTAGCTGAGGAGCCCAGGACTCCGCAGGAAGCTGTTATGCGTATCAGCGGAACGCTATTCCCAATTATAGATCTTAAGAATCATAGAAATAATATACAGTCCAGCCCGGAGAAATATGAAGAGATTGAATATATCGGTAATCTTATAATCGATGTAGAGCATGATAAAATTGTATGGGAGCCTGATGATACGTTAAGACCGATCCGGAAATATCCGGAAATGGAAAAAAATAATATGGATGGTTGTATTATTATTTATGAACACCCTGTAGAAAATTCTTCAGGTGAAGTACCATATGGAATCTATATATCCGGAAATGATACTTATGACCATGATAAAAGTACAACCGATTCACTTGGTAGTACATGGATAATGAACCGGCTTACAGAACGTATAGTTGCAGAATATACAGGACGGCCGGCTACGGCGAATCAATATTACGAGAATGTTCGAAGGCTGTTAATTTATTATAACGCACGGTGTAACTATGAGAATAACTGGAAAGGTTTGTTTACATATTTTAATAATAAACATTCTGCACACCTACTTTGTGATACTCCCAAGCTTGTTGCAGATAAGATATATGATAAATCACTTCTTAACAGGGGGAAAGGAACACCGGCTACGGTACCTATACAAAAATGGGGAAGGGAATTAATTTTAATATGGCTTACAACACCAGTAGAAATAGGTAGTGAGATGCTTAATTTACACCGGATAAGGAGCATTCCTTTACTACAGGAGTTGATTTATTGGCACGATAAGGGTAATTTTGACAGAGTGGATGCTTTACAAATGATGATGATATTAAAGGAAGAGATGCAGAATATAGGTGTCTCGGATGAAAAACCACAAAATGCACTTAGTCCATTTTTTATGCGTCAGGAGATGTTTCAGGAGAAATATAAAAATGTTAAGAACCCGTTTGAAATACTTGAACAAAAAGTTAAGACATAATGACAAAATAAAAACTACTTATCATGAAAGGAAAAACTTTTCAATTTCCAGCACAGAAGAAACTCCTGGCTGAGAAAACAGAAACATGGGGTATTGAAAATATTGAAGCCGGTATTAGTATCGCCAATAACGATAACAGCAAGCTTCGGAAATCAAAAGCCTCAAAGAAAATCAATTATGATCTTATCAATGGAATTATTGATGAATCAGATATTGAAAATGCTTTTAATCCTATGGGTATTAAAGGTGTTTCATTTCCTGCAAAGATCCAAAATTATCCTATTGAGATATCAAAATTCAATGTTTTAAAAGGTGAGGAGGCAAAGCGTAGATTTGATTGGAGGCTCAGAAGCGTTAATGAAGATGTTATCAGTCAGAAAGAATTTCAACTTAAGCAAGAGGTTGAAGGATTACTCATGGATGAAATAACATCCAGTGATTATAGTGAGGAAATGGCCACTAAGAGGATGAAACAATTACAACATTACCATAAATATGATTATCAGGATATGGGTGAAGTAATGGGAACCAGGATACTTGATTATTTTTGGTACACACAAAAAATGAAAAGTCTCTATTCTGATAATTTCTATCATGTTCTGATAGGAGCAGAAGAGATATATTCATGTGATATAGTACATGGTGAGCCGCAGCTGACCAAAAAACATCCACTAAATATATCTACTATTGGTAGTGGAGATAGCTATCATATAGAAGACTCAGATATTATAGTGGATGATGGTTTTCATACCGTGGGAAAAGTGATCGATTTATTTTGGGATGTACTTAAACCAGGTGAAGTTGATACTCTTGAAACGGGATCCCGGAATATTCGAAATTTCGGAGATTTAGTTTATCCAGGGCCAATTGATGTTGAACAGGAACTTGTAGAGTTAGGTTCATCTCAACTGATCTCCGTAGATGGTAATGATACAAATACTTTTGGTGCCCATTTTGATAGTGAAGGTAATGTTCGTGTTACCAGGGTGATTTGGAAAAGCAGACGTAAGATTGGACAGTTAACCTATTATGATCCGAATGGTGATGAACAAACTACAGTTGTAGACGAGAAATTTCCAATTGGGCAGTTTAAGAAATTTGGATGGACAATTGATTGGAAATGGATAAATGAATGGTGGCAAGGTTATAAGATTGCACATGACATGTATAAAAGGATAGAACCTTTACCACGTATAGGTAGTAAAATAAGCAATCCTTCAATTTGTCTTCCCCCAATAGTCGGAACTATTTATTCTACAGGTAGTGGTCCCGGGATATCCTTAATGGACAGAATCAAACCATATAAGTATCTCTATAATGTGTATATGCGAAGAACAGAACTTGCTTCAGCCAGAAACAAAGGTGTACTTGCTGAACTTGACCTGGCAGATATTCCTGATGGATGGGATGAAGATCTGGTGATGATGTTCGCAGAAGCCAATGGTTATTTAGTACATGATTCATTCAAGGAATCCAGTAAGGGAAGTCACCAGGGGAAACTTATCAGTTCAATTAAACAACGTGGACCGGCTACTTTAAATCTCAATAGTTCTGATATAATCCGTGCTAATCTTGAACTTGCCAGGTATGTGAAAATAGAACTTGGAGAGATAGCCGGTATTAGTCCTCAACGAGAAGGTCAGGTTGATAATAGAGAAACATTAGGTGGTGTAGAACGTGCTGTAACACAATCATCTCATATTACTGAGGAATGGTTCAGGGTACATGATCTTACAAAAGTCAGGGCAATGGAACTTGTACTGGAGACTGCAAAATATGCATGGAGAAATTACACCGGTGATAATCTGAAGAAATTACAATATGTTGATGATGGTCTTATAACACATATGTTTACCGTTGATGGTAGAGAGTTTGCAGCTTCAGAATATGGTTATTATATTTCAGATGGTCAGAATGATGCCGAACTTATACAGGCCATTAAAATGCTTTCCCAGGCTGCATTACAAAATGACAAAGCAACATTCAAGGATATATTTACAATCTACAGGGATTCTTCTGTTAGTAGCATGGTGCGTAAACTTGAAGATAGTGAAGAAAGAAAAGAGCAGAAAGAGGATAGTATCAGACAAGAACAGCTGGAAGCAGGAAGAGAACAGAATGACATGTTGATGAAGATTGAAGATCTGAAAATGAAGCAGGAATTGAAAATTGAAATGGGTAAGATAGATGCTGATATCTATAAAGCTGAATTAACTCTTCAGGGGGAACTTGCAAAGGTTGAAGCCTCAATTGATGATTCAGATTCAGATGAAGATTTGAAGAAGCGTAAACATGAGATTGAGAAACTAAGAATGCAACTTGAGGATAAGAAAAAAGAGAGAGATAATAAAGATCAGCAGTTTAATAAGATGCTCGAGCAGAAGAAAAAAGAATCAAGTGCGAAAATACAATCTTCTGAAAAAATAGCTAAAATGAGAAGAAAACCTCAAACTATAAATAAATAATTTATAAAAAAAATATTTAGGTTTTATTGATAGTAGATTACAAAAGCATACTTACAGTATTGGTAGTACTGTTGTATTTATATATATATTATTATAAACTTGTATAATGAAAGGAGTCAATTATGGCTAAAAAAGAGCAGCTTAATGATGGTCTATTCGATGATATCAGTATGGATGATATGGAAGACCAATTGCTTACTGTAGATGTCGGTCCAGACGATGTAATTGAGAAAGTCGCAGCCGAAGTTGCCGGGGGTGGAGATCCCGGAAAACCAGAAGCAGAAAAAACTCAGGAAGAAATAGATTCTGAGAATGAACTAGAAAAAAATAAATCTAAAGAAAAAAAATCCAAAGAAGAAGAGGATAAATCCTTTATAGTAGATTCTTCAGAGGATAAGGATAAAGATTCAGAACAACAGCAACAGCAAAAAGATAAAGACAAATCGAAGGACGGAGGCACACCTGAAACGAATAGAGATTCTCCTGTCTATCTCCATGCTGCGGCTCTACAAGAAAATGGTGTGCTTCCCAACTTTGATCTTAAAGAACTTGATGAACTCAAACCAGAGGAAGCTTTTCTAAAAATCAACGAACATATTCAAACTCAGATAGACGAATCCATTCAGGAGGGTGTTGATGAATATAAAGTTGGTGTTGGAGAAAAAGCTTTAGAGATTATCGATGCACTTGAAAAAGGAGTTCCTTTTGAACATGTAGCAGAAAATTATTCCCTTGAACAACAATTCGGAGGAATAACTGATGCTGTCCTTGAAGGAGATATCGAATTACAGAAAGCAGTTTATTCGAATTATCTTTCTATGAAGGGTTTTACCAGTACAAAAATTACCAAACTTGTTGAGAAGGCAGTTGAGGATGAGGAAATATTATCCGAATCAAAAGATAGTATTGTTGAAATCCGTAAGGATATAAAAACTGAAAGAAGTGATATGCTTTCTCAGGCAAAAACAAGGAAGGTGGATGCTGATAAGAAAAACCTTGAAACAAGGGATAAAATTAAATCATCAGTAAAAGCAATCAAGGAAATTATTCCTGGTATAGCCGTTACAGAAGCTGAGAAAAAGGAACTCATAAAAATGATGACTGTTCCGGTAAGATATCAAGAGTTGAAGAATGGTCAGAAACGTGCGATCAGTGCATCAATGGAACTGAGATCAAAAAACATTATCGCTTACGAAACAAGACTAAATTATCTTATCAGTAAGGGTTTCTTTGATACAGATCTTAAGAACCTGAAGCTTGAAACAATAATGAAAAAGCAAGAGACTACAGCGGCCAAGAAATTCATTGATAAAATAACCGGAGAACAAAGTGCCGGTGGAGGAACTCCGCCAGTAGTCAAGGATGAAGAGAAAGAGGAAGCTTTTTCTTTTCCACAGGGATTTTAAATTAATCGTTCTAAATTAAATATAATGCAACGTGTATCACCATTACAAGAGTATGAACCCCAAGATTGGTCTGGACTGACCACTAAAAATCACTTGGGAGCAATTTATCAGGTCAATCCACAGGAGACATCTGATATGGTTAGACTTCTTTACAGAGCTAACAGAGGTACTAACTTTGGTATTTTCTTAAATAAATTCTCTCCTCTACGTCTGGATACAGATGATGATTTTCGCTGGAGGCTGCAAGGTTCTTCAAAGAAAAATATTCCTCTTGTTTCCTGTACGGTTGCCGGATCAGCCATTAGTGCTGCTTCACAGGTAGGACGAAATGGAGCAAAGTTTACTTTGACATTTCCGGAACAGTATTTTTCTGACACTAATTTAATTGTTGGTGAAAAGAACTCTACTTATCCAATCCGTATTGTAGGGATCCCTGAGCCTAACGGCACAAATTGGGATTATGAATGTGAATTATTCACAGGGGATACAGACCTGTTTATCCCTTATGCAGAATTACAGGCAAATAAAAGGTATTCTAAGGAATGGTCAATTGTAGAAAAGACTCTGTCTATCAAAGGTGGAACTCCTAACTACACCAGCCCATTCTCAATGAAGAACACGTTCTCAATGATACGTATGCAGGATACACGTCCTGGTAATATGATATCAAGGCCGGTTGCTTTCTCATGGAAGGCATTGGATGAGAATAACAATCCTAAGATCATGACTACCTGGCAACAGTATGCTGATTGGGAATTTGAGCAGCAGTTCCAGGATATGAAGGACAAACTCCTGAACTTTGCCACTACTAACCGTGCTGATGATGGAACATTCAAGCAGATCGGTTACAGTGGATTTACAATTGAGCAGGGTGCTGGTTTGGAACAGCAAATAGAGGCATCTAATGTTCTTTATTTTAATGACTTTGAGGTAGATATTGAGTGGATCACTGAGGCAATCATGGATCTAACCGATGATACTCAGGGTGGTTATGGAGATGCTCGTAACATCTTAATGCGTACTGGTAAGTGGGGTGCTTATACATTCCATAAGGCCATTAAAGAATACTCTACCCTGTATCAACCCTTTAATACCGGGACACCAATTTATAAGACCGGTGATGGTTGGGGTTATCAGGAAAACTTTATTGAATACAGAGGTCCAGATGGAACACGTCTTGGAGTGTTAGTAGATCCTACCTTTGACGACAGGGAGCGTAACAAAGTTCTGCATCCTAGTGGAAAAGGTGTTGCTCAGAGTTATGTATATCAGATTCTTAATGTTGGCCGTAAAGGTGGAGAAGACAACATTCGTTTGGTATATGAAAAGGGAATGGAAGATTATATGGGTTATGTTCCTGGTCTTCGTGATCCTTATCAGGTTCAGAGTACTAAGAGATTAATGGCATCACCAGAGGATGGATATACTATTCACAGAGCTTTTGTCGGTGGTGTGATGGTTAACGATCCTACAAGATGTGCTACATTGAAACCAAGTATTCTTGATTTTTAAATGTTAAATTATTAATGTCAAGGAGATAAAAAAAACAGCATGGAAGCATTAGTTGATAAATATAGTAAGAAGGTGGACAGCCTTAGAAATAGTAAAGTTGTGGTTCGGCCAATTCGCCGTCAAGGTGGTTGGGTTGGTATGGACCATGATTCATCCTTTATGAATGACGGAGCCAGTATTGGTATTGTGGTCCCACAAATGGAATCAGGATATCTTGTTGATCCTCTGACATTTATAAAAGGCGAATTTGACGATAAAGACCGGGAGTTTTTAGCGAAAGAATTAGGTCTGCAGGATATATCCCCTTTAAATACCTACGTTAAAAAGAATTATTGGGTAGGTAATACCGTTTTATTAGACCGTAACGGATTGTATCTTGATTTAAGTAAAATACCTGACTTTGTAAAGTTTCTCATATTACGGAGTGATTCCGAAAGGATAGCTCCTACATGGGGAGAAAGATTTGAAAAGGGAACTTACAAGTTTGCTATCTGTGAAGAAGGTGTTGAGATTCAGGATAAGGTTTCTAATCTTGAGGAAAAGAAAATGGCTTATGCACATCTTGGTAAGATCGATACAAACAATGAGAAGATGTTAGATTTCTTATATGTGTATTATCTCACTAAGAAAGACTCTAAACGGCCACCACGAACGGCTGATTCTAAATGGTTGAAAAATGAGATTGGCAGGATCATTGAAGATGATATCAAGATGTTTCTTTCAATCCTTGAAGATGAAAACTATAATCTTAAACTCCTTATTCAAAGAAGTGTTGAGGTTGGTGCTATCAAAAGAGATAAGCATGAGTATACATTTCCGGGAGCAGACAGACCTGTTGGCGTAATGGAAGATTTGATTGCGTATCTGGATGATCCGAAGAACCAGGATGTGAAAGTAAAATTGTTAAATTTAGTTGAGACAACTACAGTAAAATGATAGGGTCAGTTGCTATAAGTACTTTTAAAATCTATTATGACAGGATTACGAGCTTTAGTGCGCCTGGATATAATGATGATGAAATTTTGATTTTTTTAAATAGTGCCCAGGATGAATTTGTCAAAGAGCGTACATTTGGGAAGAACTTTCAGCCACCTGCTTTTGAAGATAATCAGAAGCGGGTAGCTGATATCTCTCCTTTAATAACGATAGTAACTGATATAGTAACAGCATCAGATACAACATATGGGAATTCATATAAACTTTTAAAAGAGACATTCCCAACATTAGCGTTATTATGGATAGTTAATGTTCAGGTAAAATGTACAAGATCAGGATATCCTGTAATTGCAACAGCACAATTTATAGATTGTGATTTAATAAAGAGTGAAGATGCCGGTAAGTTCAGAAGTAGTGATGTAAATAAACCACATTTTATTAATCCTAAGTGGTTTCAGGATTTACTGAATTTATGGTTTATAGCTGATGAATATACAACAATGAGTACCGAGGCAAATATTACATATGTGAGAGAACCGAAGCCAATAATAGCAGCTTCAACAGAATTTGATGGGACATGGACAACCGGTATAATGAGTCTTAATCCTATCGTTCATCAGGAAATAGTTGATATTGCGGTCAGGCAAGCATTGCAAGTACAACAGGATCCTAGACTAAAAACAAAAGTAGAGGAGCAAATGATAAGAAATAACTAATGAATCTGATCGAATTACAAATATTGTTTCAACGTAAAATCGAGGATGTTAATCCTGTATTTAAGGATAGCCAACGCCCCGATTCATTTACTATTGAGAACTACCTTAATAAAGCAATAGACAGATATTTGATATCCAAGTTCTTAAAATATCCTTCTTTTGAACAGCGTATCTTAGCAATAGAGGAAAACCAGGATGAATTACATTTGCTTTTTCGTGTAGAGACAATCAGTAATACACCACAAGCCCTTACAGAACTTAATTGGGGAGCAAGGGGAATTAAATTTCCGGCCCCGGAATGGCTTAACATTCCAATAAGCATGTCATGTACTGTAACAAGAGAAAGAATTTATCCTGTTACTGCGGAAAAGATGTTTGTTGATTTTGTATCAAGACGACAGGCTGAAAAAATTGTAAGTAATAGCACAGATAAGGTGATGTTGCCAAGGCCATTAGGATTATGGGAAGATACCTATGAATTAATGATTATAGGGGATGCTTATACTACGGCTATTATTACGCCGATATTAACATACCTGAAAAAACCATTTACCCTGAGTCACCGATATACTGAAATAATTACAGAGGGTGCTACAAATGTTAGTGCTATTACCGATGGAACTTATTTTATTGTACATACCAGGTGCACATATAGAAATGATGCCGGTGCTGAAACAATTTATGAGGCCGGCAGTAAGGTAAAAAAACAGGTTGCTTATGAACAAGTAACATTAATAGAAGAAGATCTAAAGATAGGATATCCTTATGGATATGCCGATACCCCCGAGTTTCCGGAATATGTTCATGATGAACTTGTAGATGGTGCAACAGCATTATTTTTAGAGGAAGCTAAATTAAAATTAATACCACAAAGTAGTAATTAACTTTAAAAATTAAGATAATGGACTCAAGAAAAATCACACGTACTAATCACAGCACCGGAAACAATGATCCTGATAGTATCATTGTAGTACGTGCGGGTGATTATAATCACTTGAAAGATGACTTTGATGCTAATTTCAGTGATAATGGAGCTGCAACTCTGGATACCATTGCTGAGAAAACTGTTGGATCTGGAGTAACCATTGATGGTGTTCTTATTAAAGATGGTATTGTAACAACTACAGGGCCAATAATTGCATCTGTTGATCCTGCTATTGCTGCAACAGGTACTACTAATGCGGATGCTTATGCTATAACAGAAGCAGTAAACGTTATAACTTCAGGAGGAGCAGCTACCGGAGTAATCCTTCCGGCTGCAGTTGTTGGTTTACAGATAGTAATTGTAAATAAATCAGCCTCTACTAATAAAGTTTATGCAAATGCTGCTGATGTTGTAGATGATGAAACACATACTACTGGTTATATAACAATACAAGATAATGATGTAATAACATTTAGTTGTTATACAACAACCTTGTGGCAATCAGATTCTCAAACAGTAGATTCATACAGTTCTATGAGTGTTAATAATGCTCTTACTACAGGAGCATCATTAAAAATTGCTGATACAGGTGTTTATACAGGTACTGGTATTATACATTTAACAGCTGATGCAGCTACAAGTGGTGTAGGAATATTTGTTACAATGGATGGATTAACATCCGGAAAAGCTGTATCAATAAATTCTTCCTCTACAGGATTGACAACTGCAGGTAATTTAGTTTACATTGGTGCAGCTGGTGATTTCAATGATGCCGGAGGTCAGGTTGTGGAAATAGAATCAGTTCACACTACTGGAACAGGTGTTCAACTTACAATGGATGCCATTACGGATGGTATAGGATTAGCCGGAACATTCGATGCTCTGACAACTGGTGAAGCTTTGAGTTTTACACATACCACTTCGGTAATCGCTGATGGTGGTTCAATGGTAAATCTTTCTTCTACGGGAGTAGATACAGCAGCTACTACAGGTGCAGTATTAAATATTTCATCTACAGCGCAAGCTGCAGGAAATACAGTTCTTATTGCTTCCAATGGTCTTACCACTGGTACAGCAGTTGAAATTAGTTCTACAGGGACTATTGTTGCTGCAGGTGATGTTTTAAGTGTAGTTGCTAATACAGCTACAACTTCAACAGGACTATTAAGAGTTTCTGGAACTGCCCTTACAGATGGATGGGTAGGACAGCTTACAGGTAGTGGAGCAACTGCTACTGCTACAGGTGGAGTTCTGGATGTAGTTGCCGGGGCAAGTACCCTGGGTTCTGCAGTAAGAATAACAAGTACAGGAGCTGCTACTTCAACAACAGTAGGACATTTACTTGAACTTGTAGATGATGCCAATGCATTAGGTATTGGAGTACACGCAACGTTTGACGGTCTTACCACTGGAGAGGGATTTTTAATCACACATACTACCTCTGTTATTGCAGATGGTGGATCATTAGTGAGATTATCTTCAACAGGAGTTAATACAGGCGGTAGTACAAATGGTGCGGTCTTAGATGTAATTGCTAGTGGTCAAGTTGCAGGGGTAGTAGCCAAAATAGCTACAGCAGCTTTAACCACAGGTAAAGCAGTTGAAGTAACAGCTAATTTATTAACTACAGGAAATATACTTGAATTAGCTTCTTCATCTACTGTTATAGATACAGCAGGTAGAATGTTATTAATAACACATAGCGGTAATGCTACTGCTAATCAAGATGCTTTAGTAGAATTTAATTCTGCTGCTGCTGATAATACAACAATTTTTCAATTGACAGCTTCGGCTGCTTTAGCAGCAGGTATAGCTTTAGATATTGATGTCGCTTCAATGACAACTGGTACAGGTATTAGAATAGATGGAGCAGATGCGTTGACTACTGGAGTATTAATAGATATTGAATCTGCTGCAACAGCAATTACTGGTGCAGGAAGAATGTTTAAAGTAGACCACTCAGGAGCTACTTCAACCAGTGGAGTATTAGCAGAATTTCTTACAGCTGCTACAGATGAAACTGTATTATGTAGATATACAGCAAGTGGAACTTTAGAGGCTGGTACTGTAATAGATGTTGTCGCTAATTCAATGACTACAGGAACAGCATTGTCTATTAGTTCAACTGCTTTAACTACAGGAACAGCATTAAATGTTACAGCTACTGTTACTACAGAAGCTCTTGCTATTACAGGATATGTTAAATCAGGAGAAACTATTGGAGATGCTGCCGCAAGCCCATATTATAATATAAAAACTTTAAAATATACAATTGGTGCTTTTGGAGTTGCCAATGTAGATTATAATACAGGTAATGCTGGAGATAAAACAGAATACTGTGAACAATTAGGTGCAGGAGCTATTATTCCTTCATTATGTCAGGTATTGAATGTTGTAGCCGTTTGTACTGTTGATTGGGAAGATGCAGGTACAGGTGGAGAAACAATGGGTACTGTATTAGGTAATGCTACAAGTGGAGATCAATATGTTACTACAGCTAATGTTGATGCTGTTGGTGATCTTATGTCTTGTGCTGCTGATGGATTAGGACATATACAAATTTCATATTCAGCAACAAGTGTATGGATAGGTTTAACACCTACTACATATAATTGGGATGTTATTGATGCAGGAGTAACTACAATATATATAACATATCTTGATAATACTGGTGTAGCATAAAATAAATAATATTTAAATATAAAAAGTTTTGACTGCAGAAGTTAATTATAGAAAATTACATCATTGGTTGGTGAACAACTATGGTAAAGCGAATAAGTGTGAGGAAGTTAATTGTGAATATCCTCATCCTAAAAGGTTTGAATGGGCGTTGATCAATGGAAAAGAATATGAGTATAACCGTGATAATTTTATAATGCTTTGTCCATCATGTCATAGAAAATATGATTATTCAGTTTTAACTAAAGATGAAAAAAGAGAATGGAACAAATGGAAAATTGGAAGAATTCCTAATAATATTAGAAGTATTTTACAATATACTAAAGAAGGAATTTTTATTAATGATTATCCAAGTATAAAAGAGGCATCAGAGATAACTGGTATTTTAAGAACAGCAATCATGGCCAATTTATCAAGAGTTTCAAAGTCATCAGGTGGATTTGTTTTTAAATATAAAGA
>DAOWEB010000141.1 GCA_030638735.1 Spirochaetaceae bacterium
ACCCTGGGTGGCTGTCCGTACATTGTGTAATATAAAATCAATGTTTTTTGCCCATCAATTAATCAATCTTTTTCAGTATCAGTGTAGAATTGTGTCCACCAAATCCGAATGAATTTGACATTGCCACTTTAACTTCTTTTTCCACTACTTCTGTATTTATACAAGTTAATGGAATTTCAGGGTCAAGATTATCAAGATTAATGTTTGCCGGGATTTTACCCTCTTTGATTGCCATAGCACAGATTATAGCTTCCAAACCAGCTGTAGCGCCAAGAAGATGTCCATGGAGAGATTTTGTTGACCCTACATTTACATCATCCTGCTTTCCTTTAAGGAGCTTATAAACAGCTTTACTTTCTGCTATATCTCCAACAGGAGTGGATGTCCCGTGTGTATTTATATAGTCAATATCTTCGCTGGTAATACCGGCCTGACGTAAAGCCATTTCCATGGAAAGTAATGCACCACCACCTTCAGGGTCAGGAGCAACAAAATCATAGGCATCACCTGACATTCCAATGGATGCAACCTCACATATAATATTGGCTCCTCTTGCTTTTGCATGCTCATAATCCTCGAGAACGAGAATACTGGAACCCTCACTCATAACAAAGCCGTCTCTGTCCTTGTCGAAAGGCCTTGAGGCTGCCTTCGGATCGTCATTTCTTTTAGATATAGCCCTCATGTTTGAAAACCCGGCCATGGCAAGTTCCACAACTGTTCCTTCTGTGCCCCCCGCAAACATTATATCTGCCATTCCAGCTTTTATCAGCATCATAGCGATACCAATACCATGATTAGCGGTTGCACATGCAGTTTGGGTACTTAAGTTAGGACCGCGGAATCCGTAAAGCATACTTATATATCCTGCTGCAATATTTCCAATAGACATAGGTATATAAAAAGGGCTAACTCTTCTTGGTCCTTTATTTGCAAGTGCAATGGCATTATCAGACTGAACTTTCAAACCGCCAATACCGCTTCCTATAGAAATACCAATCCTGTCCGGGTTTTTTTTAATATCAATACCTGATGACTCAACAGCTTCTTTCATGCCTGCAACTGCATAATGTACAAAAAGGTCTGCTCTTTTTGCAGATTTTAACTGTTCTTCTGTGTAGTACTGCTTATAATCAAAGTCTTTAATTTCTCCTGCAATCTGGGTTGCCATATGAGATGCATCAAAATGTGTAATTGGGCCGATACCCGATTCTCCGGCAAGTACCTTTTTCCAGGTATCTGCTACATTCATACCAAGGGGATTTACTGTGCCCATTCCTGTCAGGACAACTCTTTTTTCTTCCATTTTATTTCCTTTAAATATAATTTAAGAATTTAATATAGCATTTATAGATTTTTATAGCTTACTGAATTATCTATAATACTTGTACAATTGTCTGAATGTATTTGCTATTGAAGAATAATCAATATTCAGTTTATAGTTAATATAATATGAAATTATTGTTTTTTATAAGTGATATTGAACTCAATGAGGAAAACAGGGGAGATTTACATCTTCACAGCCATTCACAACATGAAATGATATTTTGTTATGAAGGGAATTCAGATTATATAAATAATGGAGATTTGTTGTTTTATCCGGCAGGCCAGGAACATAAGTTAAGTCGGGTACCTGGAAAATCTTTGAAATTAAAACAGATATATTTTGATGAGGAGCTTTTTTCTTCATCTGTACATGTAGAGAAGGAAGCTCTTTTTATTCTTGGACAGATAAAATTGTATCTAAAATTTAATAACAGTGTAAGTCTTTCAAAAATAGGTTCGGAAAGAGTTGGAAAATTATTTGAGAGTATGGAATGGGAATTTAAAAATCGTTATCATGGCTATTCATGGACAATCAGGTTAAAACTGATTGAACTTCTGGTTACTCTAATGCGCGACAGAGAATTTATTATTCCAATACGAAGAGAGATAGCTCAACCTTTATCAAACAGTCATATTCAGGACGTACTCTTTTATATAAATACCAACTATATGAACAGTATTACAATTGAAAAAGTTCTTAAATTTTGTCCATTAAGCCGTAGTCATTTTCATGCACTGTTTAAGCAGGAAACAGGAACAACATTTATACAATATTTAAATGAAGTCCGTAGTAATCGTGCAAAGGAGCTGTTAGCCACCACAAGTGATTCTATACTGGATATCTCTTTAAAATGCGGATTTAATAATCTCAGTCATTTTGGGCATACATTTAATACAGTTGTGGGTATGGCTCCCGGCAGTTACCGGAGAGAAGCTGTTTCGTTGAGTAAAATCAGATAGAGTAGTATTGCTGTTGATTCCAGGATTCTATAGTAATGAGGACCGAATATTGATAAGAAATGATATACTATAATAACATATGTGTATTTATTTGATAATATTCTATAATTAAGGATTCTTGTATGCATGGCTGTTTAAAAGTAGGATTTTTATCTCACTACTATAGATGAAGGAAGTATTGGGTATGGGCAACACATCGAAACACAGATTGAAGCAGAAAGATCTGGTAATGAATATATTTGGATTTTTCTCAGAGGAATATGAAAAAAGTAACGCTGGATCAATCTGGGAGATTATATTACCTATTGAAAAAATTATAACTAATTTGGAAAAAAAATGTGATGTCAGTTATAAAAGTGATTTATGGGTCTGGACTCAGCTGAAACGTTATGAGGAAGAATTAGGAGTTAAACTTTTCAAAAAAGTTAAGAATTCTGAAAATGACAAGCAATTTTCAATTACTTTAAATTATCCGTTTACCCATTTTTTTCAAAAACAACATCTTTTTGTTACTGAAAAAATTAAAGTTGCCAATGGAGTTTTTGATAAAATACAGGAATATACTCGTAAAAATTATACACAGGAGTCCGTAAAGATTTTTCTTGGAGCTGGTACTCTTTGTTACCATCTATCAACAATTTTTGCAGAAAGATCATTACAGAATAATATAAAATACTTTATACATACTAATAATCTTGGTGCTTTGAGTCAGCTGATAGCTCCTGGAATTGATCACAATAATATAATTGTTTCATTACCGGAAGGAAAAGTGGATCCTGTAACTTATGCAATTATAGGAGACAATAATGAATTTTATGCTAATACTGAATTTGATTTCATAATCCAGGGTACCAGTTGTATTAATAACGGAAACCTATTTATTGAATCTCACAAGGAAAATATTAGAAAGAAAGCAATATTAAAAAATACCAGGGGTCAGAAAATTCTTGCTATTACCACACATGAATTCTTCGATCAACCTTTGGATAATACTCAAATATATGGAGATATGAAAGATTACGACTTCATAATAGTACCCAAAAAGAGTATTGATTCTCCTGTAAAGAAGGAACATGAGAGGATATTTGAGGAGTCCAAGAAATATCTTTCTCCGGAAATAATAAACTGGAATTATGAGATATATAAAGTAGATGTTTATCAGAATAGTTGATTTGTTTATAACTAGAGTAGGGTCAATAAAAATCTGTTTAATAAGCATTTTGCACTTAATAAACAAATTTTATCAATTTAATATTTATGCTTACTAACCATTGAAGAAAAAAATTTGTTCCTAATTTAAACTTAGACTATAATCAAACAAAATCTAGGAGGAATTAAATGAAAAAAATTATTCTTATTCTAACAGTCTCTTTACTTGTCTTTCCCTTTTTTGTTTTCCCGGGAGCTTCTAAGGAAGAAAGTGGTTCGGTAACACTAACAATTGCCGGAAGGGATGGTGCCTACGGTGATGCAATGCAGCTTGCAGCAGATGAGTATTCCCTACTTAATCCTGATGTATCTTTTGAGATTCTGAAACTATCAGGAAGCAGTCTATTTGAGAAATCGGTTATTGACATGAAAAGCGGGGTTGGAACTTATGATCTGGTTCTTATTGATGATCCCAATGCCACTCAGATACAAAAAGCCGGATGGTTAACTGATCTTGGTTCTATGTATAAAGAAAGTGGAATCACTCTTGATCCTGACTTTATTCCAACATTAACTAAGCTGGGACGTTATCCTTATGGTGATAGTGGAATTCTCTATTCTCTTCCTCTTGTAGGAAATGTAGAACTTTTTGCTTATAGGAAAGATCTTTTTGAAAAATATAGTCTTGCTGCACCTGATACCTGGGATGATGTACTGATTGCTGCAAAGACTCTTGCAGCCAATGAGCCTGATATTTATCCTGTTCTTTTCAGAGGTTCAAAGGGTAATCCTATCGTTACTGGATTTCTCCCTCTATTTTGGGCTTTTGGTGGTAATATTCTTGTTGATGGTAAGCCTGCAATGAATAGCCCGGAAGCTTTAGCAGCTCTGGAGTTTTTTCTTGAATTAGCTAAGTATGCACCTGAAGGTGTAGCGATGTATCAGTCAGCTCAGGTAAAGGATGCCATCTATTCCGGTAAAGGTGCTATGGCAATTGAAGTATGGCCAGGGTGGATTAAAAACCTTGATAATCCTGATGAATCTGCTGTCGTAGGTAAAGTGGTTGTAACCAAGCATCCGTCACAGGTTGATAAATCTTCTCCAATGATTGGTGTATGGCTTGTAGGAATACCTGAGGCATCTCAGAATAAATCCGCAGCTTTTGACTTCCTTCAATTTCTCACCAGTAAGGATATTCAGGCGAAAATGTCTGATTCAGCCGGTGTACCTCCTACCAGAACCAGTGTACATCAGATATCTTCATTAATTAAGAAATATGCTTGGTATCCAGCTCAACTGGATGGTCTCCAAAACGGTGTTGCACGTCCAAGGACCAATAAGTGGAAAGAAATTGAAGCTGCTCTTGGTACATATCTGCAGTTGGCTCTTATTGAAGAGATGGATGCACGTACTGCTTTGGCAGAAGTAAATATAAAAATCGGTGAAATTGTAGAATAATAATCGATTCGGGGATTGCTCTATCTAAGAGTAATCCCCGGAATATTCCCCCCTATTCACAGGAAAAATAAAATGAAAACATTGAATAAAAGAAACAGTCCCATGTTTTTTATAGTAATACTGCTTCCTGCTTTATTAGTAATTCTGTTTCTGACAGTTTACCCGGTACTTAATACGATGTCACTATCATTTTTTAAGTATAACTATCTGGCCGATGATAAAGATTTTATAGGATTTAAAAATTTTATTACTATCGGCTCTGATAAAGTATTTCAAACTGCTTTTCTAAATACTATCATTTTTTCGGCTGTTGCTACCATTTTGGAAGTGGGGTTTGGAATATTCCTTGCTTTGATGTTTTATGGAGAATTTCGTGGGAAACGTCTCTTTATGATTACGGTGATATTTCCTATGATGGTCTCCACTATGGTAATTTGTGCCATATGGAAAGTTCTTTATCATTATGATATAGGTCTGTTTAATTATATCCTTCGTTCACTTAATCTGGAGCCTATAGGCTGGCTAATAGATAAAAGTAAAGCCCTTCTATCAATTATATTGGTGGATGTCTGGCAGTGGACTCCTTTTGCTTTTCTTGTAATGCAGGCTGGATTAAGCTCAATTCCAAGAGAGGTTTTTGAGTCCTCCAGTATTGATGGAGCAGGGTACTTACGGAATCTCTTATCTATTACACTTCCTATCCTGAGCAGCCAGATTCTTATGGTTATTATGCTTCGGACAATTGATACTTTCAGGATTTTTGGAAAAGTTTATGCTCTTACTCAGGGAGGACCAGGAAACTCCACAGAAACAGTTTCTTACTATATCTATCGTGAAGGATTTTCATTTTTTAATCTTGGAAGGGCCAGTGCCTCTGCACTTTATGTTTTGGTAGTTATTTCTCTAATTGCCCTTATCTATATAAAAGGTATTATGAAGGAGGAAAATTAATGATCGGATCAGTTATGACTCGAAAGGGATTATTTTTCTGGATACTTATGATTATTGTTCTCGTGATTGTACTTTTTCCTCTTTACTGGATACTGAATACCTCTTTAAAGACACCATTAGAGAATATATCTTCGGTACCAACTTTTTTCCCAAAGATTATTACTATTGAAAATTTTATCGGAGTTATAAAGGCAGGGTTTGTAAAGAATCTGCTTAACAGTCTCTTTGTGGCCTTTACTTCTACTATGATTTCTCTTGTACTGGCGTTTCTGGCTTCCTATGCTCTGGTTCGATATAAATTCCCCTTCAAGTTAAATGTGGTGTTTCTTATATGGGTGCTGATAGTAAAAATTCTCCCTCCCATGGTACTTTCTATCCCTCTCTACACCCTTTTTACAAAGGTAAAGCTGATCAACAATCTCTGGGGACTCATTCTTGTTTACCAGGTTTACACTCTTCCATACTGTATCTGGATGCTCTTTGGTTTTATGAAGAGTCTCCCTCTTGAGTTTGAGCAGGCAGCGGAGATCGATGGTGCTTCCAGATTAAAAACTCTAACGCATATTGTTGTACCTCTTTCATCAGGAGGGATTGCAGCTACTGCCATCTTCAGTATTATTATTGCCTGGGACGAATTTCTTTTTGCTTTACTATTTATCCGCAGTCCCAGCCTGCAAACTCTACCCTTGAAAATTGTAAGTTTTATCACTGAGTACGAGACTCTTTGGGGTGAACTAATGGCAATCGGGTTACTGGCGACTGTACCTGTACTTTTGTTTTCCGGATATTACTATAAACGTTTGACAGAAGGGTTTTCGTTGGGATTAAAATAATTACATAGTGAAACATTTTTTCGGAAGGTATTAATAATGAAAAAAACCTTGATAATGGCACATGCTGGTTGCAATAATACTCCATTGAATACTGTTTCGTCGGTATTAGATGGGGCACGGTGGGGTTCAGACATCAACGAAATTGATGTGCGCGCTACCAGAGATGGAACTCCCATACTTTGGCACGATGATACTTTTGATACAAAAAACATTGGTCCTGTAAAAGTGAAGAATCTATCATACAAGGATATCCTGTCATTGGAGAATCAGGGAGATATTAAGTTTCTTCATCCCGAAGGAAAGATTACTTCTCTTGAAAAGGTTCTTATGGCAGTGAAAGGTAAGGATATACTACTGAATTTGGATCTGAAGGATGATGAATGTATTGCCCCCGTTTCAAAGATGGTAAAGGAATGGAATTTAACAAATTGTGTTATTTTTTCCGGCTGTGAGAAGGTTCGGGCTTCAAATCTTAAGAGTAACTATCCGGAATTGCAGGTTTTACTGAATGCCGATGAACATCTATTTAACCGGGCGGATATAACCTATCCTGAGAAGGTAAAGATTCTCTGTAATACTGCCATTTCGGCAGGATGCTGTGGTATAAATATCCGCCATGATTTATGTTGCCAGGAGCTTGTCGATTATGCGAATTTGAGGTTTCTTCCAGTGGTGGTCTGGACTGTATCTCCGGAAGAAGGATTTAAAGATTTTATTGATATGGGAGTTGCATTTATTAATACCCTTCATGTAAAGGAACTGGTGGAGATAATTAAGACAGTCCGGTAATTCTGGGTTACAAATCTTTCTCCATCCTTGCTTTTACATCCTCTATAGTGCCTGAAAAAGGTCCTGGACTCTCCATTTTAATTGAACACAGAGCTGCCGCATAGCGAATTGATTCTTCCGGATCATGATCAAGTCTCCAGGCAAGATAAGCTGCAAAAGTAGTATCACCACGCCCTGTTCTTCCTGAAAGGTTTGATGGTGTAAAAGGAGCTCTGTAAATTTTACCATCAACAAGCACAATAACCTCAGTATTGTGGGTAACCATGACCTCCTTTGCACCCCAGGAAGCAAGGATATATGCTGCTTTTTCTCTATCAGTTTCACCTGTAAGTATTTCAGCTTCTGCAGCATCTGTTTTAAGATAAGTTATTTTTGGAATAAGTTCTTTTTTTGAATCCCAGTCTTTGAAAAGTAGTTTTCCCTCTTCACTGCAGCGAAGTAATCCCTGAGTATCTATTCCCACTTTGCCTTTTTTTGCAAGATAGGGAATAAAATTATCTGGAATCTCTCCTCTGAATAATCCTGCCAAATGATAAATTATACTTTCAGTGTCCGGTAGAGTTTCTATTGTAAATGGATCTGCCTGAGACAGAAGTGTAACTTTTCTCTTCTCTTTATCTGCAGTAAAATATATATTTTCGATGCTTGTAGTTGCTTTTGAATCAAGTCTTATAACATCAACACCATCTCTTCTCATTCCATCAAGTTCTTTATCCGCATCCATTGATGCACTTGTAATTACCTGAATATTTATACCTGACTTTGATGCAGCAGCGGAAGAATAGATAACAGGTCCCCCTGTCAGTCTTACTTCATTGCCTTTATAGATCATAATATCTCTGGAAATGTGTCCTATCATGGTTATATCATTCATAAGTTACTCCTCAAAACAGAGTACCAGAAATAGCCAGTGAGAAGAAAAAATGTTTAATATGCAAAAAATGCTTAATAAATACATAGAGGGTATCAACTCAGAAATATTTTGAATCATTGGAAATATTGAGCTATTTTTTTATTTTATATATCACATAGTTCCAGTGGACTATTTCCGGAACCATGAAACCTTCCATATTTTTAAACATCCTTTCATAATCAGCTTCTCTTTTACTTCTGGTTTTAGGAACAATTACAAAATCATTATCAGACAGTTCTCCATAGCAGTACATGTTTTCATCCATAGAAGTTTTAAACTCATCCATTACAAGTGCAAGAATTTTTATTCCTTTGCATTTTTTCAGAATAACCTCTTTTCTGTTACTTTCTTCTTTTGTATGAACATAAAGTTTATTATTGTAAATTGTATTAGTAGACTGGATTATAAAATCAAATTCATTGGCCAGATAATAATTATTGTCATCTCCTACGATTGTATTTCCAATAGTGTCTATTTTTCCCGCAGGAGTATAGAGTGTTATATATTCCGATATATTTTCAGGCTCCATTAAATTATTAATAACTCCCAGATTATGTGTATAAAGATGATAATGAATTTTATCTTCTTTTGATCTGCCGGCAATAATATTTGCAAGATGATAAATGTTTGTACCAGATCCCAGAAGTAATTTAAGGGAAACATTAGTTTTCCATGTTTCAATACTGTTTTTTATCTGGTCATAGATCCCATTTGCAATTTTGAGTTTGTGTGTAAGATACAGGTGTTGAAATTGTGTGTAGGATGTCATTCCATTATAAATAGAAATATCAAAATTATCAGAATTATCTAGAGATTTAATTTTTTTAAAAAGGTGTACACCTAAAATATCTTCATAACGCTTAATCTGAGTATATATCCAGGAACTGCTTGTATATTTTACATTACATCTTTCTTCCAGATATATTTGTATTTCTGAAATTGGAATTGCAAGATCAAAAATTGATTTTTCATCTGTTGAATCATATCTTTCAGAAAAAAGTGAAAAAATATTTGAGATAAGTTCTTTTTTTCGGAGGCGGTGTTTTCCTGGAGCCTGTTTCATAAAGTTCTCCTGATAATTATCTTCTTTATACAACTATATCACACTCTTTCTCTAAAAGAGACAAAAATACACTTTTCGTACATTTTAGTAGTTTATGCTAATATAGCAAAATATGCACAAAAAGCTTATTAAGTCCTAATAAATAAAATTTTGACAGTTTTTACAAATCAGGTATAAACTGACGTATCTTTTGAGAAGGATTGATATGGAAACCTGCTATACTTTAATAACTGCTCACAGTGGTTGTAATAATACACCTCCCAATTCAATGGAATCACTTATTGTCGGAATGGAATCGGGAGCTGATTTTGTAGAAGTTGATGTCAGATCTGAAAAAAATGGTCTTCCTGTTCTTTTCCATGACGGGTTTATAAAAACTATAAACCAGGGAAATATAAATATTTGCGATTATACATTATCAGAGCTTAACAATTTTATTAAATCAGATTCAATTATGAAAAATCAATATTCAGAAATAATTACTTTTACCACAGCGGTATCCATGGCAAAGGAATATGGATGTTTTTTAAATGTTGATATTAAGGATGATAATTGCATTGATCCCATGGCAATGATTATTAAAAATGCTGATATGGTAGATTCCGTAATAATTACCGGATGTAAATACAATAGAGCTTCCTCTCTGAAAAAAAAATATCCTGAATTCCAGATACTCCTTAATATTGGCAGGAAGGTTCTGGAAGGAAATGGAAAATCTGCTTCTTTAATTGCAGAGGAAGTGTGCAGGATGGCAGTGGATGCATCCTGCTGTGGTATTAATATTGAGTTTAAATATCTTACCGATGAGCTTGTACATACTGCCATACGACGTTTTCTTCCAATCTCTATATGGACATTAACAGAGAGTGATAACCTGGATGACTATTTGAAAATCGGGTTGTATTCAATTACAACAACAGCTGTAGATATTCTTATAAAAAAAAGGAAAAAAATTACAAATACAATGGCATTACCCGGTATTTTACCGGAAAATATATAGGAGGCTTTTATGAAGCGTAAGATTTCGATTTTTTTGATTTTACTTCTAATTATCACTTTTTTTGCATTTGCAGGAGGTGATAATGAAGAAACATCAGATGGTCCTAAAGAGATAACTCTTAGAATATGGACTAAAGCAGGAGCAACAGAGGAGTGGCGTGGTAAAGCTGCCATTGAAGCTGCTAAAGAACTTAACAAAGAGCTTGAAAGTGAAGGTATTATAATAACAGTTGAAGCTGTTCAGGAAACTGCAGGCTGGGGCGATTTTAACAAAAAATTTACCATGGCAAGTGAAGCTGGAAAAGGACCTGATATACTATTAACTGGTCATGAAAATATTGCAGTATATGGAACAACCGGATACATTGTACCCCTTGCAGATTCTGTTAAAGAGATAAAGGCAATGGCTCCTGAGTTTGATGATGTAATAGAAGGCCTTTGGGGCATGACTTCCTGGAGAGGTCAGATCTGGGGTATTCCACAGGACACTGAAGCAAGGCCAATGTTTTTTAGTAAAACTAAACTGAAAGATCTTGGATGGAGTGATGCTGAAATTGCAGCATTACCCGATGAAATTGCAAAAGGTAATTTTACACTTGATGATATGATAGCCACCGGTAAAGAAGCTATTGCAAAGGGTGTAGTAGAACCAGGTTACGGTTTCTGGTCAAGACCAAAGTCCGGCGGAGATTTTATTCAGTATTACATGGCTTATGGCGGACAGATTTACGATGCAGAAAAAGATAAACTTGTTCTTGTTAAAGATGCTCTTTTAGAATGGTATAAGTTTCAGAGACGTCTTGCAACAGAGGGTGTAACACCTAAGAACTTTCTTGGAACAGATTGGGGTATCTGGCATAATACTGTATCACATAACAACGCCCTCTTTTTTGCCGGAGGAGTATGGCATTTTGCAGAATGGGCATCACAGCATGTTCAGGATATTGGCGGATACGACTACCTGTTTGAAAACTTTGGTTATGCTCTTCAGCCTTCCGGTATAAGAGGCGTAGCAGCACAGCAGATGTCTCATCCTCTTATCTATGTTGTTGTATCTGAAAAAGCAAGTGGGAATTCACATCAGGATCTGGTTGTCAGATTACTGGAAAAAATGACCACAAAAGAACTTAATACAAAACATGCAGTTGAAAGCGGTCACCTTGGTATTCTTAAGTCCCAGGCAGATTATGCACCATACAAAGCAGACCGGTTGCTTTCAGAAACATTATATATGCTTGATTATGCTTTTTATCAGCCAAATCATCCATACTATCCAAGTTACTGGAGTGCCTTATGGACAAATATGGAAGCTGTTCAAAATGGCGCATTGACACCTGCAGAGGGAGTTGATGCTGTAATAGCTGTACTTGAAGCTGAAATTGGGGACGCTGTTATAATTAAATAATAATAAGTATTAAGTTAACCCTGACAGGAAGCTGGTGTAACCGGCTTCCTGTTATCTTAAACAGGAGGTTGAAATGGGATTAAAAACTGTGGAGGAACTCAGTGCAGATAGTGCTTTTAGTTTTACTCCAGGTAAAAGTAAACTGGGAAATAAATATGACTGGCTGATTTTTATGGGACCGGCAATGCTGCTCGTAGCTGTGTTTTTTATTGCTCCGGTAATTATTGTTTTTATCATATCATTTACAGATATGAGCAGTCTTACTGGTTTTTCCAATTGGTCCTGGATTGGTTTTGAAAACTGGATAAAGATATTTACTCATCCCCAATCCGGCCAGCATGTGGGTGTAACTGTTATATATGTACTTTTCACACTTGTTTTTTTCAATGTTGGACTTGCCCTTGTTCTTTCTATTCTTACGACACATATACCCAAAGCAGCCGGTTTTGCATTTAGGGCATTATGGCTTATTCCACGAATTACACCAGTTGTTGTCTATATTATGATGTGGCGCTATTTAATGGCAGATTCTCCATATGGAATTTTCAATGAAATATTTTTCAGACCTCTGGGTTTTGATACATCAGAGATGGTTGCAGCACATCCCTATATTGCAATTATTCTGGTTAATGGTTTTATTGGAGCTTCATTCGGGATGATTATATTTACATCAGCTATAGAATCAATATCAAAGGACATGATGAATGCTTCCCTTGTTGATGGAGCAAATATATGGCAGCGAATAAAACATATTATTATTCCGCAGATTAAATGGCCATTGATGTTTGTAACTACTTTTCAGACTCTTTCTTTGATTACATCTTTTGAACAGATCATGGTTCTTACAGATGGAGCATATGGTACGGAGGTCTGGTCTCTATGGGCATATCATAAGGGCCTTAATAATTATTTCGGTCAGTTCCAGTGGGGTTTTGCCATGGCATTGGCAGGTATTCTTGTAATTATCAGTATTGGGTTCTGTATTGCATATCTTAAGTTTTTTAAATTCAACGATATGATTCAGGAACCAAAAATTGAAACATTGTAAAAGGAGGAGAACCTATGATAGTAGTTTCAAAAGCTAGAACCTTCCCCTGGGGAAAGGTTGTACCGTTTACTATTTTATTGATTTTTTCGATTCCCCTGATCCTGGGAATTTACTGGATTATAATTTCTACTTTCTCTGTAAGTACCCGAGGTCTTATTCCTATAGATTCAGCAGGGAACCCAGGTGGATTGACCCTGGCTAACTGGAGTTTTCTTAAAGATCCTGAAGTATGGAGATTAACATGGAATACTTTTGTTCTTGCAACTACACTAACTTTGGGTGTCCTTCTGGTTTCTTCTATGGCAGGTTATGCTCTTTCAAGAATTAATTTTAAAGGACGAAAAACTTTTCTGGGATCTACTATGGTCTTACAGGCTTTTCCTGCTACAACTCTTCTTATTGCTACCTACTTTGTTTTAAGATTTATTTCTGGAGTTCCTCTTTTAAGTGTCTTTGGTTACGATACTCTTGGAGGAGTTATACTTGTAAGTATTGCGACACAGCTTCCACTTGGGATTTGGCTGATGAAAGGTTTTTTTGATGCGATACCCTGGGATCTTGAAAGAGCGGCTCTTATAGATGGATGCAGTAGATGGAGAACATTTAGACAGATACTTCTTCCTCAAATACGACCGGGAATTGCGGCATTATCAGTTTTTTCCTTTATTATCGGGTGGAGTTCATTTCTTATTCCATATTCATTTATGACAAATCAGGATACAGCTGTTATTTCAACTTATATCAATCGTCTTATGCAGGAAACAGCGCCTGTCAACTACAGTACTGTTGCAGCAGTTGGTCTGTTTCAGCTACTACCTGTAATATTCTTTTTCATTTTTACTCAGAAGTATCTGCTGGCTATATTTGCAGGCGGTATGAAGGGGGGATCATGAGATTTTTATTGCAGAGTTATTCGATAATAAACCCGGGGAGGAACGGTTATGCGTGTTAATTTAGAAAAGATTACAAAATCTTTTAAAAAGGTAGAAGTACTTGAGGAAATAAATCTTGATATAAAAGATGGTGAGTTTGTTGCTTTTTTGGGACCTTCGGGATGTGGTAAAACTACAACACTTCTTATAATTGCAGGTATATATAAAGCAACCAGCGGTCTAATAAAATTTGATGATACTGTAGTAAATAAACTTGTCCCAAAAGATAGAAATATTGGTATGGTATTTCAAAGTTATGCACTTTATTCTCATATGAATGTTTATCAAAATCTTACATTTGCACTTATGCTTCAGAAAAAGTCGAAGGCAGAGATGGATAAGGCTGCAAAAATAACATCTGAGATGATGGGAATAGGACATCTTTTAGATAGAAAAGTAGGTATGCTTTCAGGTGGACAGCAGCAGAGAGTTGCACTGGGTAGAGCTTTGATTAAAAAACCGGGACTTCTCCTTTTTGATGAACCTTTATCAAATCTTGATGCAAGACTGCGTATTCATATGCGAAGCGAAATTAAAAAAATACAGCACGATCTGGGAACCACATCTATCTATGTAACTCACGATCAGATAGAAGCTATGAGTATGGCAGATAGAATTGCGGTTATGAACGAAGGGGTCATGGAGGCTTATGATACACCTTCAAATATTCATGACAAACCAAAAACTTTATTTGTAGCAACCTTTGTAGGAAATCCGCCAATGAATGTTATGGATGTTACTCTGCAGAAAGAGAACGGGAAAATGTTTATGAAGCTTGCTGAAGGATTGAGTATTGAAGTTCCACCATCAAGAACTCCCAGGGTAATTCCTGAGAGAGTGAAAATGGGAATAAGACCACAGGATCTGGAAATAGGTAAAAAACAGGGACTTCCTTTTAAGGTATATACAATTGAACCTACAGGAAGGGATGACGTAATTATCTGTGAAAATAATGGTTCAATGTTTACCAGTCTGGCTACTCCAGGACATGATATTAAAGAGGGTGAAAATGTAAAAGTTTCCTTTAATATGGATAAAGTCCAGTTTTTTGATGCTGATTCTAAAAAAAGTATTTTGTGGAACTAGTAAAAAAAGCTCTGGCTGAATTACGCCAGTTAGGAATTCCCGTAACCAGGGATGATCCTACCACAAACGATGTCCCTCTTTTCGTTAAAATGGAAGGAGGGATTGTTAGTACAGATTTTGATCCATCAACCCCTCTTGCAACGGGTGCCGTTATCAATATTTCAAATATCTGGAATCCTTCCAGAGGAGATAATCCTACAATCCTGATTAAAGGCCGGCTGTTTTTACAATTAACTATGAGAGATGAGGACCAGAAAAAATTATTTTTAAAATATCCCCAGAGAAATTATCTTCTGACGGATGAAGATTCACAGAAAGTACTTGAGTATCAGCAAGCCCTGAAACTAATTTCTATCGGGATGCATGATTACAATTCTGATAACACACATCTCTGGCCGGGAATCCCCCATAGTTATTTATATGCGCCTCCCGGAACTCCCTATGATCCGGATAATCCTCCGGTAATAAAAGGGGATGGATTTCCGTATATACAGCAGGGGCATCTTACTCTGGCAAGACGTGAGATTCCAATGACAAATTTACAATATGAAAAACTAATGAACAGTATTGGAAATCTTAAAGGGAGCGGTATTGTAAAATTAAGATATGATATGGGACATGGAATAGTCGAAAGTGTTCTTTTTGAAGAAATATGGATAAAGATTAATCCCTATAATAATGAACAGACTCGTATTTTAAAAAAGGTAGCCCTTGGATCGTAGAGACTACATTTTCCTCAACCTCTCTTTAATATTGGAAATATGATCACTGTAAGCCGAATAGACAGTTGGTTTTTCACCAGAATAGAACCTCGAAGATCAATAATTTCGTCTTCCCCCGGAAGAGGGGACCATATAGGAAATTCAGGTGAAATATTCGATTGATTCTCTACTTTGGTACCTTTTACAGCCTTGGATCACCTATATTTTTTTTACTTGACGATTTTATATATAAAATGTAACATTAGTATAGAGAATAATTGAGACATAAAGAAGGGAAAAAATGGCTGAGAAAAAGAAGGAAAGAGAATACAGCGCTCCTGCAGTTGATAGAGCATTGGATATACTTGAATTTATGGCTGAACATCCTCAGCCTTACGGTGCAACTGAAATAGCGCGTGAGCTTAAAGTTCCTCTAAATTCGGTTTTTAGAATATTAAAACGTCTTACAGAACGTGAATATACATCCCAGGATCCTGTTTCCGGAGGATATCAGCTAAGTACCAGGATTTTTACTCTCGGAATGAGTTTGTATACCCGTTTTGATTTACGACATAGGGCCAGGCCTCATTTGGAATGGTTGTGTCGGGAAACAGAAGAAACATGTCAAATACAGGTACCTCAGGGTGAACGTATGCTGGTCATGGATACCATAAATCCTGAAAAAGAATTTTATCTGCGGATTGTACCTGGTAGTTTAATGTACTACCATCCTAATGCTTATGGTAAAGTTGTGCTTGCTTTTATGGATCTGGAACGAATAAAATCCATTATCCCTCCAATAATGATAGGTTTAACCTCTAATACAATAATAAACCGGGATCACCTTATACAGCATCTGGAAGAAATTCGTAAAACGGGTCTGGGTTACGACAATGAGGAATATACTTCAGGTTTGTTATGCATTGGTGCTCCGGTTTTTGATTTTGAAGCCAAACCGGTAGCTGGTCTGGGAGCCACTTGTCTATTAAGTACAGTAAATGAGAAGAACAAAGTGGAAATTGAAAGAAAGGTGCTCCAGTGTGCTTATCATGTTTCTAAAGATATTGGTTATACCGGTGATTTTTTTAAAGATAAAATTTTCAATTAACAGATTTTAAATTAATTACGAATTTGATTCCAGCAACTACTCGTCTAATTATCTTATATACATATAAATTTGTTATGAATATCTTGTTTCAAATAGAAAGCTGACATGTAAAATATTCTTGAATCATAGATATATAACAGTTTATATATAGAATAGGAATTTAAATAAAGATTTTACTTGACAAATGATATTTGATATAGGATAATCCAATAGTCAGTTAATTATCGGACGATCATAATAATTATTCTGTCCTGAAATTCTAGAATATTATCAGTGCAGAGTGAAAAAAACGAAGGAGAAAAAGATGAAAAGAACGATCAGTGTTATTTTGATGATACTGTTAGCGTCCTCCATGGTATTTGCCGGAGGGGCAAAGGAAGATGAAACAGTAAAAATTGCCTTTTTTGTATCCGACCTCAGCAATGTTTTTCATCAGGCACAGTTTGCAGCGGCAAAAGAGTATGCCATGGAAAAGTATGGTGCTGAAGTATATGCATTCGATGGCAAATCTGACGGAACTGTGATGCTTGAAAACCTTGACCAGGTTGTACCTCAGGGTATGGATATGGTTACCATACACACATGGGATGTTGAGGCAGCAAGGCCCGGTATCCAGGATGCACTCGATGCCGGTGTTTTAGTAGCAACATTTTTTACACCCCAGGCTAATCCTGCAGTACCAGTAGTTCGAAGTGATGAGCCCGGGACATCTTTTGCAATGGGTGTGGAAGCGGCAACACAGTGGAAGAAAGCAAATCCCAACATCCCTATAGTAATGGTTCAGGTTGGGTGGCCAAACCATACTGAAGTAAAATCAGGACGTCATGATCCTTTCGTAGCGGGTGTTCTTTCTGTGGATCCTTCCGCAACTAATCTTGGCTGTCTTGAAGCAAATAAAGGTGGAGATACCACAAAACAGGTTATCCTTGACCTTGTTACCCAGAGACCTGAAGTTAATATTATCTATTCTGAAGCTTCTAACCTGACAGTTGGAACAATGGCTGCTCTCAGACAGGCGGGCAGAGGCACAATGGATAATGGTGTACCCACAACAGAAATTGTTGCCAGCGTAGACTTTGATCCTGTAGAGATTAAAGATATTTACGATCCCAACAGCTCACTTAAGCTTTCAATGGGACTTCCTCCTATCCAGACCGGACAGGGTAGAATTGACAACCTCTTTGCTATAAGGAACGGTGGAATTGATCAGATTGCAGCATCAGGCGTTTCTGAAGAAGATTTCAAAGAAACTTTTACCATTTCCTACTGGACAATGAAAGAAGCAGATGCAATAGAATGGCTTGAAGTACAGGGCTTCTAGTTTAGCTAAAATATTAATACTAATTTGGTAAGAAATACTTATTAAAATGTTAAATCCGGGAGGAAGTTGGTTCACTTCTTTCTCCCGGTTTTATTAGAAATAGGGTGTGTTTATATGAACGATAATGTCATGGAAATAAGAAATCTTGATAAAGTTTACCCCGGTGTCAAGGCTGTAGATGATGTCAGTTTTGATATTAAAAGTAATACTATTCATTGTCTGGTCGGGGAGAACGGAGCAGGTAAATCAACTCTGATCAAAATTCTTACAGGGGCAGAGACAAGAACAAATGGTATTATTAGACTGAATGGTGAAGAATACAATGCAAAGAACACGAAAGAAGCAAAAAATAAGGGAATAAGCACACTGTTTCAGGAATTGAATGTTGTAGATCAGTTGTCTGTAGAAGATAATCTGACCTTGGGGATGGAAGACACTACCCTTGGTTTTTTACGAAAGACAGGCAAGATAAAAAAGATGATAGAGGTCCTGAGAGATCTGGAACCGTCAATTGATCCAAAACAGCTTGTATCTACTTTGAGCGTGGCAAAGAAACAGATTGTAGAAATTGCAAAGGCAGTTGCGTCGGATGCAGATATTATCATAATGGATGAACCTACAGCGGCCATTTCCGAAGGTGAGATAAAAAGACTATTTGAAATAATAAGAATTCTCCATGAAAACAATGTAACAGTTATTTATATATCTCACCGGCTTGATGAAATATTCGAGATTGGAGAATATGTGACAGTCATGCGTGACGGCGGTCATATCGATACGAAACTCATCTCTGATGTTGAAGGCAGATCAGAGTTAATTAAGATGATGATTGGAAAAACTATTTTTGAAGAATACGTACCTAAAGATTTGAAATCATCAGACGTTGTTCTGCAGGTAAATAATCTTTCAAATCATAAACTTCACAATATCTCCTTCGATTTGAGAAAAGGAGAAATAGCCGGATTTTACGGTTTGGTGGGTGCAGGCAAAACTGAACTGGCCAGAGCCATTTATGGAGTTGATGACTACCAGGGAGAGGTGATTTTTAACAATACCAAACTTGCCCAGTCTCCTCATGACACTATCGAAGCAGGAATTGCCCTGGTTCCGGAAGAAAGACGCTCTCAGGGGCTCTTTACCATGTTAACAATCCGGAGCAATACGACAGTAATGAATTTGAAAGAAATATCCAGAAATGGATTTATATTTTCCGCAAAGGAACGAAAGATAACTGCGGACTATATTGAAAAACTACAGATAGCAACAAGCGGATCAGAAAAAGAAGTGGCAAAGCTGTCCGGAGGAAATCAGCAAAAAGTAGTTTTTTCCAAATGCCTCTTTGCAAATGCGGATATGATTTTACTCGATGAACCAACCAGGGGTGTAGATGTCGGTGCAAAAAGTGAAATTTACCATATAATACGCGAACTGGCAGCAGAGGGAAAATCTATTCTGATTTTTTCTTCCGAACTTCCGGAGATAGTTAATATTTGCGACAGTATTTACCTGATGTTTGAGGGTGATATGCAATGCAAACTGGAAAACGGACCTGATATTGACAGTGAAGCTATTCTGCATACCGCCGCATGTGGAGAATAAGATGGAAACTAAAACTCGATTTTTAAAGCGAGCAGGCAGCTCAATGAGCAACGAAACTTTTATCAGCCTTTTTATGATCAGTATTCTCATAGTACTTTTCGGTATTGCCAGCGCGATAGTACCTAATTTTTATCTACCTATGAATATGCTGAATTTGATTATGAATTACTGGTATTTAATATTATTGGGAATTGGCGTTACTTTTCTTCTTATAACAGGCAACTTCGATATGTCGGTGGGTGGTGTTATCGCAATGACAGGCGTTCTGTCGGTTTATTTTTCCCAAAGCTCCGATCCGATGAGAAATCCCCTGGCTGTAGGACTGGGTCTCCCCTATGGTATCGCTCTGGTACTAGCTCTTCTATGCGCACTGGCAGTGGGCGGTATTAATGCATACTTCATAGTTAAACTGAAAGTTCCTTCAATAATTGTAACCCTGGGTACAATGATGCTGGCTCGGGGAGTGGCTCAGGTCGTTACTCTTGGAGCTCAGAGAAACACCAGTTTGCCGGATATCTTCGGTGTAATCGGAAATGCTTCGATCCCGGGCACTTCCATAAAAGTATCGGTACTGATTATGGCAGGACTTGTAATTATTGCAGTCATTCTGGAAAAAACGACAATATTCGGAAGACGGACATATCTAATTGGCGCAAATAAAGAAGCGGCAAGATTATCGGGAATCAGAGTAAAACGGCACCTGACTTCTCTTTTCCTAACAAGCGCATTTCTGGCTGGTGTTACTGGAATCCTAATGGCATCCGAATTTAAAGCTGGAATTTCAAACCGGGCAATGGGATTTGAATTTGACGCACTGGTAATCGTTCTTCTCGGAGGAACAAATATAAACGGAGGGTTTGGATCTGTTCTTGGTACAGTTGTAGGTGCCCTTATTTTGGCTGTAGTTACATCAGCTGCCACAGGCATGGTTTTGTCGCCGGACTGGCAATTTGTATTAAAGGGTTCTGTTACTTTTCTAGCAATCCTGGCTCAGCGTTATGCTCTTGACCGAAGGAAACGCTGAAAATGGAAAAGAATAAAGATAAAAATGCGAAAGGTTTAAATATGGATTCAAAAAAACTCGAACTTAATCAGACCCATAAGTGGAATCTGATTGTAAAGAAATACTATATATATGCAGTGCTTCTGCTTATTGTAATTGTATTCAGTGTAATGAAGCTGGATCGAGTAGTTTTTTTCGGTCGGGGACATTTTCTTAATCCTGCAAACATTACTAATATATTAAGAAGTGCAGTTCCTATTCTGACTTTAAGCGGAGCGTTTACTTTACTTATGATTTCAGGGAACATCGACCTGTCTGTGGGAAGTGCAATGAGTTTGAATGCCGTTGTATATTCACTGATGATTCTTAATGGTTTCAGCATGGGAGTTGCTTTTTTATTAACACTGGTACTGGGGATCGTCTGTGGATCCATAAATGGTTATCTGGTCCAGAAATTGAGAATAACCCCTGTTATTGCAACTTTGGTTACACTGAACCTGTTTAAAGGTGTTGCCCTGTTAATTGTACCCAATGGAGTTTCAGCAATAAAAGGTACCGCAGATAAAATCATGCCTGTATGGATCAATGATTACGCTCGACAAAAAGTATTTCTGGGACTACCGGTTGCATTTTTTGTTGCTGTTCTGGTAATAGTCATTCTAATAATAGTACAGAGAAAAACAATCCTTGGTAAATACGCCACTGCTGTGGGAGGAAACCGAACTGCCGCAGAGTTGTCCGGTATAAATACCACACAAGTTGCCTGGTTGTTATATGTTTTGGTGGGATTTATGGCAGCTCTGGCAGGCATTGCCCGGGCAAGTTACATGTCTTTGGGTAATCCTCTTTCCGGGGATGGTATGGAGCTTAACACTATTATTGCTGTTTTACTTGGGGGAACCGCTTTCTCAGGTGGAGAAGGTTCTGTTGCGAAGACAATGGTTGGTGCATTAATAATTATGTGTGTTACAACAGGGCTGATGACAGTGATTCCTCCATACTGGCAGTTGGTAGCAAAGGGTAGTGTACTGGTTCTGGCTGTTACACTAAACCATATACTCGTACAGGAAAAGGCAGTCGTCTAGGAAAAGATCTCCAGGCAGAGAAGCCGGTGATCCGATCCATATTTTGAGTAAAAGAATTTCAGAGATGTGAGGAATAAAAATGACGGGAAAAGAAAGGATAAAAGCGACTCTCAATCATACTGATCCGGATCGTGTTCCCTTGGACTTTGGCGGGTGTGCGCAAACCACAATACATGTGAGTGTAATAGCCGGTTTGCGGGATCACTTCGGTCTGGAAAAAAGGCTGGTCAAGGTCGATGAACCCTACACAATGATGGGAGAAATTGAAGAGGATCTGAAAGATGCTATGGGCGTGGATGTAGATGCAATTCCCGGTTACAACACTTTCTTCGGTGTGGCACGGGATGAGTGGAAAGAGTTCACCATGGAGGATGGTCTCGAAGTACTGGTTCCTAAAAACTTTAATATTACCCGGGATGATGCCGGTGATATTTATACTTATCCCCAGGGAGATACATCTGTTCCACCAAGCGGAAAGATGCCCAAGGGCGGTTACTATTTTGATGCTATTATACGACAGAAAACTATTGATGATGATAACCTGAATGTAGAGGATAATCTTGAAGAGTTTGGGGTAATGAGTGAACAGGAGCTGATGTGGCTGAAGGATCGGGTGAAAGAGTGTGAGACTTCCGGACGGGCAAACTTAGCCGCTGTACCCGGTGCCGGGCTTGGAGATATTGCCTGTGTACCCGGTCCATGGATGAAAGATCCCAAAGGTATCAGGGATATCTCCGAGTGGTATATGTCTACAGTTTTGAGAAAGGATTATCTTCATGAATTGTTTGACAAACAAATAAATATTGCGATAGAAAATATGAAACACATATATAGCACCCTGGGCAACAGTATTGATATCGCCTGGATTTGCGGAACAGATTTCGGAACTCAGAACTCGACTTTCTGTTCTCTGGATACCTACAATGAACTATATAAATCCTATTATCAGAAGACAAATAACTGGATTCATGAGAATACTGAATGGAAAACCTTTAAGCACTGCTGTGGAGCTGTGGAAGGGTTTATGGAAGGTTTTATAGAGTCAGGTTTTGATATTATAAACCCGGTTCAGTGGACAGCTGACGGAATGGAACCTAAATTATTAAAAGAAAAATACGGTGATCGAATAACATTCTGGGGAGGCGGTGTAAACACTCAATCGACACTGCCCTTTGGAAAACCGGACCAGGTAAGGGAAGAAGTACTAAGAAGCTGCGAAGTTTTTGCCCCTGGGGGCGGATTTGTATTTAACACAATTCACAATATTCAGGCGGGTACTCCTGTCGCGAACGTGGTGGCCATGTTAGACGCACTGAAAGAATATAATGGAAAATAATAAATAACTAATGGAGAAATATGATGATAAAAGATTTTAA
>DAOWEB010000140.1 GCA_030638735.1 Spirochaetaceae bacterium
AAAATTAAAAAGAACTTTTGGAATGCTTGAAAAGCAATTTAAACTTACGTTTAAGGAAGCTGATAGACAAATGGGAAAAACAGGTGATAATTTAATCACTTTGTTGGAAAGAAGACTGGATAATACTGTTTATAGAATGAGATTTGCTTCATCAAGAAAACAGGCCAGACAGTTAATATCCCATGGACATATCCTTGTAAATGGAAAAAGAGTAACTATTGCATCATTTCGTTTAAAGGTAAATGATGAAGTTGCTGTTCAGTCCAGGAGCCAGAAAATGGTTGTTATTAAGGAAAGTCTTAAAGAGTATACTAAGTCTGGTGTTTATCCTTGGATGGATTTAAATCCTGATGAGATGAAAGGTAAAATTAATGCATTTCCACAAAGAAGTGAAGTAACAGATCTTCTTGATGTTAATGTACAGTTAATCGTAGAACTTTATTCTAGATAGGAGTTTACATGGCGCAGAAAAACCTTTTAAAGGGATTCAAGATGCCGAAAGGGATAACCTTTGAGCACAGCGAAGTAGACACCGACTATGGGAAGTTTATTGCATACCCTTTTGAACGAGGGTATGGAACAACAATAGGCAATACACTTAGAAGGGTATTACTATCATCAATTCAGGGATTTGCTGTTTCGGCTGTTAAGATTACAAGTTATAATGAGGAAGGAACTCCTCATATGATTTCAAGTGAATATGAATCAATAGCTGAGGTAGCAGAAGATACTCCTGAAATATTGAATCGACTTAAACAGCTTCAGATTAAATTGCCTGAAGGTGTTGATCAGATGACAATACTTGCTGAACTTTCCGGTCCTGGTGTTGTTACGTGTGCAGCTTTTGAAAATACTGAAGGTGTACTTATTACAAATGGTGATCTTGAACTTTTTACAATGATGGGAAAAGCAAAGATTGATTTTGAGATTCAGGTAGATCATGGCAGGGGATATGTTCCTTCTGAGATAAATGAAAAATATATTGAAGTTATTGGAACTATTCCAATAGATGCAGTTTTTTCACCCATTAAACGTGTTAATTATTCAATAGAGAATACAAGAGTTGGTCAGCGTAATGATTACGATAAAATGATACTTGAAATACATACAGATGGTACCATAAGCCCTGCAGATGCACTTGCAGAAGCTGCTAAAATCGCTAAGGATCATTTTACTATCTTCATTAATTTTGATGAAGACGCAGTTTCCGGTGATGAAGAAGTTGATGAAGAAGAAGAAAGAATTAAATCAATTCTTGAAACACCTGTAGAAGAGCTGGAACTTTCTGTAAGGTCCAGTAATTGTTTGAAAAATGCAAGTATAAGATCAATTGGTGATTTAACACGAAGATCTGAAGATGAGATTGCAAAAACAAGAAACTTTGGTAAAAAATCGTTACTTGAAATAAAAGAAAAACTTAAAGAGTGGAACCTGAGCTTTGGAATGACTGATTACAGTGTTCTCAAAACCTCAAGAAAACTCGAAATGAATGAGGAAGAAGAAAATGAATCATAGAGTAGGTTTCAATAAGCTTGGGCTTAAAGAAAGTCATAGGAAATCCCTGCACAGAAATATGGCAATTTCTCTCTTTAGGTATGAAAGAATTACTACAACAAAGTCTAAAGCTCTTGCTGTAAAGAGAACAGTTGAAAAAATGATTACTAAAGCAAAAGTAGATTCTGTACATAACAGAAGATTGATTGCCCGTGACATTAAAGATAAAGCCATTCTTGCAAAACTATTTACAGATATTGCACCAAGAAATGAAAATAGACCTGGTGGGTATACAAGAGTATTAAAATTAGGTGCAAGAAAGGGTGATGCTGCTGATATGGTCATTCTTGAGCTTGTTGAGAAGGAAGGTGGTTCTTCTGATAAGGAAAAAACACCAAAGAAAGCCAAAAAAGCAAGTAAAAAAGATGTTAAAGCAGAAAAAACTGTAGTGACAGAAGAAGTAGCTGAGGATAAATCTGAAGTAACTGAAAAAGAAGCAGTTGTAGAAGAAGCATCTGTAGGGGCAGAAACAAAAGAATCTGACACTAAAACAGAATCTGAATAATTTTATTTTATTTTTTTGTGCAATTCTAAGGCTGTCAAAAATTAATTTTTTGACAGCCCTTTTTATTTGAGGCTTTTGTGATGTCTATAAATTCAGCTAGTTTTTGTGCTGGTCGTACGCTTCGCTTACTGCTCACATATGCATCCAGAGCTTTTTTCGCCAGTTTATGGTTAATATATTAGAGAAGATGTATTTTTTAAGTAGAAAATGTACTACAGCGCAAAAAGCTTTATTATTTACTCTTACTCTTCGTTCTTTATTTGCCGATAATGTAGTGTTGTATAGTATCCTGAAAGCTGGAGGGGTTAGATTAGCAGTAGATGAATGCACTACAAAGAATAGCTTTAAGTCTATTAATAACAGTTATACTTTCCTCAATTTTTATATTTTTGGCATTTACAGGCCTTTTTTCTACTTTTGAACTGGAATTCTTTAATAAACGTGTGCAGGCCATAAATCAAAATGAGCTTTCGAATAAAATAGAAAATATTAGTACTTTTCATACGAAATATCAGGAAAGTTTTAAAACAATACTAGGTGATCTGGATATTCAAAAAATATACACTTCTCAATGGGATGAAGAATATATTACCAAATTTCACAATTTGATTCGTTTGTTTGAAGAGGAATACCAGGGAATTCAATTTATCTGGTTTTATGATGATAAACTTCTGATCCATTATAGTTCTGCAGATTTTGCTGAAAAAACAAGCAGCAGTGCATTTAGAAAAGTATATAAAAATGTTAAGGAAGCTTCTGAAAATATAATTGATTTTAAAATACTTGAAAAAAATAATAATACTGATTTTTCAATAACTCTTGATAGTGTTGGGAATCAAATAATTTATAGATTTAATGCAGTTGATTCTTTAGGTATTAAAAGAGGAACTGCTCTTCTGGTTGTATCGCTTAGTGATTTAAGAAGATACTTAATAGAAAAAGGTTCTTTGGAAATTGACGGTAAAATTAATATTTATGAAGATGGTTACATTTTTGGTTTAAATATAAATAATATAAAAGAACTTAATGAAAAAAGTGCAGAATGGAAAAATATTATTTCTGATTATACAAAAATTTATGCAGATTCAATAACTGGTAAAGAATTTATTCTGATTTCAGATAATAGTTCTAATTATGGAAATATAGCTGAATTGATTAATGCAGATGAGTATAAATTAAATGAGTTTTTAAAAATATTTTTATTACTCGCCTTCTTTATAACAACTTATTTAATTATATTTTTAATATTCAGTTTGAAACAAGATAAAACAGTTGTTATAAATGGACGGATAAGAAAATTACAGTCTCATTTTTTAAGAGAATATCTTGAAAATAGAGATAATTTGGATATTAAAGAATGGCGAAGAAAATTAAAGTATAAAGGTGATATAGTCAAAAAAGATATACGCCGTGGTATTGGTCGAATTAAAAAAGACAAATCTGTAGAAATCGATAAACTTATTGATAAATCCTGGAATGAGCTACTGGAACTTATTGATAATCGAATTGTTCAATCTAATAAGGGAACTCTTGAAATATCAAATTTAGAAGATGTTTTAAAAAAAATACTGGAATCGAGTCCATCCATTCTTGCCGCTAAAGATTCAACTCTTAAACAAAAAAAAGAACTTATAAAAGAAGGTGAGCTGGAAACTCTTGAAGAGATAGAAGAAGTCGAGGAGCTTGCAGAACTTGATGAAGGTGAACCTGAAACTCTTGAAGAGGTAGAAGAAGTCGAGGAGCTTGCAGAACTTGATGAAGGTGAACTTGAAACTCTTGAAGAGGTAGAAGAAGTCGAGGAACTTGCAGAACTTGATGAAGGTGAACCTGAAACTATTGAAGAGATAGAAGAAGTTGAGGAGCTTGCAGAACTTGATGAAGGTGAACCTGAAACTATTGAAGAGATAGAAGAAGTTGAGGAGCTTGCAGAACTTGATGAAAGTGAACCTGAAACTATTGAAGAGATAGAAGAAGTCGAGGAGCTTGCAGAACTTGATGAAAGTGAACCTGAAACTCTTGAAGAGATAGAAGAAGTCGAGGAGCTTGCAGAACTTGATGAAAGTGAACCTGAAGCTCTTGAAGAGATAGAAGAAGTCGAGGAACTTGCAGAACTTGGTGTAGAAGAGGAGCTGGAATCTCTTGAAGAGATAGAAGAAGTATCTGCCCTGGATAAAAAAGTAGAAACGGTTTCTAATAAGAAGTCTGATAAAGTCGAAGATCTTGTATTTTTGGTTGAAGAAGTAAATTTAAAAGCCCATGATGAACATGAAGAAAAAATAATTTCTAATAAAAATACAATTACAAGTTTTGAAGAAGTTGATGCTATTAATAAAGATATTAGAAGTTTGGAACTAACTGAAAAACTACAAAGTTATTGGGAAATTAACTTTGAAGAGGAATTAAAGGATATAGGTTATTTTCAGGACAATTTTAAAGTAAGCGCTATTATTGAAATGGAAGAAGAAGTTTTTAGTCTGATTAGTACAAAAACTATCACTTTTAAAGATGAAGATCTCGAGTTGGTATCTGAAGTACAAATATTAGAAGAGCTTCCGGAATTGGAAAGTATTACAATAGAAGAAAAATTTGAAAAACCTGTAGAGGAAAAACTTGAATCATTATCTATAGTATTACCTGAAACAGAAGATGTTATTTCTAATTTAGAATTAGTTTCAGATAATTTTAATCTTTATAATTTGTCATCTTTTAATTTATCAGAAGATGTACAGGGTTATCTTGAAGTGGTAGATACTGAAGTATCTGTTGATGAAAGGGTCGTTGAGATGAAGCATTCTAAAAAGCAAAGTGATGAAATAGCTGAAGAACTGGAAGAATTAGAAGAACTGGAAGAGCTGGAAGAGCTGGAAGAACTGGAAGAGCTGGAAGAATCGCCTGTTCTGGATCTTTCCGGATCTTTAAGTGAGAGATTGATGATACTTTCTTCCAATAGTTTCATAGAAATTTCAGATCTTGAATCTATTCCGGAGTTAAATAGAGTTGATGAAACCATCTCTATGGAAGATGGAGTTTTCCAGATAAAGGATAATGTTTTCTCAAATAAAATAAAGCCTAAAGATGAAAATTTAAAGGAACTTGTTGATTCTGTCAGCAAAGAAGAAGATTTTGATGATGGAGAAGAATATGTAAATATTCTTGATATTCTCAATGTTGATCTACCCATTATTAATACTAAAACTGAACTTAAGAAAGTGCCTGTTAAAAACAGGGCTTCAATATTTTCAGAAAATGGATTTAATTATGATAGTTTTCGTTTCTTTTTTAAGAAGGGGAATATAGGTATTGTACAATCTTTAATGAAAGTATCTCAGCAATTTGATGCAATATTTGCAGGTTTATTAGTGTTAGATGAAAGAAACTGGAAGATGGATCATACTCTTGGTTTTAATCAAAAATCAATAGATAGTTTTATTTTTTCTAAAAATGACGATTTTTCCAGGGAGATATTTGAGAAAAAGAAGATTCTACTTTTTGAAAGTGGTAAGTATGGGATTGAAGAAATTGAAGAGAAATTATTTAAAGGTGATATATCATACATGAAAGGCGGATTATTTATTCCGATTATATTTAAAGAAGAATCTGCTTATTTGTTTCTTGGTTTGAAAACAACAAAAACTATCTCATGGTATATAGAAAACCTCCAAAAACTACAATCCTAGTGTGATTAGATTGATTTTTTGAAAAAAATGATAACTTGACAATCAAAAGCTTTTAAGTCTATTATTCCTTGTAACTGACATCGGAGGAAGCAAATGGTTAGAATTTTACTTATAATTCTTCCTCTCGCCGGTTTATTTCTAGGTTGGATAATTAGATGGCTTTATGCTAGATTTCAGCTTTCATCGACGGAACAGAGAGCTGAACGTTTAAATCATGAAGCGATAAAAGAAGCAGAAGCAAAAAAGAAAGAGTTACTATTAGAAGGTCGGGATCAGCTCCAGAAAGAACGTAATCAGCAGGAGCGGGAATATCGTGAAAGAAGAATTGAATCCCAACGAACGGAGAGAAGACTCCTACAAAAAGAAGAAAATCTAGAGACTAAGCAAATTGATCTGGATACCCAGAGAAATAAGCTTACAGACCGCGAGGGACGAGTTAAAGATAGAGAGGTTCTTCTTCTGGACGAAGAAGATAAATGGAAAAAGGCGCTTGAGCAGGTAGCAGGATTGTCCACTGAGAATGCAAAAAGTCTCATTATGCAGTCCATGGAGAATGAGGCAAAGCATGATGCTCAGGTTGTAATTAATAAAATTGAGCAGGATGCATTAAATGATGCTGAGAAGAAGGCTCGGGATATTATTGTTACAACCATACAGAGGCTGGCATCTGATGTAACTTCAGATGTATCAATCAGTTCTGTGAATTTACCAAATGATGAGATGAAAGGGCGTATTATTGGCCGTGAAGGGCGAAATATACGAACCCTGGAAACACTTACTGGTGTGGATATTATTATTGATGATACTCCAGAAGCTGTTGTTATCTCATGTTTTGATCCTGTTCGAAAGGAAATTGCGAAAGTTTCCTTAGAGAGGCTTATTCAGGATGGCAGAATACATCCTGCAAGAATTGAAGAGGTTGTTCAGAAGGTTACAAAAGAGATCAGTCAGATAATTCTTGAAGAGGGAGAAAAAGTCGTTTTTGATCTTGGTATACATAATATCAGTAAAGAGATTATACGTGCTTTAGGAAGGCTCCATTTTAGAACAAGTTATGGACAGAATGTACTAAATCATTCTAAAGAAGTTGCTATTGTTTGTGGAATGATTGCAGCGGAAACAGGTGCTGATAAAGAAATTGCCAAACGTGGAGGACTTCTTCATGATATTGGTAAGGGTATAGAAACTGAGGGGGATGGAACTCACACTGAACTTGGTGCAGAGTTAGCAAGAAAGTATAATGAGGATCCCCGGGTAATAAATGCAATTTTATCACATCATAATGATATAGAGCCTAGTTGTGTAGAATCTGTTATTACGCAAATTGCTGATACTATATCTGCAGCCAGACCTGGTGCCCGTAGAGAGACTCTGAACAATTATATTAAGCGTTTGGAAAATCTTGAAAGAATATCAACCAGTTTTGATGGAGTTGATAAAGCTTATGCTATTCAGGCAGGAAGAGAACTTCGTATTATGGTTAACAGTGACAGTGTTGGTGATTCAAAAGCCCGTGATCTTGCGAAAGATATAGCAAAAAAAATAGAACTTGAAATGCGATATCCTGGAAGGATAAAAGTTACAATTATCCGGGAAACCCGTGTAGTAGAGTACGCTCGTTAATGAGTAATTTGTAGTGTCAGGGAAAATAAGAGCTCTGGTTCTGGGTGATATAGTTGGTCAACCAGGATGCAGAGCTGTTTTTATTGGTTTGAAATCTCTTATAAAAGAATATAAGTCTGATTTTGTCATAATAAATGGAGAAAATGCAGCTGATGGGTTTGGTTTAACTCCTGAAATTGCAGCGCAGGTTTTTGCAAGTGGTGCTGATGTAATAACTTCTGGAAATCATATTTGGCAGAAACGGGAGATATATCCTCTTCTTGATTCAGATTCACCTATTTTACGTCCGGCAAATTATCCCTCTTCTGCACCCGGGAAAGGATCTGTAGTAATAGAAGTTAAGGGTGTAAGTATTGCAGTATTAAATTTGCAGGGAAGAAAGGATTTTGGAAATCTGGATTGTCCGTTTCGTACAGGCCTTGAGTATTCCAAAAAACTTAAAAGTAAGTCCAAAATAATTATTGTAGATTTCCATGCAGAATCTGTAAATGAAAAAGAGGCACTTGGTATCTATCTTGATGGAAAAGTAAGTGCTGTGTTAGGTACACATACTCATATCCAAACTGCCGATGAAAGAATCCTGCCTGGAGGTACAGCATATCTTTCGGATCTGGGTATGACAGGCCCTTCTATGAGTGTTATTGGAAGTGATTATAATATATCTGTAAAAAGATCTCTTACTCAAATGCCGTTAAAGCATGAAGTTTCAAAAAATCCGGCAATAATGTCAGGTGTAGTCCTTGAACTGGATATATCAACAGGTAAGTGTCTCTCTATTAAACGTTTTAAAAAACTTTCTTCACTATAAATAATTATGAAAAAAATTACATTACTGGAATTAACAGTAAAAAACTTTAATACAAGTCCAAGAAATTTACTATATTCCAAAATAATGTGTGGAAAAGTTCTGGTTGATGGAGTAAAAAACAGTAATCCGGGAAGTAAAGTATATGTAGATTCATCAATTGAGATTATAGAAAAAGAATTTGTTTCCAGGGGTGGTCTTAAGTTAAAAGCTGCTTTGGATAATTGGGATATTGATGTTCATGGTAAGGTATTTATTGATGCCGGTAGTTCTACTGGTGGATTTACAGATTGTCTTCTTGGGAAAGGTGCTGACCATGTTTATGCTGTTGATGTTGGTTATAATCAATTAGCTTATTCTCTAAGAACAAATGATCGAGTCAGTGTTTTTGAAAAAACTAATATTATGCACCTGAATGAACAAAGTCCTGTACCGGCAGCTGCTGTAGCTGATCTATCCTTTAGGTCTATAAGTGGTGCAGGAAGGCATATAATAAATCTAACAACTGAAAAATGGCTGATAGCACTTATAAAACCTCAATTTGAAATTGATAAAAATGAATTTCCGGAATTCAATGGTATTATTAGTGACAAAAGTGTATTACAGGATGTTTTAAATATTGTTCTTGAAAAAATTAAAAAAGATAATCTTTTTGTTGAAAAAGTTATGCTTTCTCCTATAAAAGGTAGAAAGGGTAATACAGAATTCTTATTTCTTATAAGGGATAATAAATCTTTTAATGAAAAAATGGGCTGGATGGAAAAAATAGGTCAGGAATTAAAAAACCTGGTTGATGGGATATCATTGCAAAGATAATCGTGTCAATGGTTCGCCAATAAAAACACCTTCTGTAGAAAGAAATTGTTTTTTTTGACCGTTTATAAGAATTTGTACCTTATCAACTGTGGAAAACTCAGTAGCTGTATAAACAATTTGTTTAAGTTCTGCCTCCAGACCCTCTCTTCCAAAATTATTAAAACTGAGGGCTTCATTAAAATTAATAGTTGCAGTCATATTTGCTACACTTATTCCCAATATTTCAGTCCCTGCAGGAATTAGAGACAGTAGTCCTTTATTAAGTTCACTGGAAGTTAATCCTGAAATCAAGGCTATTAATGTTTCTGTAAGAGGACTGTCATCATAGTATACTGGTCGCATCATCCCCTGTAATGATATTTTATTTTCATCTGAGACATTTACAAAATAAAGTGTAGAGCTGCGCATGTTTTTTTCTGCAACACTCTGATTCTCACTGTCTGTTATTGTTTCTGATTCAGGTATGTCTATCTTAATTTCAGGAGTTATAGTAGTAACCGGTTCCTGTGTATTCGTATCCAGAGAATTTTCAACTGTTATAGCTGTTTCATCTTCCTCTGTAATAATTCTTTCGATTTCAGGATCTTCTTTCTGCTCTCTGGAGGATAAAAAATTTAAAAATCCAGTAGTTTCCATTACACTTTCTATTCTTGATCTGCTGAATAAAAAAACAACTAAAATAAGTAATATAAGTGCTATCCAGAATAAACAGCCAATTGATGATTTTTTCTTTTTCATTTCATACAAAATATCGGTATATTTAACCTTAAATCAAGAGATAGTTTTATAAAAGTACAGCTTTCATACCTTTCTTCTGTTTGACAGGTGTATTAAAAGTTCGTATATTTCAAAAATGAAGATTTTTAAAGGTATTTCAGCTTCAGCAGGTATTACTATTGGAAAAGTATTTCTTTATCTGGATGATAATCTTAAAGTTCCAAAATATCGAATAAGTTCAGAAGAAATTAGCTCTGAGATGGATAGATTTAGACTCGCCACTAAAAAGGTGGAAGAAGATTTAATTAAAATTCAGTCACATGCAAGTAAGCATCAATTGGAAGAGGAAAGCCGGTTTCTGGATTCCCATATGCTTATGCTGACTGATCCTGAATTTATTAAGCAGATTGAAGAAAATTTAAGGTCCTTTAATCGAAATATTGAATGGGTCCTTTTAATGACGGTAAAGCAGTTTATAAGTACTCTGAAAAAAGCGGATAGTCCATACCTTGTTGAGAGAACAGTAGACCTTTATGATGTTACTCAAAGAATACATCGTCATTTATTGTTCAGGGAGAAAATATCACTGGCTGATATTGAACATGAAGTTGTAGTTGTAACACACAATCTCATGCCTTCGGATACGGCTACCATGAACAGAAAAATGGTCAAAGGACTTGTTCTAAATGCTGGCGGCAAAACATCTCATACTGCCATTCTTGCACGGGCTTTTGGTATTCCCTCTGTTCTTGGTTTAACTGATATAACAGACGAAGCCCGGAGTGGAGATGCTATTATCGTAGATGGTAATTCGGGAACAGTAATATTAAATCCTGATAATGATACTCTTATTGAATATAATAAAAGAGCACAAAAATGGTTACAACATGAAAAACACTTAAATAAAATTAATAAACTCAGTTCTGTAACTTTAGATGGTCAAAGAGTTCTTTTGAGTGCAAATATTGAGATGCCTGAAGAAGTTGAACAGGTACTTAGTCATGGAGCTGATGGTATTGGATTATTTAGATCAGAGTTTCTTTTTCTTAAACCCAGTGGATTTTCAAGTGAAGATGACCAGTATGCAGCTTATTCAGAAGTTGTAAGTAAAATGAAAGATAATGGCGGGGTAACTATAAGGACCCTGGATGTTGGCGGAGACAAGATTATACCTGATTTTGAAACAATTGATGAGAAAAATCCTCTTTTAGGCTGGAGGGCAATAAGATTCTGTCTGAACAGGAAAGATACTTTTAAAGTACAAATGAGAGCTCTTCGAAGAGCATCTATGAATGGAGTTCTTCGAATAATGTTTCCAATGATATCGGGAGTTGAAGAGCTGGAAGATGCATTGGATTTTTTAGAGGAAACCAAAGAAGAACTTAGAAATGAAGGTATTCCATTTGATGAAAACATACGTGTAGGTATAATGATTGAAGTTCCATCTGCTGCAATTACATCCGATATCCTTGCTAAAAAGGTTGATTTCTTCTCTATTGGAACAAATGATCTGATTCAGTATACTGTAGCTGTTGACAGAGGAAATGAAAATATTGCATATCTATATAAATACTTCCATCCGGGTGTTTTACGTCTAATAAAAACAGTAATTGACCATGCTCATGATGCAGGAATCCCTGTTGCAATGTGTGGTGAGATGGCAGGTGATCCTCTTGCTTCTGTTGTTTTACTTGGTATGGGTCTGGATGCTTTTAGTATGAGCTCCAGTGTTCTTCCTTCTGTAAAAGAAATTTTAAGATCAGTAAGAATGGATGAAGCTGAAAAACTTGTTGCAGAAGTAATGAAGATGAGTTCTTTTCAAAAAATTGAAGATTATGTAAGTGGGTGGATGAATGAACGATTTGATGACATCTCAGTATGAAAATGGATTACCTGTTGTAGCAGTAATAGGCAGACCTAATGTTGGTAAATCAACACTCTTTAATCGGATGCTTGGTCAGAGAAAGGCAATAACAGATCCTTCTCCTGGTGTAACCCGTGATCCTATAGAAGGAATTTATAGTTTTGATAACAGGTCTGTCAGGCTTATTGATACAGGTGGATACAAAGTTGAACAGAAAGGGTTGGATTCACTTGTAAGTAATCGTTCTATTGAGGTAATGGAGGGGGCAGATCTTGTTCTCTTTCTTATGGATGTTATGGAAATAACTCCTGAGGATGAAGCCCTTATGAAGATACTCCGAAAATATTCAAAAAAAGTTCTGGTTGTTGTTAATAAAGTAGATCATCAGGGTAGAGAAGCTGAAGTATGGAACTACTATTCATTGGGTTTTGATCATGTAGTGGGTATGTCTGCTGAACATGGTCTTGGTCTTACCGAATTGGATGAGAAACTGGAAGAACTTATTGATTTTGATATAATAAGAGAAAAAGAAGAGAATCTTCAGCATGAAATATCTCTGGCAATTATGGGTAAGCCTAATACAGGAAAATCTACCCTGACAAATAGATTGCTGGGAAGAAAAGCTTCTATTGTTTCGGATATACCAGGTACTACAAGGGATGTTGTTGAGGGTAGTTTTGGTTCCGGGGATAAAGTTTACAGAGTTCTGGATACAGCAGGTATAAGAAGAAAAAAGAAAGTTGGGGAAAATGTAGAATACTATTCTGTGAATAGAGCTTTTAAAAGTATAGATGAAGCAGATGTGGTGCTTTTAATGATAGATGCTCTTGAAGGATTAGCTGATCAGGATAAAAAAATTGCAGCACAGATTGTTAAAAAGGGAAGGGGAGTAATTCTTGTTCTTAATAAATGGGACAAACTTAAAGAAATCCCAAATCAGATGGAAGCTGTTAAAGATAGAGTTAAATTCCTTTTCCCAATATTATCATTTGCTCCAATAATCCCCATCTCCGCTTTAACAGGAGAAGGTGTGGATAAGGTTCTTAATCAGGTTAATATTGTATGGACCCAGCTGAATAAGCGTGTTGAAACGGCCCGGCTTAATGAAGCACTAAAAAGATGGACAGAGAATCAGGAGCCTCCAAGACACAGTAGAGGCCGATTTAAACTTCTGTATGGGACTCAGATTAAAGTAAACCCCGTACAATTTTTATTTTTTATTAATAAGAAAAATAAATTTCCTGATTCCTACATGCAGTACATTATTAATAATATTAGAAAAGATCTGGGTTTTTCTTCTATACCTCTTCAGGTAGATCTTAAAGAAAAGTAACTGATAACATTAAATATTAAAATTTGCCTAAGGAATTCTTTGATTAAATTGATTAATCTGACGATATTCAAATATATGTGGGAATCAAAAAAAAACTTATTATTTTTATTAATCTTCTTTTTAGGTTTAAGTGCGGTATCTGCCTCCTCTTTTAACAGTTTTACATTTCAATTTCCTGAAAATACAGAAGTCCGCCAGTCATTGTACGATAAATTAACCGGCTCCAATAAAGAAGCTCTCTCGACTCTTCCTGAGTGGACTGTTATTGAAACAACAGGTGTCAGGGTAAATTTTTTTACAGAAAAAGTAATTAATGAAGATGGTGGGAATATTTACTTCTGTTTTTCCCATGGATCGGATCTTGATTTTTCCAGGGGTACAATCGGGAGTTATATAATAAAAAGAAGTCTGGATGAATATGATGATATAAACTATGGAATTTCCCAGATAAAAATTTTTTATAAAAATGAAAATGACTCCTTTCTTAGAATACGACCTGCAGAAAATAATCAGGAATCTCTAATGGAAATTGAACTTTTTGGAAGAACTCTGCAAAAAAATATAAGAATTCCTCTAACATTGGCAGAGCTTTCCAGGCGTTCATTTTCAGAAATGGCACAGCTTACTTCAAATTATGTTGATTGGAATTTTTATATTTCAGATTATAAAAAACTATATGGTGATGATGTCAGACTTCTTTCTGAAGCAATAGATCCTCTTTTAAATTTTTTAAAAGATAAAGATGATGGTGCTATAGACAGGTCTGGAAACTTTGTTTATATCGATAGTCTGGAACTTCAGGATGGTGATGGTGGTTTAAACTGTTCAGGGTTTGTTAAATGGGTTGTAGATGGTATTTATAAACCTGTTGCCGGTGAAAATATTGATATTGATTTTCTAAAAGAAAAACATTATGAACTACGTGGAAATAGATGGAGTAGTAAACTGGAGAACGAGGAGGATCCCTATTTTGGTCTGGACTGGACCAGGAATTTGGCCTATGAAGTTCTTAAGCTCCACGAACCTGAATCAGATTTATCATCTGTAGATACTAAAAATCTTCGTTACCATTATCAGAAGGAAAATATTGGTTACCCTATAGAAAAATTAAAAACTGTCCTCTATGAATTAGCCATGACCTTTCCTTATAATTTTTATCTTGGTTCTCTTAACAGTAAATCCAATGAACCTCCATATTTAAGAGAGCATACACATGTTGTTGCACTATTCCCTTACATTGATAAAAAGGGAAATTTTCAGGCACTGGTTTATTCTCTGAATGAGAAATTAAGTATTGATTATCTTAAAACTTATTGGAAAGATAATTATATTCATCTGGTTCATATAGAAGCTTCTGCAAGGTTTGAGCCTTCGGAAATAAATTT
>DAOWEB010000145.1 GCA_030638735.1 Spirochaetaceae bacterium
ACAATAACACAAACCTTCACTATCCAACTGACAAACGGCCAAAACACCCTCCGTGCACTGGCATTTACTACAAACAGAATAGAAAGCACCCCGGCCTCAGTTACTCTCAACTACAGTGCTCCAATAAAAGTGGAACCAACACTCTGGGTACTGGCAGTTGGAATAAACGAATACAAAAACGGTCGGTACAACCTTAACTACGCAGTCAGCGATGCCGGCGGATTTATAAAAGCAGTACAAAGATCAGGAAAAAGTTTATTCTCAAAAATAGAAACAACCCTTTTAACCGACAGCAAAGCAACTAAAGAAGGCATCTATACAGCTATAGAAAAAATAACAGCAAGTTCAAAACCAGAAGACGTTTTTATGTTCTTCTACGCCGGACATGGAATAGCCCTTCAGCAGCCGGAAACAGAACGAACAGAGTTTTTCTTTATACCAACAGATGTAACCCAGATGACCGACCTTGCAAAGGTTATGGATATGGGACTGTCCGGACCGGAGTTTGAAATTCTTGTAAGCTCCATTCCGGCAAGAAAACAATTTCTTGTTCTGGATGCATGTAATTCCGGAGCTATTAATGCAGCCTTCGGTGTTCGGGGTGCAGCCGAGGAGATTGCACTCTCCAGACTGAGCCGTGCCACAGGATCCGCCCTTATTGCAGCAAGCCGGGACGATCAGTTTGCCCAGGAGTTTGCAGCACTGGGTCAGGGAGCTCTTACAAAGGCCCTGCTTGACGGCCTTGGGGGAGATGCAGCCCTGACTAACGGACAGATAACAGTCGGCAGCCTGAAAGGTTATGTGGAATCTACACTGCCGGGACTTACAGAACAGTATGCCGGACAGGCACAGTATCCTACAGGTTTTATTTTTGGACAGGATTTTCCTATTGGGGTTAAGTAGAATATCTTACAACCGGTGCATTATTAGAATTAGTAATAGAATCGTAAAGGATTGAATACATGAAAAAACTTTTTATTTTCGGATTATTTATATTAAGTATCTCTGTAATTTATGGTCAGGCAGATGATTTTCCCAGCATGTTTTTAGATTACAGTGCGCTTACAGATAGTAACACAGACAAAACAGAGGGACCTTTTAAAATTGAAGAATGGAATGCTTACAAAAATCCATACCGTGAATCCAATCTTTTGGAGAATTTCAAGATAACTTCTCAGACTATTCCCCACGAAGCCTACCGTTTTGCAGGCCAAAGTGTTCTAAATATTAAAGGAGAATTAAACCGGGAGACTCCGGAAATCTACTTAATGCCTCCCTATGAAATTCCGCATAAATTTCCGGATAATAAAGACTTTATAAACCAGGGTTTGCTGCTGAATATTTCAACTTTCAAACAGATAGTCCTTCGGGGAGCCAATACCGGAGATTCAATAATACTAAGTCCGGGCTTTATTGATGGAGATGGTAATTTTTCTGAAATTTACTATGATATGGAATCCACTTTATGGATTGATCCCGAAAATCCGAAAATCAAAGATACTATATGGTATAATTTTGTCGAGAAAATCCCTTTTTCAGACTTCTATAAAGCATCAGAAACAGTAAAAATACCTGTTTTTAAACTTCTATATATAAAAATTTCAAGTAGGGAAATTAGAGATTCCAGAAATAAAGAATCATTTCTGAAGGCGGGAATGACACAGCAACAAAGGGAAGAGCGGGATGAAAAACTTGAAAACGGGGAAATAGTATTTCCTGATATAACAACTAAACTGGATATTTCAATACATTCCATCTATCTCGAAATAAATAATTGATTATGAAAATAAAAACATCTATCTATTTAGTTATATTTTTTCTCTTGAATATCTCGGGTCTTTTCGGTCAGAATAATACAGATCAAATAAATATAGTCCCGGAGCCTTTAATCTTTTATGCCACTCAATCCGGAAAATTAGCATTGGATTCGGCAAGTGGAGGCGGGAATCCATTTGCAACAGCTTTAATTCAGTCTTTACAGGATCATTCACTGCCTATAATAGAACTTTCCGACTATTTATCCTCGACCACGTCTACACTTTCAAATGGGTTTCAGATCCCTGACTGTCCTTCGGAGATTATACTTCCCAATTTTAAACTGAGTAAAGCTGCCCCATTTGAAATTCGAGTTGCTCTGGTTATTGTTATCTCTGACTATAGTGAATCGGAAGCTCCTTCATTACCGGGTGCACGACATGATGCGGAGCGAATTGCTCAGGCGCTGCAGCAAGCCGGTTTTGAAACAGTTCTTGTTATTAATTCTACCGCAGAAGAATTCAAGGATACTCTTAAGGAATTTTCCGAATATTCCAGAACAGCTGATGTTGCACTAATTTATTCTACCGGGCATGGGGTAGAATCAAATGGAGCTGTCAGGTTGTTGTTTGGCAATTTTCCGCTTAAGGAGGGGGCTTCAGTTTTAGAAACTCATGCAATCCGGATAGATGAAATAGCTCAAAGCTCCAGGGCTTATATGGCGAATCTTATTTTCTTTGGTGGATGTAGAGAATACTTTTTCACGGATTGATAACTGAATCGGTATTTTTTCAGCCCACTACACTGTAATTATCTGTAGTTATTTGATGCTTAATCACAATTTTTTCCATATTTTTTTTAATTGACTTCTATTATAAGATGGTTAAAAATAGTTATAGCTAAAGTTTACTCCTTTGTGTTTGTCTGTTTTTTTGAGAGTTTTATAATAAGTTTTTTTTAAAAGAGGTGCCCTTCCATGACTATTAGAAGCAATGCTACTCGTTTGTTGATTTCCATAAGTTTTATTTTTTCAACAATTATACTTGGGTCGAATACAATTTATGCAGATGGGTACGAATCTGATTTTGTACTTATTGAGGCAGCACGTATACAATCAGAACGAAGAGCCTTGGAATTTAGTGAATGGACTAAGGATTTGCGATCGAATGATCCTCAGATGATAATTTCATTAGGGCATTCAGATTCTGTAAATTCAATTGCCTTTTCCCCTGATGGCCATTTTGTTCTTTCAGGATCATCCGATAAAACCATAAAACTATGGAATACAAAAACTGGAAAACTGATTCAGACAATTGAAAGTCATTCAGGGCTTATTGAATCAGGAGCCTTATCTCCTGATGGCCACTATATCCTATCGGGATCATATAATGGAACAATTGAGCTATGGAATCTAAAAACAGGTGTGCTAATTCATAGCATGCATGGACATACAAAATCTGTAAAATCAATAGCCTTTTCTCCTGACGGCAGTTATGCTATTTCCGGATCAAAGGATAAAACTTTAAAACTCTGGAATATAGAAACTGGAAAACTGGTTCGTACAATGGAAGGACATGGGTCCTGGGTTTCCTCTGTAGCTTTTTCTCCAGATGGCCGGTATATTCTTTCCGGATCATTCGATAAAACTATAAAAATATGGAATGTAGAAACTGGAAGGTTGATTCGGACTATGGAGAGTCTTTCAACTTCTATCACATCAGTAACATTTTCCCCTGATGGCAACTATATCCTTTCAGGATCATACGATGGAGTAATAGAAATATGGGATGTAGAAACAGGTGTGCTATTTCGTAGTATGCATGGACATTCAGGCGCTGTAAATTCAATAACTTTTTCTCCTGATGGTCATTATGTTCTTTCAGGATCAAACGATGCAACCATAAAACTGTGGGACATAGAGACAGGAAAACTAATTAAGACAATGAAAGGACATTATGCTGAGATCCATTCAGTAGCTTTTTCTCCCGATGGTTATTATGCCTTATCAGGATCAAAATGTTATAACTCCAGATCAAATTATATTACAATTGCTCTCTGGAATTTGAATACAGGTAAGATAGTTCAAACAATGGGGGAAAATTTTAGCGGAATCACATCTGTAGTCTTTTCCTCTGACAACCACTATATCCTAACAGGATCTGGGGATAAAACACTAAAACTTTGGAATGCAGAAACTGGTGCGCTAATTCGTAGAATGTACGGACATACAGATTCTGTGGAATCAATAGCCATTTCTTCTGATAGCCATTATGCTCTTTCAGGTTCAGCTGATGAAACTATAAAACTGTGGGATATAGAAACAGGAAAACTTGTTCGTACAATGGAAGGACACGGATCCTGGGTTACTTCTGTAGCTTTTTCCCCAGATGGTCATTACATTCTTTCTGGATCATGGGATAATACAATAAAACTATGGAGTGTAGAAACTGGTAGTTTGATTCGTAGTATGGATGGCCATACTAAAATTGTGGAATCAATAGCCTTTTCTCCTGATGGCCGTTATGTTCTTTCAGGATCACGAGATGAAACTATAAAACTTTGGAATGTAGAAACAGGTAGACTAATTCGTACAATGAATGGACACTCAAGTTATGTAACATCAATAGCTTTTTCTTCCGATGGTCGATATGCTCTATCAGGATCAGCTGATAAAACTATAAAACTGTGGAATATAGAAACAGGACAAGTAATAAGAACAATGAAAGGAAATTTTAATTCAGCTACTGCTTATGTAGTAAATTGGGTTAATTCTGTAGCTTTTTCTCCCGATGGTCATTATATTCTTTCCGGATCAGTCGATAACACATTAAAACTATGGAATGTAGAAACTGGAAGGAAGATTCGGACAATAAATGGACATTCAGATACTGTTAATTCTGTAATGTTTTCTCCTGATGGCCGTTATGCTCTTTCCGGCTCAAGAGATGGAACTCAAAAACTTTGGAGTATACCAGAGGGAAAGTTAATCTACACTGCATTGTCAAACTCTGAAGGGAAATCCCTGGTATGGACCCCGGATGGTTATTTCTCAGGTAGTGATAGTATTGCAAGAGAAACTATTTCTATAGTTGACGGCCTTACAGCCTACTCCATTGACCAGTTCTTCGACTCCTACTACCGTCCCGATATAATCCAGGCAAAAATTGCAGGAAAGGACATTACAAAACTTGTTGGAAATAATCGCCTTGTTGATGATATAGCACCAACCCCGGAAATAACAATCGAAGTCGAACGAACCGACGGCACATTCCGCAGCATAACCAGTATACCAATCAACTACAAAATTACCAACGGCAAAGTCCGCGTAAAAGTAAGTGCCACAGACCAGGGCGGTGGCTCAGAAGAGATAAGATTATTCCACAACGGTGTCAGAGCTGCAGGTATTACACGTGGAATATCTGTTGAAAGTACTTCAGATACAATATCACAAACCTTTACAATACAGCTTATAGACGGTAAAAATACCCTTAGAGCTTTGGCCTTTACAACAAACAGGATAGAAAGCACACCTGCTGTGGTATCAATCAGCTACACTGCTCCAAAAAAAGTTGAACCAACACTCTGGGTACTGGCAGTCGGTATAAACGAATATAAAAACGGCAGGTACAACCTGAACTATGCAGTTAATGATGCAGAAAGTTTCGTAGGAGCAGTAAAAAAATCAGGAGAATCTCTGTTTAAATCCATAGAAGCAACACTTTTAACAGATAAAAAAGCTACCCGTCTGGGGATAATAGATGCTTTGGAAACAATAACTGACAGGTCAAAACCCGAAGATGTTTTTATGTTCTTCTATGCCGGCCACGGAATAGCACTTGAATCTGCAGAAACTGAAAGAACCGAGTTTTTCTTTATTCCAACAGATGTAACACAGATGACGGACCTTGCAAAGGTTATGGATTTGGGACTGGCAGGTCCTGAGTTTGAAATTCTTGTAAGTTCCATTCCAGCAAGAAAACAGTTTCTTGTTCTGGATGCATGTAACTCCGGAGCCATAAACTCCGCCTTTGGAGTAAGGGGTGCAGCGGAAGAGATTGCCCTTTCCCGACTTAGCCGTGCTACAGGTTCCGCACTTATTGCAGCAAGCAGGGACGACCAGTTTGCCCAGGAGTTTGCAGCTCTTGGACAAGGAGCTTTGACTAAAGCGCTGCTTGACGGTCTGGGGGGAGATGCAGCCCTGGCTAACGGACAGATAACAGTTGGAAGTCTTAAAGGTTATGTGGAATCTGCCCTGCCTGGTTTAACGGAAGAATACGCAGGACAGGCACAGTACCCTACTGGATTCGTTTTTGGACAGGATTTTCCCATTGGTGTGAATTTAGGGCAGGGATATCAAATGAGTAATATGGAAAATACCACATTTACAAAAACCAGTATAGAAAATTACAGGGCAAATAATCCCAGGATTGTCAAAATAGGATTGATTAAAAATGATACACAAACAGAAATTACTGTAAACCTGTATCATCCTGACAGCCAGCAAATTGTTGTACAAATTAGTTATAAATTATTGCCCGATGAAGAGATTACATTTTGGGATGGAAAGTACGGTATTGGAAATGACTGGGGTATAGGTTATGGGAAAGATCAGGATTCCGGATTAATCCAATTTATAGGGGACACAGCAGTACTCGAAGGAAACAGATATCATATTAATGTTTCAGATATACTTTCAAAAACTGAATAAATGGAATGATAATCATGAAGAAGGTATTTATTGTAACATCCTCAGTATTAATAATAATGATTTTTATTTTTAAAGGGAGTAAAAATAGATTTGAATAAGACAATCATTTCACCTGATTTTATAAAAAATCCTCTTACAGATCTAATTCCTGTTTATATCAGACAATATGGAGAAAAGTTATATGAAAAAAATATCAATTTCACTAATAGTACTGTTTATCCTTTGTTTTCCTCTATTTTCTGAAGAACAGGAGGCCATGGGGCTTGAACCCCTTCCATCAGCTTTAGATAAGTCCATGCCCCAGGCACAGCCAAAAGGAATTGTAACAGATAAGGATGCAGCCCCTGGTGATGGAATTGAAACAATATCACTGCCTTCCAAAGTTGAT
>DAOWEB010000234.1 GCA_030638735.1 Spirochaetaceae bacterium
ACTTCCCCGGGATAAACTAATTGTAATTTCAGGTATAAGCGGTTCAGGGAAATCCTCCCTTGCTTTTGATACAATATTTGCAGAAGGTCAAAGACGATATGTGGAATCTTTATCTGCTTATGCAAGACAATTTCTTGGAAGAATGGAAAAGCCTGATGTTGACTACATTGAGGGGCTTTCTCCTGCTATTTCAATAGAACAGAAAACAACTCACCGTAATCCAAGATCTACTGTCGGTACAGTAACTGAAATTTATGACTATTACCGTTTATTGTGGGCCAGGATTGGTAAGGCGCATTGTCCTGAATGTGGAAAACCTATCCAGGAACAATCTATTGATCAAATTCTGGATACAATTATGGCTTTACCAGATGGCAGCCGTATAATGATTCTGGCTCCCGTAATTCGTGGTAAAAAGGGCGAACATAATCAAATTATTTCAGATGCACAAAAGTCCGGATTTGCACGAGTTAGAATTGATGGAGAGATTTACAATCTTGATGAAAATATAAAACTCAAAAAAAATAATAAGCATGATATTGAAATACTTATATCCAGAGTTAAAATCGAAAAAGATAAAAGAAAAAGAATTTCAGAATCAGTCGAAACAGCTTTGGAAGTTACAGATGGATCGTTAATTATAATCGAATTTAAGGACAACAAAGAAAAGGAATCATTTTTTTCAAGAAAAAATGCATGTTATGAATGTGGTTTCAGTATGCCTGAACTTCAACCCAGGTTATTCTCTTTTAATAATCCATATGGAGCCTGCCCAAAATGTTCCGGTCTGGGAAATACCCTGGAATTCGATCCTGATCTTGTTATACCTGATCGAAGTTTATCTTTTAATCAGGGAGGCATAGCAACAATTAATCCGGATGCAGCATGGCATAGAAGCTGGTTTGAGTCATTGGCTAATCATTTAAATTTCAGTCTGGATACACCTTTGGAAAATCTATCTGATGAAATAATTTATATGATTTTACATGGAACTGAAGAAGTAATAGATGTGACATATGTAAATAAAGCAAAATCAGGAAGATATGAATATTCGTCAAAATACAAAGGTGTACTAAATGATTTAAAAAGAAGGTATCTTGAAACAAATTCTGATGGTGTAAAAGACTGGCTTGAAAAATTTATGTCACAAAAAGAATGTGAATTATGTGATGGAAAAAGACTTGGAAAAGAAAGTTTATCTGTTACAGTCGGTGATTTAAATATAAATGAAGTTTCAGAGATGGACATAGAAAAATCGCTTTTCTTTTTTTCAAAACTAAAATTAGATGAAACAGATAAATATATTTCTGCACAGATTATGAAAGAAATAACAGAACGTCTGAAATTTCTTCAAAGTGTAGGTCTTAATTATTTAACTCTCCATAGAAAAGCTTCTACTTTATCAGGAGGAGAAGCCCAGAGAATAAGGCTTGCAACACAAATTGGTTCCTCGTTAATGGGTGTATTATACATTCTTGATGAACCAACAATTGGACTTCATCAAAGGGATAACCAAAGATTAATAGAAACATTAAAACATTTAAGGGATATTGGTAATACATTAATAGTTGTAGAACATGATGAGATGACTCTTCGAACAGCTGATTATATTGTAGATCTTGGGCCTGGAGCTGGTGTTCATGGAGGTCATGTAATTGCTCAAGGCAGCCTTGAACAGGTTATAAAAAACAAGAAAATTATAACAGGACAGTATTTATCTGGAAAAATTATTATTCCGAAAAGAGAGCATAGACGAAAAGGTAATGGTAAAAAAATCATTATTTCAGGTGCAAAAGAACATAATCTTAAAAATATTACAGTTAAGTTTCCACTAAATAAATTGATTGCAATTACTGGTGTATCCGGCTCAGGCAAATCTACACTACTAACTGATCTTTTATTTCCAATTCTGGCAAATAATCTAAGTAGAATAAAGCGTAAAGTTGGTGTTTATGATTCAATAAAAGGTATTGAGTTTATAGATAAAATAATTAATATTGATCAAAGTGCTATTGGAAGAACCCCAAGATCAAATCCGGCAACTTATGTTGGTTTATTTACGCCTATTAGAGATTTATTTGCATCTTTACCTGAATCTAAATCAAGGGGATATAAGCCTGGAAGATTTTCATTTAATGTAAAAGGCGGAAGATGCGAGAATTGTCAGGGCGCAGGAACAAAAAAAATTGAGATGCATTTTTTACCTGATATTTATATTACCTGTGATGTTTGTAAAGGTAAAAGATTTAATAATGATACATTGGATGTAAGATATAAAGGGAAAAATATCCATGATGTATTGGAAATGACAATTGAAGAAGCTGCTGATTTTTTTGAGAAAATACCTTCCATTAAAAACAAACTGGATACCCTGAATTCTGTAGGACTGGACTACCTGAAGCTTGGACAATCAGCACTTACATTATCCGGAGGGGAAGCTCAAAGAGTTAAACTGAGTCTGGAGTTATCAAAAAGGAGTACGGGTAAAACTTTCTATATTCTTGATGAACCTACTACTGGTCTTCACTTTGTTGATGTAAAAAAATTAATGGAAGTGCTCCATGAGCTTGTAGATAAAGGGAATACCATAGCTTTAATCGAACATAATCTGGATGTAATCCTACAGGCAGATTATATTATTGATCTGGGGCCAGAAGGAGGTTCCAATGGAGGAGAGCTTGTTGCAACTGGAACTCCCGAGGAAGTAGCAGAATGCACAGAATCTTATACAGGTAATTATTTGAAAAAAGATAAATGTTGAAACAAAAATATTACATACTGATATTTTTCCACTTAATAAGTTTTTATGTTTTACCATTTTCTATTTTTTCACAGGATACTGATCTGCTCCGGGAAACTTTAAAATTAGATATTGAAACTACTAATTATTATGATCTGGTTATATGGGCAGATGATTTAGGACTTGTTTCTACAGGCAGCATCAACGACTTACGAAAATTATTATTTTCATATTATAATATAGAAACTATATTGGATAAGAAGGAACCGGAAACTGGAAGATCTATTATTATTGAATCTGCCAGAGAGTTGAATTATATTGAAAATATAAGTATTGATCAGAATTATATTATTCTTCAAGGAGAAGTTATTCTTGAAATGATAGATTTTGATAACAAAACTACCCATAAAATAAATGCAGATAAAATTGTATTTAATCAGTCAGAAAAAACAATAAGTGCACTTGGTAATATAATTTATGAAATAATCAGAGTCGACAATAATGAATATTTTTATGGGAAAAGCCTTGTTTTTGAAATTGAATCATGGGAAGGTATATTTTTTGAAGGTGTAAGTGAAACTGATCGTTTAATTGTAAATGAAGAATTATCAAGTTCTGAGAATATAAAATTCTTTTTTTCAGGAGAACATATTTATAGAACAAGTGGTGACAGGATTGAATTGAATAAAGGAAGTATAACGTCCAGTAAAATTATTGATCCTTATTACCGTATTGATGCTGATAAAATATGGATTTTAGAACCAGGTGAATGGGCCATTAAAAATGCAACATTATTTGTAGGAAGAATTCCTGTATTTTATTTCCCATTCTTTTTCCTGCCTGGTGATGAGCTTCTCTTTAATCCTGCAGCAGGTTATAAAGAAATTGAAGGTTATTTTATAAATACTACCAGTTATATTTTCGGCTTAAAGGAAAAAGGATCAGAGGATACGTTTTCTTTTTTAAAGAGTGAAGATACGGGTTTAAAAGAAAAATATAGAGAAGGTTTGTTTTTAAGGACAGGTAAGAATGATTTAAATAGAGAAATATGGCCTTATAATAACGGATCCAATTTAAAATTATATATTGATTACTATTCAAGGAAAGGTTTTTTTCTGGGGCTGGATGGTAAAATGAGCTTTGATTCTTTTTTAAAGCATTTAGATATTTTTACCGCAATTTCTTATAGTAAGTATCTTTACAAGTATAACACAAATGATAGTGGAATAATTATTGGCCCTTATCAGTATACTTCTTTTCTAAAAGACTCTTCCGGAAAATATATTTCAATTAATGAGGGTTCATATATATTTGGCCAGTCTTTGCCTTTTCGGTTTGCTTTTGATATTAATATAGCTATTAGTAATAATTGGGGGAAATTAGATATTGATTTACCTGTATATTCAGACAGTAAATTCAGGTCTCATTTTATGAATAGAGAAGAGGGCTTGAAGTGGACAGAGTTAATCAGTAATGAAGAAAAACCAGTAAATAATACTGAAGGTGAAATGTCTTATTTAAGCTGGTTTATTAATGGATCATTGAATCC
>DAOWEB010000084.1 GCA_030638735.1 Spirochaetaceae bacterium
AATATCATTTCATATCTAACTTTTAGAGATCAAATAAAATAAAAGGCCCTTCGACTCCTTCGACAAGCTCAGGAACCGAAGAATCAGGGACCGAAGGATAGTTATGGAATATATAAATCTTGATCAGACACAGAGTTATAAGGATCTGAAAAACACTTCTCCCATTGATATTAAGACAGAATTAAACAGGGAAAGAGTAAATAATTACGAGATAGAAACTGGAAAACAAATTAAATTTAATTATGCGGCACTACCTGTAAACGAAAAAATACTGGATATTTTGGCAATATTAAGTAAAGAACAGAACTTAATAGAAAAATATAAACTTATTCTTACTGGAGAAACAATGAATCCCGGTGAAGGAAGAAAAGTTCTTCATCATCTTACCCGGATGGATCCCCTTTCTCCTGTTATATACAAAGACCAGAACATAAGAGATTTCTATGTGGAACAGCAGGAACGAATAAATATTTTTGCCGGTAAAATCCATTCAGGCCAGATTAAGGGATCTACAGGCCAAAAGTTTAATACTGTTATTCAAATTGGTATTGGTGGTTCCGATCTTGGACCAAGAGCCATGTATATTGCTATAAAAGAAGCTGTTGGGAAAAAGGCAATGATGTCTGCCAATTTTATTTCCAATGTTGATCCTGATGATGCTGCGTCTGTTCTGGTTAATGCAAATCTGGAATCAACTCTTTTTATTCTGGTGTCTAAAAGCGGGACTACCCAGGAAACACTTGCAAACAGAGACCTTGCTATAAAATGGATGAACAAAAAGAACCCTGATCTGGATCCGGCAAAACACATGATAGCTGTAACAAGTGCTACCAGCCCTTTAGCAAGTTCTGATAATTTTCTCGATAGTTTTTATATAGATGATTTTATTGGTGGACGATACTCCTCTACAAGCGCAGTAGGTGGGGCAGTTTTAACCCTGGCATTTGGTAAAGATGTGTTTAAAGAATTTTTGGATGGAGCTGCTGAGTCTGATAAAAATGCACTAAAAGAAGATATCAGAGAAAATGCAGCATTGATGGATGCTTTAATTGGTTGTTATATGCGAAATATTCTTGATTACAGAGTATCTGCTGTTCTTCCCTACAGTCAGGGTATGGCACGTTTTCCGGCCCACCTGCAGCAGCTGGATATGGAAAGCAATGGCAAGAGTGTAAACCGCCGGGGAGACCCCGTTGACTACCAGACCGGACCCGCAATATTTGGAGAACCTGGAACTAATGGACAACACTCTTTCTACCAGCTTCTGCATCAGGGAACTGATATTATTCCATTGCAGTTTATCGGATTTAAAGTATCCCAGCAGAATATGGATCTGACAATAGATGGAACAACTAATCAGACTAAATTAAATGCAAATCTTACTGCTCAAATAATTGCATTTGCCAAAGGAAGTAAAAACTCTAATCCTAATAAAAATTTTACCGGAGGACGACCATCATCACTCCTGTACGGACAAAAACTAACTCCCGGAACCCTGGGTGCATTACTTTCACATTTTGAAAATAAAGTAATGTTTCAGGGTCTGGTATGGAATATTAATTCTTTTGACCAGGAAGGCGTTCAACTTGGTAAAAAACTTACAAATCAGATACTGACCGGCGGATCAGATGATAATGCCCTGAATACTATTGCCGGGAAACTGGGGATATAATTCTTTGATTACTTTGATACGCTCGTACCTCGCTACTCAATAACCAAAGAGGTACAGAAGTACTCAGCTACGGGAACAGATTGTAAAGTTATGTGTTTTGGACAAAAAAACTCCCCAGGGAAAAGGAGGTCAAAACCCTGGGGAGAACATCTAAAAGGAGATCAATGAAAAAGTTCATTTGCATTCTTCTACTGCTCTTACATTAATACTAACAACTGTAACTCCACGTAGTTACACTTTTTTTTAAATTTAATTAAATTTCAAACTCAATAGTAAATTTTGTTCCATTATCAGTGTTTATTTCACAGGAAGCTCCAATCTGATCTGTTAATAACTCAATTAATGTCAACCCAAACCCTTTATTTTCATTATTCTCTGGTTTCGGCATACCAATACCATCATCTTTAAATATAAAAATGACATGATTCTCTTTTTTTGAAATATCCAACTGTATTAGACCATTTTCTTTTCCTGCAAAGGCATATTTCATTGTATTTGTAATAAGTTCATTTAAAATAATGCCCAATGGAAACATTTGTTTAGACCCGACAGTAAAATCATCAATTGTTTTTTCAATTTTTATATTTTCTTTGGCTGGAAATAATCCAAATATTTCATTAATTAACTTTGAAAAATATTCTCTGATAGAAATTTCTGTATACTTCTCTGATCTGTACAGTTTATTATAAAGAATCATCATACTCTCAACTCTGGAAATTGCGTCCTGCAATGCTGCAACAGCTTCAGAATTATCCAGTGAATCAGACTGCATAGATAGAAGGGTCATAATAATATGCATATTATTTTTAATACGATGATGAACCTCTTTAAGAAGCATCTCTTTTTCACTGAGCAGTAAATGAATTTTTTCCTTACTTTCCTGCAGCAGTTTCTTCTGCCTGTGAAGTTCCAGAAAAATTTTAACCTTACACCTTAAAATATCATCATTAATTGGTTTCGTCATATAATCAACAGCACCGCTTTTATATCCTTCAAATTCAAATACATCATCTATAGCTATGGCAGTAATAAAGATTATAGGAATATGCTTTGTTTTAGGATGCCCCAAAATTAAAGATGCTGTCTCAAATCCATCCATATCCGGCATTTGAACATCCATAAGAATTAGAAAAAAATCTTGAGAATATGCTGCTTCCAGAGCTTTTTGTCCAGAGATTGCCTTTTCAATATGCAGATTTAGAGGTTCAAGAATTCTCTCATATGCCCGATGGTTATTGGGCTCATCATCGACAACTAATATCCTGGATTTATCCTTATCCATTATCTACCCCTTCTCTGCCTAATTTTGTAAGAAAAGGACCTATTAGATCCAAAGACAGAATATGATCTACTTTTACTGTTTTTATTGCAGTTTCCGGCATTACAGAGGCCTCTGAAGTTACTGGATCCTGAACAACAGTCAGTCCTCCCACTTTTTTTACCGCACGAAGGCCACTGGTACCATCTGAATTTGCTCCAGTTAAGATAACACCAACAATTTTTTCTTTATAAGCAATTGCAGCTGATTCAAAAAGAACATCTATAGAAGGAATGGCAAAACTTACAGGGAGATCAACACTTAAGCCAAATCTCTTATCTCTTTCAACCAGCAAGTGATATCCTGATGGAGCAATATAAACAATTCCAGGTTTAATGCTGTTCCGAAACAGAGCTTCTTTAACATGGATATCACATAATTTATTCAGATACTCCACAAGAAAATCATCAGAGTCTTTTATACGATGCTGAACTATTATTACAGAAAGAGGATAGTTTTGGGGAAGTGCAGGGATAATCCTGGATAAAGCATTTAATCCTCCGGAAGATACTCCAATAACAACAGTCTCATATTTCATTTTTTTTCCTGAAAATTCGTTCTTTTCTGCAGCAATCTTCAAAATCATCTCTTATATCAGAAAAATCAATAGTTTCTTTATCACCCAGAACAAGGTAACCCCTGTTTATCAGGCTATCCTTAAAAAGGTTTAAAGTTTGATCCTGTAATTCATTATCAAAGTAGATTAAAACATTACGGCATATTATAAGGTTCATCTGTGCAAAGACCTGGTCTTTTGTTAGATTATGGTTCGCAAATGTAATATTTTTTTTCAAAGATTCTTTTATTTTTACGGAGTCATATTTAGCCATGTAATAATCTGCAAAAGAAGCCCTTCCTCCTGAATCAATATAGTTTTTGGTATACTGTTTCATTTTTTCTGCAGAGTAAATTCCCCTTTTTGCAATCTCCAGAGAGTTATTATTAAAGTCTGTAGCATATATTCTGGTACGTTCCAGAAGACCTTCCTCTTCAAAAAGAATTGCCATTGAAAAGACTTCTTCACCTGTAGCACACCCTGCATGCCAGACATTGATTCTTGAATATGTTGATAACACAGGGCATATTTCTTGTCGTATCCTTTTATAAACATAGGGGTCCCGAAACATTTCTGTTACAGTAATGGACATATCCTTAAGAAACAGATCGAAAAAATCAGGATCATGCAAGATTTTAGGGATCATCTCCGATATATTATTACAATTGGAAAGAATACACCTGTTCCTGATTCTTCTTTCCATTGAAGCACCTGAATAGTTTCTAAAATCATAACCATATTGAAAAAGGACAGCATCAAGTAATTGGCGAATTTCAAATTCTACTATATCAACTTTCTTCATAAACTACTCATACCCTCTCTCATACACAGCTTTTTGCGCTGTACCACATTTTCTACTTAAAAAGTACTTCTTCTCTAACACAAAGCACTATAGCTGGCGCAAAAAGCCTCTCATAAGTGTCTAAATAACCAGATCCTAAGAATAGATAATAATTTGTCAAAATCTACAGGCTTTGTCATATACTCTGA
>DAOWEB010000249.1 GCA_030638735.1 Spirochaetaceae bacterium
GTCAAGACCTCCAGCTGCAGGGCCGAGCCATAGCTGATCGCCGCCCTTTGCTTTTGCATCTGCAACAATCTGTTCCCATGTATTAACAGGATTATTAACATTAGTAATAATACATTCAGGATCAATCTGCATTTGAGAAATCCAGTCGAATGTCATAGGATCAAGTTCAGAATCTGTAGTAACAAGTTTTGAGATATTTGATTTTGTCATATACATAAGTGTATATCCATCTGGTTTTGTTGTTGCTACATATTCCATTGCCACTATTCCACCTGCTCCGGCTTTGTTTTCTACAACAAAGGTAGCGTCTGTATATTTACTGGCAATATCAGTAAACTTTCTGGATAAAATGTCTCCTGCTCCACCTGGTCCAGTATAAACAACCAGTTTAATAGGTTTTGTAGGGAATTCTGCTGCTGCTGCTTCACCTTCACCTGCAGCAAAAGCTGAGATAGAAACGATTGCCATCAGTAAAAAAATAACTAATGCTTTTTTCATTTGATACTCCTTATTTTTTACTAAGTAAGTATTGATAGTTTACTTAGTTTAATTGCATATGTACAGAAAAAATTATTATCTGTCTGAATAATGAAGGATATAGATAAATATGTACAATCAAACTTTGTTATATCTTCTATTAGAAAGTTTGATGGTTATATTCCTTTCCAAAAATTGAAAATGATATGATAATGGTTTTAGATTTATATAGCTGGTCGCAAACAAGTTTACTGCTCGGCTATGCAATCAATATAAGGAGAAAAAAATGAGTAATAATATGATGTCCTGGCTAAAGGATCTTAAAAACAATTTTTCCAATGATAAACAGTTAACAATAGTTATGGGGAATGAAGCTGCCGATTTGGATTCAATGGCTTCAGCAGTAACTTATGCATGGTATCTTTATTTAAATGATGAAAGTGGAAATTATTTTCCTCTGATTAATATTCCCAGAGCAGATTTTAAACTTAGAACTGAGGCTGTCTATTTGTTTAAGGAAGCAGGTGTTAATATTGATGATTTGCTGTTCACTGAAGATATTGATCTGGACAAACTGAAAGCCGGCAGTAATCTTAAGCTTATTCTTGTGGATCATAATAAGCTGGCTTCCAGTCAGACTGGTCTGGAAACTGTAGTAGTTGGAATACTTGATCACCATGCAGATGAAGAATCATATCCCCCTGCTGCAGTAACTGATATAAGACCTGTGGGTTCAGCTGCAACATTGGTCTCAGAATTATTTCTTGGTGATCAGCGTGCAGCAATACAAAAAACTCTGGGGACTCTTCTACTTGGTACTATTTTACTGGATACTGTCAATCTTGATCCGGATGCAGGAAGAGTTACCGATGATGATTCCAAAGCAGCAAAGGAAATTATTGAAATTTCCGGTCTGGACAGTAAAAAGTTATTTGATAAACTTCAGTTTGAAAAATTCAATGTATCTTCTCTTGGAAGTTATGATCTTTTAAGAAAAGATTATAAGGAGTGGCAGCTGGGATCTGTTAAACTTGGAATTGGGTCTGTATTACTTCCCATTGAGGATTGGGTTTCAAAGGATCCTGATATTGCAGATGAATGTGATAAATACCTTAAAGAGAGAAAACTGGATGTTCTTTTGGCTATGAACGCATTTACATCACCGGAATTTACCAGACAACTGGTTGTTTATATTCCGGATGAAAGCTTAAGAACCAAAACCGTTGCTTTTCTGGAAGGATCAGACCTGGGACTTGAAAAGCTTGATGTTAATTCCTCTGCAGATGGTTGTACATTCTATAATCAGAAGAATTTAGGGATCTCCAGAAAAAAACTGCAGCCTCTTTTAAAAGAGCATTTCGAAGGTTAAAAGTTTTATTGGCTTGACACCACTTTCCCCTTCTCCTATCATTCCTACAGGTCTGATAGGAGAGTTATTTACAATGAACAATACAGAACAGAATTTTGATAAAGCAATTAATATTCTCTATGGAAAAAATAAAACTGAAATAGAAAAACAGATAGCAAGGTACCAAAAGCTTACTTCCGATTTTACTCTTAAATTTGGATCAAATGGATTTCATTTTTTCAGCACCCCGGGTCGTACTGAGCTTGGAGGTAATCATACCGATCATAACAATGGGCTTGTACTTGCAGGCAGCATTAATCTGGATTCAATAGCAGTAGTTTCGGTTTCCAATGATAATAATGTGGAGTTGTATTCTGAAGGTTATGATTTTCCGTTCCTGGTTGATCTGGATTATCTGGAGCCTCTTTCTGAAGAAAATGGAACCACAAATGCGCTTATTAGGGGTGTTGCTTCAAGACTAAAACAACTGGGATATAGTATTGCAGGATTTAAAGCTTATATTTCCAGTGATGTTTTACCAGGTTCCGGTTTAAGTTCATCTGCCTCTATTGAAGTATTAATTGGATCCATTTTTAATTCCCTATTTAATAAAAACAGCATAGCTCCTGAAATACTTGCACAGGTAGGGCAGTTTGCTGAAAATAACTATCTTGGCAAACCCTGTGGTTTAATGGATCAAATGGCATGTGCTGTAGGTGGGATTATATCGATAGATTTTAAGGATCCTCTTAACCCTGTATTTAATAAAGTTAACTTTGATTTTGATAGACAAAAATATAAGCTTCTTGTTCTTGATTCAGGAGGCAGTCATGCAGATCTTACTGATGATTATTCCTCTATACCAGCTGAAATGAAATCTGTAGCAGAAATATTTGGTGCGAGTGTTCTTAGAGATATTAGCATGAACTCTTTTATAGATAAAATCCCTTATGTTAGAAAACAGCTTGGAGACAGAGCTGTATTGCGAACACTGCATTTTTTAGAGGAAAATAATCGAGTAGAAGAAGAAGTTCTGGCATTAGAGTCCGGTGATTTCCAAGGGTTTCTAGAACTTGTAAAAGCTTCAGGAGATTCTTCATTTAAATGGCTTCAAAATATTTTTACAACAAAAAATATAAAGGAACAGGGTGTAAGTCTGGCATTGGCTTTAAGTGAAAAATTTATCAAAGAGATTGGTGAGGGAGCCTGCCGGGTTCATGGAGGTGGTTTTGCAGGGACCATTCAGGTCTTTTTACCGGATGACAGTATTGCAGCATATAAAAAGAATATGGAAAAAATATTCGGAAAAAACAGTGTCCAGGTGTTGAATATCCGGCAAATAGGCACAGTTTATTTGAATATCCTGTAGAGACGCCCTATAGGGCGTCTCTACAGTACGTATAAAATAGATAATTTTCCGGGATAGAAAATTATCTATCAGCATAATAGATAGAAAATTTTCAGGAGATATGCATGGAAGATCTGTATAAGATGATTCTGGTTGATGATGAGGACGAAGTTAGAGGACGAATATCATCAAAAATATCCCGTGAAAGCGGTTTTGAAGTAGTTGGTACTGCAGGTAATGGATATGATGCACTTGAGTTAATTGAAAAATATTCCCCCCATATAGTTCTTACAGATATTAAAATGCCCTTTATTGACGGAATAGAACTGGCTCAAATAATAAAGAGGGATTTTCCGACTACAAGGGTTGCCTTTATTACAGGGTATGATGAATTTGACTATGCAAGAGAAGCTGTAGAATTGCATATTTCCAGTTATCTGACAAAACCAGTAACCCAGAATGATATATCCAGGTTTCTTACTAAATTAAAGAATGAACTGGATGATGAATTTAAAAAGCAATATAACATAAATATTTTAAGAAAAAGGTACGAAGAATCTCTTCCTCTTATACTCGATAATTATTTTGTATCTTTACTTATTTCATCTTCAAATACCAGTACTGTTGATATAGAAAATTTAAGACAATATGGCATATCCCTGGATGATAATAACTACTTACTCTCATTTATACGCATTGAAAAAGATGAAACTGTAAAAGATATTATTGAATATGAGAAGCGCAAATTATCTGTTCGCTCTGTTGTTAATACAATTCTGGAACGACACAGCTATGAATATTATAGTTTTCTATTTAATGGAGGTATTGTATTTATAGTTAAGGGAGAAGGGAGTTTTTTTAAGAAAAAAATAGATTCTGTTTATTATGAAATGGTCCAGATGGTAAATAAATTTCTTTCTTCAAAAATTGACATTGGAGTTAGTTCGCTTCATAAAGATTTTTATTCCCTGAAAGATGCTTATCAGGAAGCTGAGAAAGCTCTGGGATATAGTAAATTTCTTAATACAGGTCGAATTGTCTATATTGATCAGTTGGAAGAGAGTAAAACCAGGATGCTCAGTTTAAGTGATGCTGAAATTAGAAGTATTGAATATACAGTTAAATTCTGTTCAGATGAAACACTCATAGAACTCCTTGATAACCTGAAAAGCAATGCCCTTAAGGATAAATCGGCAATAACAAATTATAAGATCTATGTAATCAATTTTATCAATATTGTAATTAAATTTGCAGATTCTATTGAAGTGGATCTACATGAAATTACCGGAGACGATATTTTTGAAAGAATGGCTCAATTCAGAAATCTGGAACAATTATTTGAGTGGGTTATGGATATATTTCTTAAGCTCCGAAAACTAAATTTATCAACAAAAATGACTAATTCTCAACGACTGATTGATAGTGCTGTAACGTATATAGATGCAAATTATCAAAATACGGAAATTACAATGGATAGTATTTGTGATTATCTGGGGATAAGTATTTCATATTTAAGCTTACTTTTTAAAAAACATAATAATACAACTTTTGTTAAATATTTGACAAAGGTTAGAATGGAAAAGGCGAAAGAACATTTAAAACTTACAGAATATCGGATTATAGAAATTGCTTCTGAATGCGGTTATAAAGATGTTTACTATTTTAGTCATAGCTTTAAAAAATATGAGGGAGTATCACCAAAAAAATATCGTGAAGAAATTAATACGTAATCTATCTATAGGTCAAAGTATACTAATCTCCACACTAGGTGTGGTTGTAGTCATGCTTATTTCCTCGAGCATAATACATTATACTCTTTTTTCAAAAAGCACAGATGCCCTGGTTGAAAGTCAGTCCCGGGAGATTAATAAACAAATCGTTTTAAATTATGAAAACTATATTAATAGTATTATAGAGACGGCCAACTACATACAGCTTGCCTCTATTAATTTAGATGTAAAAGAAACATTTGAAGAGCTTCAGGATATTTACCTGATTAATTCTGATTTAAAAAAGGATGTAGTCTCTATTTTTTTATTTGATATGAATGGTTTTAAAACACTTGGTAATGAAGTACGCGGCAATCGTATTGCAAATATTTCTCATGAATCCTGGTTTACAGATGCAGTTAACGAAAAGCAAATTTTCCATTTCTCTGTATCTCCTGATCAGAGTGTGTCTGCAGGAAAGGACGAACGGGTTATATATGTTTCGAAAGCTGTAGAGTTCACAGAAGGAGGCCGCAGGACTGAAGGTGTTATTCTTATAGAGCTTAATTTCCAGATTATTACAGATTTAGCTGTAAAAACAAATCTGGGAGAGGGTGGTCATCTCCTTATTCTTAATGATGACGATTCTGTAATTTATTCATCAGCAAGTTATGATCAGCAGAGGACCGGAGAAAGTATAAGAATATCTGTAAGTAGAATATTTGGAGGCTTTGATGCTGTAATAGATTCTATAGCCATGTATATTAATATTAATACTCTCTCTCATACCAGATGGAGAATTGTTACTGTAAATAATGTAAATGATATTGCAATGACAAAAAAACGTATTGTTTATATGTTGTTGATTATTAGTCTGTTAAGCTCTCTTGCTTCCGGATCAATAGCACTTCTACTGTCTCTTAGAATTTCGAATCCTCTTAATCAGCTTAAAAAAAGTATGTATGAAATAGAACAGGGTAATTTTAATACTAAAGTACAAATATATGGTCAAAAAGAGATAGTTGGACTTGCCTATTCCTTTAACAGTATGATTGATCAGATAAGATCTCTTATGGAGAGAGTTGTCAACGAACAGAGGGAGAAACGAAAAACAGAACTTCGGGCATTACAGAATCAGATTAATCCCCATTTTTTATATAATACTCTGGATTCAATTGTATGGCTTGCAGAAAACCAAAGAACAGATGATGTTATTACAACTGTTATAGCATTGGCCAAATTTTTTAGAATAAGTATTTCTAAA
>DAOWEB010000047.1 GCA_030638735.1 Spirochaetaceae bacterium
GAATACGATCAAAAACAGCTTCTTTAAAATCCGCCTCGAGATCTTTTCTAATTATAAAAACAATCTTTCCAAAACCTGCACGTACTGCATCAAAAACAGAATAATCAAGAATCACTTCACCATATTCTCCAACTGGTTCAATCTGCTTAATTCCACCATATCTGCTGCCTATTCCTGCTGCCATTATAACTAAAGCCGGTTTTTTCATATCTTCCTCCGAAACATACTTTGACGTACTCTAACATTAATAAAAAACAGTGGGAAGCTCCTTAGAGTCTGACATTTACCACATCAAATATATATCTTATACTTCAGGTATAAAGTTATAAGGAGTAATTTACCATGTCAGTATATGTAAACAGAATACTAAATCTTAAATATATTAAAGTTATTGGTTTTGATATGGATTACACCCTGGTAGGATACAATACTGAAGAACTGGAAAAGCTGACACATAGAGAAGCTTTGAAAACACTTAATAATAAAATGAACTATCCACCTTCTATACTTAACCTTAAATTTGATTTTAATAGATCCATCGTAGGTCTTGTAATAGACAAAATCAATGGAAACCTTCTTCAGCTTAGCAGATACGGAAAGGTAAAAAGTGCCTACCATGGTTTGAAGGAAGTAGATTACAGAGAGCAAAATAAAATTTATAGAGAAATGGCTATTGATATTAAAGGCTCTGAGTTTGTCAGTCTTGATACATCTTTTGCCATTTCAAGTGGTGTAATTTTTTCTCAACTGGTTCAAATGAAAGAGAATGGAGAAAAACTACCAAACTACCACCAGATTGCTGATGATATTAAAGCTGTTCTGGATATTATCCATCAGGATGATACTCTCAAATCGTATTTAAAGAATGATTTTGGGAAGTATGTTATTCCTGACCCAATGGTGCCTGAACTTATGGAGCGCTATCTGGATTATGGTAAAAAACTTATAATTATTACAAATTCTGATTATGACTATACAAAGGCACTTCTGGACTATGCACTAAACCCATACTGGAAGAAATATATGAAATGGGAAGATGTATTTGAGCTTGTTATTACTCTTGCAGATAAACCAGGCTTTTTTGAGCATCCGGGAAGATTTCTTAAAATAGATCAGAAAACCAGCCAGATGTCTAATCATATGGATTCTGTTGCAAAGGGGATTTATCAGGGAGGTTGGTTTCAAAAACTTCAGGATGATCTGGGAGTTCAAGGAAGTGAGATTCTCTACATTGGGGATCATATTTATGGAGATGTTGTTTCTATAAAAAAATACTGTTCATGGAGGACAGCTCTGGTTCTGGGAGATTTGGAACAGGAGATAGAAAGTCTTAAAAAGTCAAAAACTGTGCAGATTAAGATAAACTCCCTTATGGAAGAAAAAGCTGTTTTAGAAAAAAAGCTTAACAAACAGGGAACTAACAGACGGACCAGAGATAAACTCTATGAGGAAATAGATCAGATGAATGGGCTTATATCTGAACAGCTTGGAATCTTTAAAAAGTTCTTCAACCCATACTGGGGAGAGATTCTTAGAGCGGGATCTGAAGAGAGCAGGTTTGCTGAACAAGTAGAAAAATATGCATGTATTTATATGACAAAAGTTTCGGATCTGGGAGAGCATTCCCCTAAAACCTACTTCAGACCTATTAAAAGGATCCTGCCTCATGAAGCTGAGGCAATGGAATAACATGGATATTTCTGAAACAATAAATTATTGGATAGATTCTTCTGATCAGGACTTTATTGCTATGGAACATCTCTATACTGCAGGGGACTTCTCATGGTCTTTATTTCTGGGACATATTGTAATAGAAAAGCTTTTAAAAGCATATTTTTTCACTATTAAAAGAAAAAACCCTCCATTCATTCATGATCTACTTAGAATTGCAGAAAAAGCAAATCTGGAATTAGATGAAGAAAAAATGGATTTTCTGGATACTGTCACTACATTTAATATTAGAACCCGCTATGATGACTATATAAATGATTTTAAGAAAAAATGTACCCCGGAGTTTACAAAAAAGTATATACTTGAGATAAAGGAGTTCCGGATATGGTTAAAAACGAAACTTTAGATATTGTACAAAAATATATTGCTATCCTCAAAGAAAATAATATTAATGTACAATATGCTTACCTCTTTGGCTCCTATGTTCAAGATAACTATAATTCTGATAGTGATATCGATTTGGCTATAATTATTGATTGGTTTGATGACAGTTTATCTATCCAACTCAAAATGATGAAATTACGAAGAAAGATTGATACAAGACTTGAACCGCATCCATATACAAGTAAAGAATGGACTACAGAAAATCCATTTGTCAAAGAAATAATTCTTAATGGTCGGAAAATAGCATAACCTCCGTATTTATAAATTAAATGGATTATGCTACCTTAAATCCTGAACTATAGAATAACAGGATTATAACATAATGGATAATTTAAAAATGTATAAACACAGACTGCAGAAAAATATCTGGAAATTTTATCTCTATAATATGCTTACTGGTATGTTCTTCGCTGTTCCTGTATTCGTCCTTTTTTGGCAGGAAAATGGTTTAAGTTTAACAGAGGTAATGATTTTGCAGTCTATCTTTGCAATCTCAACTGTAATACTGGAAATTCCAACTGGTTATTTTGCAGATGTGCATGGAAGAAAATTCACCCTGACTATTGCTGGAATAACAGGATTAATCGCCATTTCAATTTACAGTATTGGATATAATTTTTCTCAGTTTCTTATTGCAGAATTATTTTTTGCTCTAAGCATCTCCTTTTTATCGGGAACAAAGTCTGCTCTTGTTTATGACACTCTAATAGAACTCGGAAAAGAAAAAGAATATAAAAAGCTATGGGGTAATTTACTTTTTTATGGAATGATGTCCCTGGCAGTCTCAAGTATTATTGGCGGTTTTATAGGGAAAATAAATTTAAGATACACACTTTATGCTTCTATTCCATTTTTTGCTCTTCCTGTTCTGTTAACACTTTCAATGCAGGAACCCCAAAGGCATAAACTCGTAATACAAAAAGGATATTTAAAAGAGTTATTAACTATTCTGAAAACTACTTTTATACATAATAAAAAACTAAGATGGATTATTGTATATTCCGGTGTAGTATATGCTTTTAATCAGGCAGCTCTATGGCTCTATCAGCCCTATTTTATACTTTCCGGTCTGGATATCGCTTATTTTGGTTTTGTATTTTCCGGTTTTCAGCTTGTCGCAGCTTTTACATCAAAATATGCCCACAAACTGGAAGAAAAACTTGGCCAAAAATATTCCCTTGCAATGCTTATTCTATTAGTTGCTTTAAGCTATTTTTTAATGAGTAATTTTGTTTTTCTATTCAGCTTCTCGTTCTGTTTTATCCAACAGTTTGTACGTGGGTTTAAAAATGCAGTAGTAACAGATTATATTAACCAGTTAACAGTTTCAGAAATAAGAGCAACAGTGCTATCTGCACAAAGTTTTATTGGAAGACTAATTTATGCAATTATTATTCCCTTTATAGGCTGGGTTGCTGATGTTTATACACTGGTACAGGCTTTAATGATTCTAGCGGTCACAACTCTTATATCGGGGATTATGATTTTAATAATTCTTTGGCGAGATAGAGTTATTTAGATTAAACGGGAATCTGGAAAATCAGTAGATTTTTGCCTTTGAACTTCTCCAATTTTATCAGCCCAGTTTTCAGGAAAACCGCCATAATATTCCCAGGTATCATTTTTGTTATGCCAGTGTGAACTAAAACCTCTCAATATTGAGGGTAAGCCTATTACCAAAAGATATGCAGGACCAAAAATAAGTGATTGTATTGAATGCCCCCATTCATGTGCATCCATACGTTTTTGAGCTTCTAACCACTGTTTCCCCGGATACTGATTATAGTTAAATGAGAAAATATAAAATCCCAGTAATGTTTGAGGAAATCCCCAGGTCCATTGAAGGAACACAACCAACCAGGGATATATCTTAAAACTAACTACTGTATCACACATAATTGAGATGATAATTGATAAATAAACCTAACACAAGAAAATTATATATTTTCAGTATATCCTTACTTGATACTTTTAGAATTACAACCTAGTATGGATTGATAGCCTCCAAAGACATATAGAAACGGTTATCAAATCTATATTACAGAGAGGTTATGTAATGGAAAATCTAACGGTCCTTCCCTACACCCCCCAGCTTGAAGCTTTATTTACAATAATAAGAAACAAAGATACAAAAAGAAACGAGTTTCTTTTTTACTCAGAAAGGGTTATTCGATTACTAATCGAAGAAGCATTGAATCATTTACCAACCCGGGAAAAAGTAGTCACTACTCCAACTGGAACCCAATTTACCGGAAGTGAATTTATGGGAAAACTATGTGCAGTCCCAATTGTAAGAGCTGGTGAATCTATGGAAAAAGCTGTAAGAGAAGTATGCCGGGCAATTAGAATTGGTAAAATATTAATCCAGAGAGATGAGGAAACAGCACAACCCCAGCTTATTTATCATAAACTTCCCACTGATATAGCAAATAGACATGTTCTGTTACTGGACCCAATGCTTGCAACAGGTGGCTCTGTTTGTAAAGCAATAGAGGTATTAAAAGATAACGGCGTTCCTGAAGAAAAAATTATTTTTATAAATCTAATATCAGCACCGGAAGGTATTAAAGCCTTTCAAAACTATGCACCTGGAGTAAAAATAATAACTGGATTTATTGATCCAAAGCTTAACGAAAAAGCATATATTATTCCGGGTCTGGGTGACTTTGGTGACCTTTACTTTGGTACCTGATCTCACCCCCTGGTCAGCTTCCTGTACTTAATTCTATGAGGCTGATTTGCAGAATCACCTAAACGACGCTTTCTATCCTCTTCATATTCACTCCAGTTTCCTTCATACCAATAAGATTTACTGTCTCCTTCAAATGCAAGAATATGAGTAGCAACCCTGTCCAGAAACCATCGGTCATGACTTATAACAACAGCACAACCACCAAAATGTTCAAGCCCTTCCTCCAGAGCACGAATAGTATTTACATCGAGATCATTGGTTGGTTCATCCAGAAGAAGTACATTTGCCTCTTCCTTAAGCATCATGGCAAGATTTACCCTGTTCCTCTCACCTCCGGATAGAATACCAACTTTTTTCTGCTGATCTCCACCGCCAAAGTTAAACTGGGAAACATATGCTCTGCTGTTCATTTCCATCTTACCAAAGTTTATAATATCCTGACCACCGGAAATCATTTCCCAGACTGATTTGTCAGGATCCAGAAGCTCCCGAACCTGATCTACATATGTAAGTTTTACAGTTTCACCTACTGTAAAAGAACCTGAATCAGGGCTTTCAATACCTGTAATCATCTTAAAAAGGGTTGTTTTACCTGCTCCGTTTGCTCCAACAATTCCTACAATAGCACCAGGAGGAAGATCGAAATTTAAATCTTCATATAGAATGTTTTCACCATAAGATTTTGAAACACCTTCTGCTTTTATTACGATATTACCAAGCCTTGGTCCGGAAGGAATATATATCTGAAGATCCTTTGCCTGCTCTGCCGTATCCTGACTCAAAAGAGCTTCATAGGAATTTACTCTTGATTTACCTCTGGCATGCCGCCCTTTGGGAGACATATGGATCCACTCAAGTTCCTGCTGCAGAGTCTTCTGTCTTGCACTCTCCTGTTTCTCTTCATTCGCCAGACGATTTTTTTTCTGTTCAAGCCAGGAAGAATAATTTCCCTTCCAGGGGATTCCTTCTCCTCTGTCAAGTTCAAGTATCCATCCGGCAACATTATCTAAAAAGTACCTGTCATGGGTTACTGCAATGACAGTTCCCTCATACTGTTTAAGGTGCTGTTCCAACCAGTAAACAGACTCAGCATCCAGATGGTTAGTAGGTTCATCCAATAACAAAATATCAGGTTTTTGAAGTAAAAGCCTGCATAAAGCAACCCTTCTGTCTTCTCCTCCGGATAAATGTTTAATCTTCATATCTTCCGGAGGACATCGGAGGGCATCCATAGCCAGTTCTAATAAATTATCAATTTCCCATCCATCCAATGTATCAATTCTATCCTGAACAGTTCCCTGCCTTTCAAGAAGAGCTGTCATTTCATCGTCATCCATAGGCTCACCGAACTTAGCATTGATCTCTTCATACTCTTTAAGTAAAGCAATAACTTCACCTGCTCCTCCTTCCACTATCTGCCTGACAGTCTTTTCCGGATCAAGTCTGGGTTCCTGTTCCAAATATCCAATTGTAAAACCTTCTGAAATAACTGTTTCACCATTAAAATCTTTATCCACTCCAGCAAGAATTTTGAGAAGTGTAGATTTACCACTTCCATTCAAACCAAGAACACCTATCTTTGCACCATAAAAATATGATAGATAAATATCTTTTAGAATCACCTTATGATTATGTTTTTTACTTACTCCAACCATAGAGTAAATTACTTTCGTATCATCTGCCATTTAATTCTCCTTTAGGTTGCTGAGATCGTTCCTTAGGATGCATAGGCGAGCAGCAAACTTGTTTGCGACCAGCCTCATCGCTTCGCTCTTCCGGTACGACTCATTGCCGAGCAGGAAGCTTGCTTCCGACCAGCTGATCGATTATTCTGTTATTTTCCATACCTTGCTGCAATTGATTCATGAAGCTCAGCTTCTGTAGTTTTATTTCTCTTCCTGCATCCTGCAGCATATATTCTGCATTTTTTTACCAGTTCCTGTTCAGCTAGTTTTTGATTTTCCAGAGAAAAATATCTCTGTTCCACAAGATTCTGTAAACCCCTTATCCTGAAAATTTCTATCTGTCCATACTTCTCCGACAGTTGGTCTCCATGACCGGCACGTTTTGTTATTAGAGGTTCATCAAGATATCCAATAGAGTTACTATCACAAAGTCTCAGCCATAGTTCATAATCCTCTGCAATTTCCAGATCATCCCTGAATCCCTCAAGTTCCTTATAGAGTTTCTTCTCTATAATAACTGTCGAAGGCCCGATTATACATTTTTCAAGGGCATCGGAAAACATATTTCCAAATCTTTTATGATTGAAACCAGACTGGCTTATAGTTTTACCGTTTCTAATCCAGTTCTCTCTGGTATGTACAATTTTACAGGAGGGGTTTTTTTCAAAATACTTTATCTGCTTTTCAAGCTTACTGGATACCCACAGATCATCTGAGTCCAGAAAGGCAATATATTTACCTTGTGCTATATCCACACCTTGATTCCTCACAAAACCAGGCATTCCACTATGTTTTATCTTTATGTATTTAACCCGCAAATCATCATTGTAATAGGTAGGGAGTAAAGAAGTCATATCAATTGACCCATCATCTACAATAATCAATTCCAGATCCCGATACGTCTGACCAAGAACAGAAGCCACGGCTTCCTTTGCCAACTCAAAGCGGTTGTAGACTGGGATTATTACTGAGACTATTGGCTGGTTAATTTTTAACATAGCCTATACTAACAAAAAGAGGGGATTAGTTCTACTCAGCTACCTGCTTATCCATCCCGGATTATACTCCAGTCCAATCAGTATCTTCATATTAGCCACTGTTGTTCCTGGTAAAAGGCGCGCTGGTTTTTGCCGATAGGTAAGGTTTGCATTGATATCAAACTTTCCAATCTTAAAGGTAAATCCCCCAACTGCACCATGACCGATGGTAAAGTTTCCGGACTGATCAAAATGGGAATACTCATACCCCCCACGTACCGACAGAAACTTAAAAGGCCAGAACTCCACCATTGGTATTATACGAAGGGCATACCCGCCACGATCATCCAGATAAATATCAGAAATCCCTTTTAACCCCAGAAAGATATGCTGGTTGGGTAAACCGTAGGTAAAAGAACTGTCTATAACCAAAGGACGAGATCCCAAAACTATTTCCCCACCAGTATAATCAGCATAATATACTTTTTGATTTGTATATCCTGCATTAATATCAAAGGTAAGGTTCCCACCTGGATCGCGAATCATTACCCCTGGATAGATGCTGAAAAACAAACCATCCCTTACAATGTTTGTACCATCACTTTGTTCGTTTGCATTAGATGATATCCAAACTAATACCGATGTTCCAATACTAAGCCAATCCTGAAGATGGGCACCGAAACTTGCAGATCCACCAATATTCATTATTTGGGAATACCATTCGTGTGTCATATTCCCCTCAAAATTAAACACTTCAACACCATCAATATGGCTAATCTTCAAATCCTGGAAGCCTCCAAATATTCCAAACCCAAGACCAAGATTTTCACCAACAGGAAATGAATATCCAATACGGAAGTTAACTACATAATCCTTAACGGCATAATCACCAACAACCTGGGAGCCATCATTGGGCAGAATCTCTGCTCCAGGAGCAGGATCTATGGGACCACCAAGCCATAAGAAAAATTTATCTGTATCGATAAATCCCAGAGAAGCAGGGCTGTAAACAGGTGAATACTCCTGGGTTTCCACCCGGAACTTGGGAGAAATCGCCTGCATTTTGGAAAGATAGAATTCAGCAACCTCATTCTCAGGATCAAGCATCTGAACAATCGTCAACTCCTCTTTTGCCTTCTCCTCATCTCCCTTATCGTATGCATCTATACCACTGGAAAGTGCAACTATTGCCTCTGTTTCCTTAATAACTTTGGTTTCCACCTTTGCTACTGTTTCTTTCTGAACATCCAGTTTAAGTTCCGTAAGAATCGACTGGGCAAAGTAAGCGCCGATGTAGTCGTAAGTTTCCAGCTTTTCCATAATGCTGTCTTCCCAGACAACTTCGGTAGTAGCGACATCCGCCATTCTCACGCTTATAAGCAGGGAATTCCCCATATCTATAATCTCACCGAAAACAATGTAATCAGCAGCCATAAGTTTTCCCAGTTCAACCTGATGGGCTTCATCCACCATTCCGGAGAGACTCAACTTCTGCTCTTCCATTATTTTATTCATTTGAGATCGTTCCAGGAGCTTTATTGTTTTGGTTCTTCGGAGCTCTCCTGCAACAAGGGTGGAAATACCTTTTCCGATGTACTTTAATTTACTGTTCTCTGATTCAACATTAAAGTCGCTGACAGAGACTATTATTTCCTGGGCACCTGCAAAAACAATTAGTAGAATAAACAAAGACAGGAATAAACTTTTCTTAATAAAATTATCCATAATGACACTTCCTTTTTAATCTGTAATCGCTGTTACACATAAGAAAGCTGCATCTGGTGTTATTGTACTACAGATATTTAAGGGAATAAAGAAATAATTCTATAATACTTCAAGAAAGGTGGGACATACTCCATATTACGAATCGTAATATGGACTTTACTCCACAAATATGTTACTATATTATCATGATTCCCAGAATATTGGAAACTACCGAAGAAAACTCTTTTTTTCTTTTTGGGGCGCGCGGAACAGGAAAAACAACTTACATAAAGAATATCTTCAATTCTGAGAATTCTCTTTATATAGATCTACTGCAGCCTGATATCGAGGACATGTATGCAAGAAGGCCTGAGACACTTGAACAACAGATAAATGCCATACCATCTGCTGTAAAATGGATAATACTTGATGAAATTCAGAAAGTTCCCAGACTTCTTAATGTTGTGCATCGTCTAATAGAGTCATCCAACAAAAAATTCATACTAACAGGATCTAGTGGCAGGAAACTAAAACGGGGAGCAGCAAATCTCCTGGCAGGGCGTGCATTTGTTTACACTATGCACCCAATGATATATCTGGAATTACAGGATTCTTTCAAATTAAACTCAGCACTTCACTGGGGAACATTACCGCGCCTTTTTTCACTGAAAAAAGATAAAGACAAACAGGCATATTTACGAGCTTACACACTTACATATCTTAAGGAAGAAATTATTGCAGAACAGATAATCCGCAAACTTGATCCTTTTCGAAATTTTCTTGAAATTGCAGCCCAATCCAATGGTAAGATTATAAATTATACCAATATTGCCAAAGATGTGGGAGTAGATACAAAAACAGTAATTTCATATTTCTCAATTCTGGAGGACACCCTTATCGGATTTATTCTTCCTCCATTTCATCGCTCCATAAGAAAACAGCAAAGGACAAACCCTAAATTTTATTTCTTCGATACTGGTGTCAAACGTTCTCTCGACAGAACTCTGGATGTACCTATGAAAGAAGGCACTTATGAATACGGAAATGCTTTTGAACATTTTATAATTGCAGAAATTATCAGAACTGCCAGCTACCTTTTTCCCGACTGGAGATTTTCCTATATTCAAACCGGTGCCGGAGCAGAAATAGATCTTATTATTGATCGACCCGGACTTCCATATGCTATTATTGAAATAAAGTCTTCAACTAATGTTGATGAAAGAGATATAAGAGTTCTGGACAGTTTCACCTCTGATTTTAATTCTCCCCTTAGTTTATGTATAAGCAGAGATCCTATAGAAAAGCAGATTAGAAATGTAACTTGCATACACTGGGAAAAATCAATTATGATGCTGTTTGGAAAATTATAAACTTTTGTATACTAATTCCCTTTGACACTAATATTATAGCTCTTTACAATACTCCTATGAAACAAATAATAAGTCCTGTTAAGTCGCTGTCTGGTGAAATAACAATCCCTGCCTCAAAGTCCCATACCATACGTGCTCTTCTAATTGCAGCAATGGCAGATAGGGGCAGTATAATAGTAAATCCTCTGGATTCTGCAGACACCCGTGCCTGTGTAGATGCAGTCAGGATTATCGGTGCAAAAGTTAAGATTAAAGATGACAGGTGGATTGTTAAAGGTACAGGCGGGAAAATTATATTTACTGATAATGTAATTGATGTGGGAAACTCCGGTACTACACTTGCACTTGCAGCAGGACTCGCAGCTCTTGGGACAGAAGCTGTAACCTTTACAGGTGACGATCAGATAAAGTCACGGCCTGTTGGAAATCTTCTGAACAGTCTGAGAGATCTTGGTGCAAATGTTGTTTTGAACGGTAAAGACGGCTACCCCCCATTTACTATTAAAGGGCCGCTTACAGGAGGAAAGACCAGTATCGAATGCCCAACCAGTCAGTATCTTTCAAGCCTGCTTCTATGTGCTCCACTTGTTAACGGTAATACTGAAATAAAGATACCACTTCTCCGTGAACAACCCTATGTAGAAATGACTCTGCGATGGCTGGACGAGCAATTTATAGCATACGACAACACAGACTTTGAACATTTTTTTATCCCCGGAGGCCAGCGCTACGAAGCATTCGCAAAACAGGTACCTGGAGATTTCTCATCAGCTACTTTTTTCCTATGTGCCGCTGCTATAACAGGCTCAACCCTTACACTAAAAGGGCTGGATATGGCAGACAGCCAGGGAGATAAGGCTGTAGTTTATATGCTGGAAAAGATGGGCTGCCATATTGAAATTGGTATCGACTTCATTAAAATTGAGGGGGGTCCATTAGTTGGATGTGAGTTGGATCTTAACGACACACCTGATGCACTTCCTGCTCTGGCGGTTACAGCATGTTTTGCTGAGGGAGAAACCAGACTATTCAATGTTCCACAGGCAAGATTAAAAGAAACAGATAGAATATCGGTTATGAAAACAGAATTAAAAAAAATGGAAGCTGATATTAAAGAATTACCTGATGGTCTTTTAATAAAAGGGAATGCTTCAAAAGGACTAAAAGGGGCTGAGGTTTCCGGCCATGGGGATCATAGAGTAATAATGGCTCTTGCTATTGCTGCTTTAGCAGCAGAAGAAGAAACAACAATTGATGATACAAGTGCAGTATCAATAACATTTCCGAATTTTTTTGAACTTCTTAATCAGATTAACCCATAAAAAACTGTACTATGTTATACTTAAAAAATTAGCAATATTGAGGATATAGAAATGAAAAAGTACGACTTAAGAAGTGATACACTTACCCGACCGGGCAAAGAGATGAGAAAGGCCATGTATATTGCCGATGTAGGAGATGATGTTTACGCAGAAGATCCCACAATTAATAAACTCCAGGATATGGCTGCAAAAATAACAGGGAAAAAAGCAGCTTTATTTGTTCCATCCGGTTCCATGGGAAACCTTATTGCTCTGTATATAAATTGTGGGAAAGGAAATGAAGTACTTACTCATAAAAATAGTCATATAATGCATTATGAACTATCTTCGGTTGCAGCCATTGCAGGAGCAATGCCAATTGCCGTTGATGGAGAACGTGGAATATTAACTCCCAAAGAACTGGAAAAGCATCTTCGTCCGGATATTTACTATATGTCTAAGGTTAAAATGATTGAAATTGAAAACTCCCATAATAAAGAGGGTGGAACATGTTATAAACTGCCTGAATTAAAGGCTGTTTCTGAATTTGCAAAAAAACACAGCTTGAAAGTTCATATGGATGGAGCCAGAATGTTTAATGCTTCTGCAGCAACAAAAATACCTGTAAAAAAGATGTGTTCATTTACAGATACTGTTACATTTTGTCTTTCCAAAGGTCTGGGTGCTCCTGTAGGAAGTATTCTCTGTGGATCTGAAAAATTTATAGCAAAAGCAAGGCGAATTAGAAAAATGTTAGGCGGGGGAATGAGACAGGCAGGAGTCATTGCCGCAGCAGGTATCTATGCACTGGAAAATAATATTAAGCCCCTTGAACATGATATGGAAAATGCAAAAAAAATTGCAAAAACAATATTACTTGTTAAATGGGCAGAAATTGATCTGGCAACAGTTGAAACAAATATTTTATATTTTAATACATACCAAAAAGCTGATATTATTGTTTCCGCTTTAGGGAAAAAAGGTATTATCTGTGGAGC
>DAOWEB010000152.1 GCA_030638735.1 Spirochaetaceae bacterium
AATCAATGATTTCCGGTTGTATATCTTCTCCCAGAACTGATTTTCCAGGTTTCCCCTCTTCTGTTTTTCCTCTGACAGCAAGGATGGAACCAGTATCCGCCCACCCTGTCATTATTACTTCCGGGTTAATTTTAACAGGCTCTTTAACAATTCGTTTTTGAATTACTGTAACAAATTCTTCTTTGGCCTTGCCAAAAGGAAGCTTTGATTTTTTTTCGACTTTCTTTTTAACTTTGACGTTTTTTAAAATATCTCTGGTAATTTCAGGAGCAAAAGCAACTTTAAGAACCCTTTCTGCATCAGTTTTTAATCCTTCAGGTATTTCAAGCTTTTCCCACTGATAGATCCCTTTTGATTGTGGAACAGGGGATTCTGATTCTGCAATCAGGATTTTTAATTCAGTTTCTGTTTTTAATATTGCTTCTTCTGCTTTTTTTACAGATTCACTAATAATTCCAACTTTAACCCCTTCAGATTCAAGTAAGGACAATATTCGTTTTTCTGTCCATTCTTCTCCATCTTTTTCGGGTGTAAATATCAGGTGAGCACTTGTTTTATCTATATTGTATTCCAGTACCAGGTTACCTTTCAATTTTAAACACCTATCCTTTTTTATTACCTTCAGAAAAATGAACAATTTGTGCTTTTAAGAAGTAATTTTCTTTTTTTAGAGAATTTATTTCATATTGCTGGGATCTTATTGTTTCTACAAGATCTCCCTCAGTCAGGGTTCCGCTATGAAGTAGATTCTCCATGGCCTCAACCTTGCTGTCATAATCAATTTCTGCTTCCATAGAGGCAGTGCTGTAGCTGTCATTCAGAGCTGATATATCCAGAGGACTATGGATTTCTTCCCCTTTTTCCAGAATTTTATCTGCAATTCTATATATTGCCTGGCTTAATACCGAATTGGGCTTATACGCAATAATAGGCAAGCGGGAGTTAAGGGCAATTTCCTGAAGATGATCAAAATAAATTATACCCAGATGTTCCAGGTTTACACCAAGATATTCCTTACAGGATCTTCGTATTTTAACAGCTTTCTGACTGTCTTTGGGGTCTTCAAGCATATTCATTACAAGCATTGGTTTGAAAACCGACATTCTTTTCATAAAAGTATTATAACTTTCAGGATCTTCCTGTTTGATTTTTTCTATAAGTTTTGGGATATATATTTTTTGGAAATTTTTTCCTTCCTGTTTTAAACCTTCAAAGTACTTTCCTGCCCATGAATCCTTTTTAAATGATGTAGACATAAGCCTGAAAACAACATTTTTAAGGAACAGGTATGCATTAAGAGTTGCTGTTAGAGCAGGTGCTGTAATAATTACTCCTATAGAAGAGCTTAGAAAGAAGTCTACAGTATTAAAACTGGTGCCTGCTCCCAGGTCAAGAATAAGATAATCAGCTTCCTGCATGTAGAGTTCTCTGACAAGTTTTGTTTTTTGGGAATTATCCAGGTTAGCCATTCCCGGGATTTCACCGTCACCAGGAATAAATTTAAGGTTTTTATATTCTGTATCAAAAATAATATCTTTAAACTCAATTTCATTATTACAAAGAAAAGTTCCTATACCGTTCTTTACTGACCCCGTTCCTAGTATAAGATGGAGATTAGAAGCACCAAGATCCAGATCCGCCAGAATTACATTTTTTTCTGCCTGGGCGAGAGCAATTGCAATATTAGTGGCAAAAAGAGATTTTCCCACTCCTCCCTTTCCGCTTGCTATAGGCAGAACCTGCATTAATAATACTCCTGTTGATTCCTTTGTATGATGCATATTGTAAGGGTAAGCTTGTGGAGTGGTCAAGACCAGGTATTAATTTATCAGGAAGCAACTTTTTAAATTGAAGCATCTTTGATAATATTTTCTTTATCTATTATGTTATTGCCCTATCATCATTTATACGGATTCAGGTTATAATTTTATTTGTAATTAAATATATTTTCAATCATTTCCTTATTTATTGTTCTGTAAACATAATAGTCTGAATCAATTGTTATTATTTCCTTAATACGCAATTTTTCTGATAACACAACCAGTGATGCATCCGCAAGATCCATGGGAATATCAGAATACTTCATAGATAGTTCAATAATTCTTACAATATCTTCACTTGCTATTGAGTATACTGAACTTAAACAGAATAGCTGGGATGAAATACTGATAATTAGCAAAATATCTATACAAAAAAATCTTGATCCCGGGGAAACGTCTATATTGCTTTAACATGCCTTTACTTTCACTTACGTTGTTTATATACTTTTCATTCAGGAAAAATTGAATTAAAACGATATACTTTAACAATATTCTTACTGGATAAGCAAAAGACAGTGTCTCTTGACAAATACGGTAAAAACAAGAAGATAATAGTAGACGGAGACAATAATGAAACATAAAGAAAGATTTTTCTGGATAATATTGAGTGCCTTTTTAATAGTTTTTTCGGGGGTTTCTTTTTTCGGCCCCAATTTATTAGCATATCAGTCAAATTCAGAAACTAGAGAATATTTGGAAAAGTTTGAATATCTATTCCAGTTTCTTATAGATAATTATGTAGATGAGGTTCCTGTAGAAGATCTGTATGAAGGAGCACTTAAGGGTCTTTTTGAGAGTCTTGATGATCCATATTCCTACTATTTAACTGCTGATGATATGGAAGATATGAATGATACCACAACAGGAAAATTTGGTGGTGTTGGTTTGTATATATCCAAGCCTGCTCCTGGTAATTCAACTGATAATCCTTTGGATCGTTTTGTGCAGGTTGTTTCCCCTATTGAAGATACACCTGCATACAGAGCCGGAGTTCATGCAGGGGATTATATAACAAAAATTGAAAATGAATCTGTTGTTGATCTTAGTATTGATGAGGTTGTTGATAGATTGCGCGGGGTTCCTGGAACAGATGTTCTTGTTTCAATTCTAAGGGGAAAAGATATTGAATTTGAAATTACACTTACCAGAGCTGTAATTGAGATTCCTACTGTAAAAGAGGCGATGCTTCCAGGGAATATAGCTTATTTGAGAATTATCCAGTTTACTCCCTTTACAGCAGAGAGGGTAAAAGAAGCAATCAGGTATTTTGACAGCAATTCATATACCTCTCTGATAATTGATGTACGAGGTAATCCTGGAGGACTTCTTGGTTCTGTTGCAGATATTGGTGATTTTTTCCTGTCCAGTGGACCAATTGTAACTACAAAATCCAGAATTCGTAATGAAAATGAGGTTTTCAATTCTACAAGATCAGTTCTTGTTCCCAAAAATATTCCTATTGCTGTTCTTATAGATAAGGGGTCTGCTTCTGCAGCAGAGATTCTTGCTGGGGCTCTTAAAGATACGGGCAGAGGAACTCTTATTGGTGAAACCAGCTTTGGGAAAGGATCTGTTCAAAAAGTGATGGGCTTCCATGAAGGTGGTTTAAAACTTACTATTGCAAGATATTATACTCCTGCAGACATTGACATTGATAAAATAGGTATTGAACCTGATAGAGAAGTAAAAGAGAAGGAACTGAGTGATGATGAAACAGAATCTCTTGGTAGAATACTGAAAGAAAACCTTATTTCTGGTTTTATTGTTGATTATCCCGGGGCAAATAAGACTGCACAGAGAGATTTCATCCGGGAGCTTAAACAGGATGGGATTGTTCTGGAAGACAGAATAATTGAAAAGTTGATTAGAAATGAATACAACAGGAATTTGGATATTCCCCCTGTTTATGATCTTGATTTTGATATTATTCTTCAGGAAGCAGTTAGAATGATTAATACCGGGGAGATAACGGGAAAATGATTACAGAATTGATCAGGGTTCAAACAGGAAGTCACTCTGAGTTTAATAACATAACAGGAATAATTGAATCTTTTATCAATAAGCATAGTTTTAAAGAAGGTCTTTGTCACATTTATATTCCCCATACTACCTGTGGTGTGACTATAAACGAAAATGCAGATCCTGATGTAAAAAAGGATATGCTAATGGAACTTGGAAAGATTGTTCCCTTAAGTGATGGCTATTACCACATGGAAGGGAACTCTGCTGCTCATATTAAGTCCAGTTTAATGGGTTTCAATCTCTCTGTTCCTGTTCTTGAGGGTCGTCTTTTATTAGGAACCTGGCAGGGAATTTACCTGTGTGAATTTGATGGTCCCCGTAATAGAACAGTTAGGGTTTCTTTCCTAATATGAGACTTTTCCTGATGCCGGAATCATATAAAGGAGATTCTTCTCTTGTTCTGGGGGGAAACGATTATCATTATTTGATAAGAGTCTTAAGATATAAAACAGGATATGAGTTTTCGGGTAGAGATTTAAAAGGAAATGTTTTTGATTTAAAGGTTGCCGATATCACAGAGAATAGTTGTATTCTTGATGTGAAAAAATCTTCAACTGAATATGTCAGACTTCCGGAGATAGTTTTATACCAGTGTGTTTGCAAGGGTAAAAAGATGGACCAGATTATCCGTCAGGCTACTGAAGCCGGGGTTTCTAATATAATTCCTGTTGTTAGTGATTTTTCAGTTTCTAAAATAGATACTGAGAAGTCTGCTAAAATTGAGAGATGGAATAAAATTGTAAGAGAAGCTATTCAGCAAAGTGGTTCCGGAATAAATACTTTAATTGGAAAACCGGTTACAATTGATGAATTGGTTGGAATTGATGACTCTACCGGGGATATTGGTTTATTTTTTCATCAGGAAACACTTGATTCAGGCTCTCTTCATGGATATCTTAGTGCAAACCCCAGGGTTGTTTTTTTGGTGGTAGGCCCTGAAGGGGGACTTTCTGATCGAGAAACAGAAATTCTTTTTGGTAAAAAGTTTAAATCTGTTTATTTAAAAACAAATGTTTTACGGGCAGAAACAGCAGCAATATATAGTATTAGTGCTGTTCAAACAATTCTACTGGAGAGTGAAAATTGGGTGTTAAATTAGTTGGTGGAAGGAAAAGAATCTCACTCCTGAATGTTCCTGTTGATATTGTTTCAGAAGATCAGCTGGAAGATGTAATAAGTGATTTGCTTCTTGATAAGGGACGGCATCAGATTGTTTTTCTTACTTTGAGAGGTCTTTTAAAGGCAAGAGGCAATAGTGAATATGCCGAGACTGTACGAAAAGCAAGTCTTATTATACCTATCTCGAAAAGAATTCAAAAGGGAGCAAAGTTTTTGGGAAGAACTGAACCTGTTCGATATATGCCTTTTGATTTTGCAATAAAATTATTAGGTATTCTTGAGAAGCATCACCATAGTTTATACCTTGCCGGTTTAAAACCTGCAGAACTTCAGATTACAACGAATAACCTTAGAGATTCTTTTCCCGGAATAGGTATTGTAGGGCGTTATGCAGGTTATTTTAAAAAAGAAGCAGAAGAGAATATGGTTCTTGCCATAAAAAAAGCTTCTCCCTCACTTCTTTTTGTTGGAAATGGAGTTCCAGGTAGAAGTAACTGGTTTTCCAGGAATATGAAAAATCTCAATCCCGGACTTTTTCTATGGTGCGGCAATTGTTTTGATATATTTTCCGGAAAAAAGAGAAAGATGTCAAAAAAAAGCTGGGAAAGTGGAAGTTTTGCTGTTTGGGATGTTCTTCGGAAACCCTGGAAGATTATAATGATTTTTCCACACATCTACTATTTATTACTACTGTTAATCTTTAAAATAAGAAAACTTTAGTTTAATTCGTAGAGTTTTATATATTCGTAAAGCTCTTTTACTTTATCTTCCATTGGTCTTGTTATCATAAACCCTACTTTTTTGCTTATACCTGGAAGGAGAATAATGAGACCAATTAAATCTCCGATAAAACCAGGTGTAATTAATAAAATACTGGCTATGAATATTCCTGCAAGGATATAGAAATCATTTTCAGGATATTCTCCCTCATTAATTGCTAATTTAATAATTTTTAACCGGGATTTAATTAAACCATAACTTATAATAAGACCTGCCAAACTGCTTCCTGTAAGAGCTGCTATCATAAGGTAAGTACTAATTCTACAGGAGAGAAGTATATACAGGTACACTTCTATAATTGGGAGAATTGAGATTAGCATAACTAAAATTAAAAATTTCAGAATAAATCCTGTATCAAAAAAACGAATAAGTGTCCTGATTTCAAACATAGAGGAAAGATATCATATGCCTGTGGAGTCTGCAACCTTTCTAAGATAGCTTAGTAAAAATTGTGAGGGCACTTCGATACGCTCATACTTCGCACTCAGTGACCTTCCTTAAGTATTTAGCTAAAAATTGTGATGGGAATATGTAAGCAGCCTCTTCATCTGTTACTTTGAAATCAGGATTATGGAATTTTCCGTTTACTCCTGGTAATCCAAGCATAACTGTTGGTTTTATTTGTGAAATATTACCTACATCCGATGATGCTGAAGAATATTGTTCTTCTATAAACTCTATATTCATATCATCTGCAGTTTCTTTTATCAATTTATGGAGAGTAAGATCTGCTTTAAAGGGTTTATATCCCTGGATTACTATTATTTCTACCTTTGCTCCTATTGCTTTTGCACAACCTTTTGCTGCTTCAAAAAGCTGTTTGACTACTTTTTTAACTGCCTCTGAATCAGCTCCCCTGACATAGGTTTCAACTATTACATGTTCGGGAATTAAATTAACTGACTGATTATTATCCAGTTTCAAAATAGGGTGAATTCTTATATGTTTATCTTCATCAAAGCTTTCCCTTAGGAATGCACTCGCCTGAAGAAATAAAGAGGCTGCATTTTGAGCATTTATTCCTAAATGGGGGGCAGCTCCTCCATGGGATGCTTTCCCAAAAAAAGAAAACTGCATTACCTCAAATCCTGCCATATTAAGAACAGAGCTTATAAATGTTTTGCTGCTAAATGGAGCAGAATGGGTAGATATTACAATTTCAGGAGAATTAAATATACCTCTTTTTATAAGTTCAAGTTTTCCACTCATTAATGATATACTTTTATTTTTTATTAATTCTTCTCTTTTGTTAAAATCTATATATTCCTCAGCAGGAATGGCAATAAATGAGATTTTCTTTAGAAGCTCCGGGTCTTCATTTTTCAGTATTAGAGCAGCTCCGTAAAGAGCTGTCATTTGTACATGGTGACCGCAGGAGTGAATATATTTGTTTTCGGGATCTCCCGGTAGAGGAAGTGCATCCATATCAGATATTAAAGCAATAGGTTTAGTTTTAAAATTACCATCTATTGTAGCTATAAATCCGGGTATATTTTCAAATTCTTCAATTGAAAAACCAAGATCAATAAACTTCTTACTTAATATTTTGTGAGTTCTTTTTTCTAAAAATCCAGGTTCTGCATTATCCCATAATTGTCTGCCTAAATATATTAAATCTTTCATTTGATGCCTCTTTGGTTGCATAGACGAGCAGCAAACTTGTTTGCGACCAGTCTCTTTAGGAAAAGTAGCATATTTTAATCAATTTTGTCTGGAAAAACATTATACCTGCCGGGAAATTAGTTTAATATACTCAAAACTATAAATTTATTTGAAGAGGTATAAAATGAAAAAAATATTTATAGATTCAGATTGTGGAATAGATGATGCGACTGCAATTATGATTGCATTGGCAAGCCCGGTTATAGAAGTTGTTGGTATCAGTGCTGTTGCAGGTAATGCAGGTCTTGATCATGTTGTAAATAATATAACAGGACTTTTAGCATATTTTGGAAGAGAAGACATTCCTGTGTATAAAGGAGCCACCACATCCCTTCTTGGTGAAAGGATCCATGCAGAGGGAGTACATGGTTCCAATGGTCTGGGAGATGTGGAACTTCCGCACAATTCCAAAACAGTAGAGCCCCAAAAAGCCCCTGATGGCTTGTCTAAGGCAGCAAAAGAGAATCCCGGTCTGACACTTGTTGCCCTGGGTCCTCTTACAAATGTTGCCATAAGTATCAATCTGTTTCCGGAACTAAAGAGCCTGATAAAGGAAATTGTGATTATGGGCGGCGCCCTTGAAAGAGGTAATATAACAAAATTTGCCGAGTTTAATTTTGCTGCAGACCCTGAATCTGCTCAGTTCGTTTTTGATGCAGGAATTCCTCTGACCATAGTTCCATGGGATGTAGCTGTTGGTGCAATGTATACAGAGGAAGATCTCTATGCCCTTGGCATGGAAGATTCAAAGGCAGGTAAACTTTTACTTGATATGCAGAAAGTTCCGTTGGATTTTCTGGAACAGGTATTCGGCAGCCGGGCAATAGGTTTTCCTGACCCTCTGACCATGGCCTATGTTGTGGATGAAACTATTGCTTCCAGGCGAATAAAGGGAAATTTAAAGATGGAATTAAGCTTTAATACTATGAGAGGAGCTTCTGTTCCCAGTGAAGGTTTGGAGATGGATATAATTCTTGAGATAAAAAAAGAAAAATTTAATCCTATACTTAATTCTATAAAGACATTAGAATAAAATGTCTAAATTTTTTTTTGGAGGTTCTTAAATGAACAAGTTTAAAAGAGTACTTATTTTAAGTGTAATAACACTTATGGTTCTTTCAACCATGAGCGTTTTTGCCGGTGGCGATAAAGAAGCTGCTGACGAAGGTAAAGTAAAGGTAGTTCTATATGTAAATGGAACACTTGGGGACAAGTCTTTCTTTGATTCTGCTGCCCGTGGTATCGATCAGGCTGTAAAAGAATTGGGTATTGTTGGAAAGATCGTTGAGGGTGGTTTTGATTCCTCAAGATGGGAGCCGGATATTCTTCAACTGGCTGAAGGTGACTGGGATATTGTTATTGCAGGTACATGGCAGCTTCAGGAATTTGTGGAAAAAATAGCTCCAAATCATCCTGAGAAGAAATTCTTTACCTATGATACAACTGTTAACTATGCAAATGCTAATCTGGGAAATGTATACTCTATTCTCTACAGCCAGAATGAAGCATCCTTCCTTACAGGAGCTCTTGCTGCTATGATTACAACTTCAGATCTTCCCCTGGCAAATACCGATAAGGTTATAGGTTTTCTGGGAGGTATGGATATACCTGTAATTAATGACTTTAAGGTTGGTTTTGAAGAAGGTGCTGCCTATATTGATCCTGAAGTCAAAGTACTGGTTATGTATGCTGGCTCATTCAGTGATTCTGCGAAAGGAAAAGAACTTACCCTCGCAATGTTTGATCAGGGAGCTGACATAACATTTAATGTAGCAGGACAGGTTGGATTAGGCGGAATTGATGCCGCAAAGGAACAGAATAAGTATACTCTTGGTGTTGATTCAGATCAGTATATGGAATTTGTAGAAACAGATGCTGAAAAGGCTTCACATATTGTTACATCCATGATGAAAAATGTTGACTACTCTATCTTCAGAGGAATCGAAATGCATATTGCCGGTACTCTAAAATACGGTGAAGCTGAAATTCTTGACATCGAGAAAGGTGGTGTAGGCCTTGCTGACAACGAAAACTATCAGAAAGTTGCTACAGCAGAAATGAGAGCCAAAATTGATGAGATTGCCAAAAAAATTACAAGTGGTGAAATCAAGGTTGGAACTGCATTCGGTCAGTAAAACAAAATCTATTTCTATACTTGTAGGGGCACGATTTTTCGTGCCCCTACGATTATACGGTTAAATTCGAGGAAAGAATGGAAAATATTCTTCAGGTAAAAAACATCACTATGGTTTATCCAACTGGTGTCATAGCTAACAAAGATGTAAGTATGGATGTTAAGAAAAATAGTATCCATGCCATTGTTGGTGAGAACGGCGCAGGAAAGTCTACCCTTATGAATGTAATATTCGGCAAGATACACGCCCAGGAAGGCGAAGTATTGTATAAGGGAGAAAAAGTAAGTTTTCGAAATCCCAATTATGCTATTAAAGCTGGTATTGGTATGGTACATCAGCATTTAATGCTGGCCCCGGATCTGACAGTAGCAGAAAATATGATTCTTGGAATTGAACCGAGAAAGGGAAAAATATTTCTTGATACTGTTAATGCTCTTGAAATTACCAGAGAGGTCTCTAAAAAGTATGGTTTGGATGTACCGGTCGATAAAAAGATAAAAGACCTTCCTATTGGTGTACGTCAAAGGGTGGAGATTCTAAAGGCCCTCTTTCGTAATGCAGAACTTCTTATACTTGATGAACCCACTGCAGTTCTAACTCCCCAGGAGACGGAAGTTTTGTTTGAGACACTTTTTAAACTCAAAGAGAGCGGAAAAACCATCCTTTTTATATCTCACAAACTTAGCGAGGTTAAAAGACTTGCAGACAGTGTAACTGTTATGAGGGATACCAGGGTAATAACAACAAAAGATGCAGCTGAACTGACTGAAGAAAAGATTGCTCATTTAATGGTTGGAAGGGATATTAATACTGCCCGTATTCCTGAATCTGAAAACCCTGGAAAGATAAAACTTTCAGTTAATAATCTTTCATATATTGATGATGAGAATGTGCAGGTTCTCAAAGATATCAACTTCGATGTTCGTGCAGGAGAAATCCTGGGTATTGCCGGAGTTGAAGGAAATGGTCAATCTGAACTGATAAGTATACTTACCGGGTTGATGAAGCCTGCAGATGGTGCTGTCTCTGTTGATGGTAAGGATATTATAGGCATGACTCCAAGGCAGATAAGAGAACTTAAGATTTCCCATATCCCTGAAGACCGGATGGAGAATGGTGTTGCCGATATTGCTTCCCTTGAAGAAAACTTTATAGTTGACAGATACTATAAACCTGAGTTCTCAAATAAGGGCAGATTAAAGTGGAAATATATTAAGGATTATAGTATTGATCTTATTAAGCGTTTCAATGTTCTTACTCAATCTTCCAGAACTCCCGTCGGAGCTTTAAGCGGTGGTAACATTCAGAAGGTAGTAGTTGCCAGGGAGCTGTCTTCAGATCCTGAGCTCATTATTGCAGCTCAGCCAACCCGGGGTGTTGATATTGGATCAGAAGAACTGATTCATG
>DAOWEB010000203.1 GCA_030638735.1 Spirochaetaceae bacterium
ATTTCTCCTGCAAGCTCCGCTCTTGGTGGTACTCATGTAACCAGGAATACTGGTTTTTCAGATTTAATGAATAACCCTGCCGGCTTCTATTCTGCTGAATCAGAATTCAGTATTGCAGAAATTACCATGGGGCTTAAGGGACCTGTATTTGATATTGCAAATCTAATTATTTCTGAGGATCTTGCAGAAATACCTGCTATGCTCCAGGGTATCTATGTCGGAATGGATTTGCTGGGTCCTGTATCTTTTGGTTATGTTGGAGAAGGACTTGGGTTTGGTATTTACAGTAATTCCTATACTACAATTTCTTCCAGCGGCCCTCTTACAATTGAAGGTATAGTAGGTTCGGAAGTTATTCTGACTGGCGGATATGCAATGGGAATTCCTATTCCTGCCCCAGAAACTAATCAACTGGATATAGGGATGCTTCTTAAAGGATCTTTTAAAGGAGAGCTTTCTTTTGAAAAATCCGCATTGGATATAATGGATATTTCTCTTGATACTTTTCAGACAGAGCCGTTTTATTTTATAACCGGTATAGGTGTTGATCTTGGACTAAGATATTCCTATAAAAATATAATAACCCTTGGGCTTGTTGGAAGAGATCTTTATTCTCCAACCCTTCGAAATGTTTATCTTAATGTAGATGAATTCGCGGCCGGTGCAAACCCTGTAGATGAGATCAATGGTATTGTCCCTTTCTCTCTGGATTTTGGTATTATGTATTCTCCGGACTTTGAATCAAAAAATTTATTTATAAGTGATATAAAAGTTTATCTGGATTACAGGGATTCTCTTGGTTTTTGGTTGTACCCTGAATTAGCCATAAACCCTATTCTAAATATTGGAATTGGTGCAGAAATTTCTATGCTGAGTATACTCAATGTAAGAGCTGGCTTTAATCAGGGCTTATTGTCAGCCGGTCTGGGGCTTGATCTCTATTACTTTAAAATGAATCTTGCAATGTTTGGAACTGAGCTTTCCACAGAACCCGGGCTGCAGCCTGTTTACAATATTCAACTGGGATTCGAATTCCGAATTTGATACTACTGATCCTTGTACAGACGTTGCATGCAACGTCTCTACATGTTTTGATTTCCCATTTCTGTTTAAAAAATATACATACTATTGACATTTTTACGGCTGTTTTGTATAGTCCATCGTACCCGGAAAGACACCAATTTAAACAATCGGGCCGCTAGCTCAGTTGGTAGAGCAACGCCCTTTTAAGGCGTGGGTCACAGGTTCGAATCCTGTGCGGCTCAGCTTTTTTTTATGTCTCCTTCGTCTAGTGGTTAGGACACCGGGTTTTCATCCCGGCAACAGGGGTTCGACTCCCCTAGGAGATGTAGCCTTTGTCAGAAGAAAACTCTTTTGACAAAGGCTTTTTTTTTGTCCGCATCTATTATATAATCAAAAAAAATTAAAAATTAAAATGAGGTGTATATGAACAGAAAGCTGGTTTTAGTAGTAATCATATCTTTAATAATTACGTTTTCAGGAATCCCGTTATTCTCACAAAGTCTGAAAGGGTTGAGTTTGGGTGGTACAACCGGTCTTATTACAACACCAACCGGAAGAATAGGATGGGAACACTCATCTGATTTAGGTCTGGATATTGGATATCATTTTTCTACAGACAGGGGTTTTGGAGAAAATGAAAGTATAATTAATGCTGCTCTCAGTATATCGCAAAAATTTGAAGCAGGAGTTACTATTGATCTTCAGCAGGATAATGTTGGAGATGATCCTGGCGAAGAAACAGACTTGCATCTTTTTGGTAAATTCCAGATGTATAATAGTGGAAACTCAGGAATGGCCATTGGTGCTAATTTTCAAATGATTGATTTTTTATCTGAAAACGATAACCGACCGGGTAAAGGAAACTATAGTCAGGTTTATCTTGTGACAACATATTCCGGTAATTTTATGGAAATCCCGGCAGCTACTACAATATTTTTTGGAAAAACTTTTGATATAGATGAAGGATTGAATGATCGTATAGATTTTTCAATGGGATTTGATCTCACTCTCTTTCCTGATGTTTTTCATGGATTTATACATTGGATCAGTGAATTTACTAATTATTCCTACAGTGTAGATTCTCACATTACAAATGCAGCAGTAAGGGGTGCCTTTAATACTGGGTTACGAATGGATGTTTTGGCGAACAGTGAGTATAAATTCGTTATAGATGCTGTGTTAATGGATGTTTTTGATGATGGAATAGATAGTTTCTCCATTGGTGGAACTTTTGGATTTTCTTTAAAGTAAAGCGTATGAATAAGATTATTTTAAGAGCTGAAGATCTGGATGGTTACCTGACAGATGCTGATAGGGTTAATATAAAGAAACTGGACGACTTTTATGCTGAAGCAACCAGTTCTTTCGAGATTCTTTCTTCTTCTCATAATGAGGAACGCTTAAAAAATGAAAAAGAGCGTCTTATTGGTCTGTATGATTCTATGGGACAGTTAATGCAGGATATTGCTTCAAAAGAGGAGCATCTTCATATCTATCCCTTTGATACTCCTGTTGAAAATCATGGAGAGGCTTCAAGATTAATTGCAAAGTTAAGAAATAAAAAAACACAGCATCAGGAATTTGTTTATTACATTCAAAGAGCTTATGAACTTCTTTTTAATCTTGCCTATGGTGAAAAAAGTAAATCCGGTAAAAAGAATTATCTTGTAATAGACACACCCGTAAAATATCCTGTACAAAATTATGCAGTACATAAAATACCCGATGTGGATCATCTTGTGGAGAACACTGTTATGTGTGTTATGCTTCGGGGTGCTCTTTTGCCTTCAATGATTATGAGTAAAGAAATTGAAGAGTATTCCTCATCTAATTATGTTACTCCTTTTGCTCTCTTTAAAATAAAAAGAGATGATTCCAAAAGAGAGTATAATATGGAATATGTGCTGGATCTGGATAAATCATTTTATAATCTTGAAGAACTGAATGGTAAGGATTTAATTTTTGCTGATCCTATGAGTGCTACCGGAGGAAGTTTAGTTACCAATCTGAAGTATATTCTTGACCAGGGTGTGAAACCTAAATCAATTAAGTGTTTTAATGTTATTTCAGCTTTAAAGGGTTCTCTACGTGTTATTAGAGCCATAAAAAATGTTGAAATATATACTCTTTGGATGGATCCTGTATTGAATGAGATGGCATATATCGTCCCGGGGCTTGGTGATGCAGGTGATCGTTTGAATGGAGAAGATCAGAAGGATTACCCTCGGAATATTATACAATTGATTGCAGATTATGGTACAAATATTACTTCTCTTTATCGGGCCCAATTGAACAAAATAGAAGAAACTGTTCTCGGTTAATTCGGGAGTTGAAACTGAAAGATATACAGACAATTATATTTTTATTATTTAGTGTATTTTTGATTTTAATATCTTCCTGTTCATCCTTTAAATATGAAGATGAATTGGTTGAGGTTTATTATAATCTTGGGAATGCCTATAGTGAGCTTGGAAAGCTTGATAAGTCGTCTGCCGCTTTTGTCAGAGCTCTCCAGATTGACCCGTCGTTTCCCAGTGCAGCATATAATCTTGGTATAGTTCAAATACAGTCTGGAAATTATAAAAATGGAATTAAGGTTCTTAATGATTTGTTAAAAATGGAACCTGAAAATATACTGATAATGAAGATTCTTGCCTGGGGTTATTTTAAAAATAATGATCTGGACAGGTCTATTTCAACATATGAACTAATATTACAAATTGACCCTAATAATGAGGAAGCTTTAAATAATATAACTATTCTAATGATTAGTAATAAAATGTTTGAAAAAGTTTATCCCCATCTTGTTCAATTGGAAGCCATAGGAGTTGATGATAGTAACAATTTATATAATTTAGGGATAACAGAAAGAGAACTTGAAATATCCTCCGGGTTAGACTGGTTTGAACTGGCATATGAAAAAGAGCAGAATTTAGAAAAAAACCTTGTTGCTCTTATAGATGTTCTTACAGATAAACAGGATTATAAGAGAGTAGTAGAGTTGTATGATGTTCTGATAGGCATCAAGCCTTCACCTGATTTATACTTTGATAAAGCATTTATTCTGCTGACTTCTATTGAAGATTATGATCTTGGGATATCTGCCCTGGAAAGTGCATTGAAAAATGGTTTTGCAGATTTAGAAAGAATAGATGAACTTAAGTTTTATGAAGATCTTCTGGACAGAGATAAAATTTTAAGTGTTTTTATTGACTATCCGCCGAAAGAGTCCGGGGCTGTTGAAGAAGGGATAGATCCTGTTCCTGAAGAATCTCCTGCGATACCTGAGCAATCTCCTGTGAATCCTGAGTTGGAGTCTGTAGTTCCGGATTAATACCGCAATCATTGGAACAGAATATATTGTTTTCTGATCTTGTAGTTACAAAGTAGTTCCCGCATGCTGTACAGCTTTTATAGTATATTTTACATTCTGTAGAACAGAATCTGTTTTCTTTATCCTGTTCATTGGTAAAATATTTACCACAATTGGGGCAGCGTAGATATGTTAAATCTTTATCTTCCATTGTTTTTATTAACTATATGGGAAAACTTAAGAATTGTCTTGTCTTTTTTCTGTATGAGGTTAAACTGAGTAGATACTTAAGATAATTTAAAGGAAAGATAATGGATTGGAAAAAGAAAGTAAGCCGCAGCTTGAACCAGGGAATTGATCAGTCAAAGGTTTTACTTAAAAAAGCAAAGAAACAGGCTTTGGATTTAGGTGAGAGAACTGTATTGGATACAGAGATAAAGGAGCTTAATAAGGAAGAAAATGAGCTCTACAGGACTCTGGGTAAAGAAATATATGCTCTTCTTGTAAACAGGGGGAGGTCTTCTGTATCTGTAAGGACTCCTGAAATTAAAGATATATTTCCGGAATTGGAAAAGCTGATATCAGATTTGGCAGTAAAAAATATGCAAGTTGAAAAAGAGTAAAAAAATCCAAAATAACGGTTGACATTTTTTGGTACAATATGTAAATTACACCTCGCTGAGAGACGCTTAATCAAGCCGATCAACTGCAGTTTATCAAATTAAAATTATACTTAAAAATGCACGGAAGTGCTTGACAGTAAACAAGATAATTTGTTATAAGTACGGACGCTGTTAACAGTTAGCAACAAGCTGAAAGTTAAACAGGAGTCATGGTCTTTAAAAGAAGAAATAGGGAAGGGAAGGAAAAAAGAGAGAAATAACAGCTGGGAGTGTCAGCCG
>DAOWEB010000386.1 GCA_030638735.1 Spirochaetaceae bacterium
ACGGGTTTTATTTACAGGGTCAGCTGAAATCTCAGCTATCTCTTCCCCCAGTTTTTTAAGAATATCTTTTTCTGTTTTATTAAGGACTATCTCACTCTCATCGATTAGTTCCGGTTTATGGCTTGGATCATGCAGCATTTTATAATTCTCCTGAATCAGTTATTGCTCTATTCAAAATCCAATTAGTTCTGCTGTCAATGTTAATTTCTAATTTTTGCAGTTGGAACCATAATAATTACTGTTATTTATCTGTCTTTCCGATTAAGATTTAATTCAAGATATTCAGATGGATACATACCGGTATACTTTTTGAATATATTATAAAAGTAATTAGAATCGCTGTATCCCACTTTAAGTGCAATTTTATTAGCCTTGATATTGGTCTCCAAAAGAAGAGCTTTTGCTCTGTCTATTCGTAAATTATTTAAGTATCTTGAAAAACTCTCACCTGTTTCCTGCTTAAATAATTTCCCCAGATAAGCAGCTGATATATTAAAGGAATATGATATTGTTTTTATAGACAATGGGTTTTTATACTCAGTATTAACATAATCAACAATCTGCTGAATGAGGGTAACTGGTTTTTGTCTTGTTTCTTCAATGGAGTAAATTATTTTTAAAGCTACATCCTTCAGCCAGTAAAGAGATCTTTCCGTTGTTGGCTGATTAAACAGTTTTTTGAAGATTGTTTCATAATCTCCAATAATTCTCTTTTCTGAAAGCTTAGAAGATTTTATGATATTTATAAGATTTGAAAGCAGCTCAATTGAAAAACCCCGAAAATATTCAAGTGTTAAAACGCCCATAGATGAAAACTGAATATTAAGGGAATTAAAAAATGATTCAACTTCTCTGGAATTACACTCAATAATCAATTTATAAAGGTAATCAAGATCTATCTCACCGGGATTATTATAATTAAAAACAAACTCTTCTACATTTTCACTGGTAAGTATATGTGTTGGGAGATATTTAATAGTAGGAACAATCAATCCATTGAACCAGTCAATTGCCACCTGAATAGGCAGGGCACCATCAAGTTCTGCAGACTGAAAAGTAATTGCATCCAGATTTTTTTCTTTCAACATCCTTATACCAGTCTGAGTACTACCATTAGCAACCCTTATAATATCCTCTCTTCCAAATTCCACCAGGGCTTTATTAATCCCAATCTGAACAAGATTATCATCAGCGCTGACAATACCCTTTATATCATTACCATACTCATTAAGCCATTTTTTAACAGTTTTGTATGTTTCTTCACTGTTAAGATTTGTAGATTCTATAGCCATAAGTTTCATTTTTGGTGCAATTCTTTTTAATTCAGTAATAATTGCCCATTTTCTGGCATAATAGGCAGAACATCCAGGGATATGGCTGATAATACAATAACCTCCCCTGGATTCCATCCTTTTGGCAAAATCAACAGCCAGTTTTCTGAACTGACCCCAATCATCAGGTCCTGTCCATGAAAGAATATACTTAAAACCGTCTTCATCCGGCATTAAATTACTTGCAATAACCGGAATACCGGCCGTATTAATGCTCCTGTACCAGTCCGAACTTAATTCTGTATTATCCGGAATTACTATTATCATGTCAGGTTTTTCTTTTATTGTCTCTTCAACCTGATTCTGCTGTTTTTCATCATCCCATTCGGAATATTTGAAGCTGATATTAATCCTGAATGCTGCGGCTGCCTTTGTCATCCCTCGTTCATAGGCAGTATTATAGGGATGGTGACATGTTAAAAGACATGTAATATTTTTTCCTTTGGGACCATCTCCGGGGGAAACAGGCATATTTATTTTTTTTACATTCCAGCCAGCATATTCCATATCATACCAATGTTTAAAATTATCTTCAGGAAAAGATTTTGGATCCTCCGGTCTTGGAGGCACTGGTTTTTGCTCAGTTACCCACAGAACAGGACGTTTGGTTTCATGTAATCCGGAATTGGGATCAAAAATATGCATGATAGATACTATCATAAAAAATACTTTTGAGAAAATAAATTAGTATTTTATTCTTTATTCCTCTCTTCTAAAACAGTTTCCCAGGCAATTTTTTGCAGATAATGAGCTTCATCCAACTGTAAATCTCCGTTAAATGAACATCCTTCGGTACTTTCATTATAGAGCCAGGAATAAATTACACAGGCTGACAGATAGGATCCGGAATAAGCAGGATGAACAGAATCCCGATATAGAGATATTCTGGTGTTATCTTCTATCACTTTCCTCCAGGCTGAACCCACAGGGACCAGACCTATGGAGTTAGTTGAGGCATACTCTCTGCTTATCTTATCTATTACAGTCTGCATCTCCTCATAATTGTCATATGGAATATAGGCATTTGGTTCCCTGTGGCCCCAGAGAAGGAATAAGGCAAGATTGTCGGATCTATCCCCCATCATCTCAATTAGTTCGTCCATAGCAGGATAAAAATAGGTATTCCTCCAATCCTCTCTCATCACTTCATATGTCTGAGGATTAATAATAACAGTAGTCCATGAATCACTCGAAAGTAAATTACTTATTTTAAGCTGATTTGTATGATTTATAACTCTGGCACCTTCCATTGTGGAGCTTTTGATAATGACTTTTTTACCCATAGACTGAGTTATATTTGAAAAGATCTCCGGGAGATTATTGACTGAGATAATACTATTGCCAAGGATAAGAACTTTTTTAGACCCCAGGGTACTGCAGCTGGTACTGGTAAGCATCACACAAATTAGAAACAGCAGGGGAAGTAAATATATAAAATGATTTCGTTTAATCATTTTCCACCTCCATAACTTCTACAACTTTTATAAAATAAATTAATTACCCATAGATACTCCCAGTTTATCATACAATTAAGAGAAAGGGTAGTTTTAGGAAGGCATTGGTATTAAAGACAATAAGTTTATCTTCTGTTATTTAAAATATACTTCAATTATAAATTCTGAAAAATCGGATAAAGAGTCATGGATTTATTTGTAATGAATTACAAATCATTTAAGAAAGCCTCTTGAAAGCAATATGAAAGATATTGTAAACTGCATGGCATATAAATAGGAGCACACCTTGAATATTAGCCTTTCAGAACGGGAAAAGAAAATACTTGATATACTTACAGAAGATCAAAGCCAAACAGTAAATACCTTAAGTAAAGAATTTGATGTATCAACAGTTACTATAAGAAGTGATCTGAGTTCTCTGGAAGAAAAAGGTCTAATTGTCCGTATGAGGGGTGGAGCCTTCCCGGCCTACCACCCGGCTATACTGGAAGGACAGAAAAAAATGCGTGCAGAAAAAGAGAGAATAGCCAAGACTGCTGCTGCCATGATAGAGGATGGTGATACTTTAATGATAAATGACGGAAGTACATCTTCTTTAATTCCAAGATATTTGCTGGGTAAAAGGGATATTCATATTGTTACAAACTCCACTCTTGCATTTACCTATGCCAGAATTAACCCAGCCTTACACCTAACACTAGTCGGAGGCGAATTCCGTCCCTCAACTGAAGCTATAGTAGGACCAATGGCACTAAGAGATATTGAAGAATATCATGTTAAATATGCATTTCTTGGTACTGGCGGTTTTTCATTAGAGACAGGCCTTACCACACATCTTGCAGAAGGTGCAGAGATCTTCAAAAAAATGACAAAACATGCAGAACAGGTTATTACAGTTACAGATTCCAGCAAATATGGAAAAAACGGGTTTGTTAAGATATTTCCACTGTCCAGAATGGATAAAATAATTACAGATAATGGTTTAAGGACAGATATTTATGAAAAATTAATTGAATCCGGTTTGCATGTTGAACTCGTATAAAATTGAGGGAGAGCTTAAAAAATGAATTATGCAATAGCAGTTCTTGATATTGGAAAAACAAATAAAAAACTGGTTATTTTTGATGACAGTCTTAATCAAATTGATTCAATTTATTCATCATTTCCAACAATTAGATATAAGGATCTTGATATTGAAGATATTCAAGGCATAAATTCCTGGTTTATAAATGGATTAAAAGAAATGGGTTCAAAATACCCAATAAAGGTTATTTCAGTTACTACTCATGGTGCAACAGGAGTCTGTATTGATAAAGACGGAGATCCTTCAGTTCCGGTAGTAGCCTATACAAACGAAGTTGATGAAAATTTTCATGATGAATTCTATAATCTGACTGGAACCAGAGATGAACTGCAGGTAAAAACAGCAACTGCAGAAGTAAAGCCTCTTATAAACTATGCAAAACTACTCTACTTTCTAAAAAAACAATTTCCTGTCGACTTTGAAAAAACATATAAAATACTCCTCTACCCTCAATACTTCAGTTACAAGCTGACAGGAAAAATATCTGCTGATATTACATACGCAGGGTGTCATAGTTATCTTTGGAATTTTAAAGAATGGCGATGGTCTGATGTTGCAGCAAAGCTGGGTATACTTTCAAAGCTTCCGGAAAATATTAATAAACCAGGAGATGTCCTTGGAAAAATTTCAAAAGATATTGTAGATCATACAGACCTTGACCCAGATACAATTGTAACAACCGGAATACACGATTCCAATTCATCACTGCTGCCCTATCTGATAAACGGAGAAAAAAACTTTATTTTGAACTCTACAGGTACATGGTGTGTGGTTATGCACCCAACCACAGAACTTTCATTTACCAAAGAAGAACTTGGCAAAATGGTTTTTTACAATATCTCTGCCAACAGAGATCTGGTAAAGACAGCTATTTTTATGGGTGGTCTTGAATTTGAAACCTATACAGATATTCTGAAAAAGATCCATAACAGAGATGATTATCCGGAACTGGATATTAAAATAACAAAGCATGTATTACAGGAACGCAGTAATTTTATACTTCCCGGAGTTGTTAAAGGAGCAGGACAATTTCCGGATTCTGATCCAAGAATAGTTGAAAATGATAAGATATTTAAACTAACAGAAATACAGGAAGGTATAAATATACCTATATTCTTTGAAAATTATGAAAAAGCCTACCATATACTGGTTTTATCTCTGGTTCTACAAACAAAAGTTTCAATTGAAAGAGTTAATGCTCCCCTGGGCTCTCCAATATATATTGAGGGTGGATTTCGACACAACAGAAGTTACATAAAACTAATTGCATCTATTTTTCCTGATAATCCTGTATATATTACCAATATTGCTGAAGCAACCTCTTTTGGTGCAGCACTTCTGGGGAAAGGTGCTTATGAGAAGGTAGATAATATGGATCTAAAGAATTTTGTAAATATTGATTCCAGAAGAATTAAACCGGTTGAAATTGATGGTTTTAATGGATATTTTCAGGCATTTTTGAATATACTGTAATCAAACAGCTTAAGAGAGTGTAGAGTAATCACATTACTGGTTTCAAAAGAAACTGTAAACTGCCTGTTTAAAAGGAATAAACATGATGAGTAATAAAATTCAAATTGAGCGCTTCGAAAAACAGCTTGAATTTATCCGTGAGATAGATAAAGTAAAAAGTATATTCCGTCAAACTCCGATTATTAATAAATCCAGGAAGGAAAACGATGCCGAGCACTCATGGCATCTTGCAACAATGATGATAATTCTTTCCGAGTATGCACCTGAGAAAACAGATATTTTCAGAGCAACCAAAATGGTGCTTATTCATGACCTTGTAGAGATTGATGCAGGAGACACCTACCTTTTTGATGCTGAGGCGAATGTCGGGAAGGAAACCAGGGAGCAGGAAGCTGCAAATCGAATCTTCAGCATCCTGCCTGAAGATATTGGTTGTGAAATCATGGAATTATGGCATGAATTTGAGCAATGCTCCACAAATGAAGCCAGGTTCGCAATTCTGATGGATCGGTTTCAGCCCTTTCTCCATAATATAAGTACTGATGGGATATCCTGGCTTGAACACGGAATAAGCAAGTCACAGGTTCTTTCCCGCATGAAAAGTGCTGTGAAAAACTTCCCTCTATTTTGGGATTTTCTTGAAAGTAATGTTAATGCTGCAGTTGAAAAAGGGTGGTTAAAGCCTGATTAATATAAATCAGTATCATTATCACCTGTCATTCATTCTATGATCAATCCTTACAAGTATTTTCTTTAATACATTTTCATAAACATTTAAAGCTTCAATTCCTGCAGGATTTAAACAATAAATCCCCCTGCTGACTTTATCAAACCATCCATAAATATTTCCGGAAAGTATCTGTTGGGTTTTTACTCCACCTCCGGATTTTTTGATAGATTTTGGAGACATATTTCCATTTTTATTTAATAACCAGGCACAAACCAATGCCTGTTGTTTATAGGCACTTACCCGTGGATCCTTAATGGTGCTGCCAGCCTTGTTAAATTCCGAATATCTACCATCAATTTCCCGGATAATAGCATTACGTCTTTTTGATGCTCTTCTTGGATTATAGTTACCAGGGTGGGATATAATTTCTACCCTTGTTTTAGTTTTTAAAAACCTGACAAGTATTAACCCAACTTCCAACCGGAATAGTAATTTTTTAACTTCTTTTAGTTTTGGAATAGTTTTTTTCCCAGGTAAAACCGGTACTGCAACATAAACAGATTCTGTCATATTTTTTCTGTTTACTGCCTGATACACAAGGTCGAGAGAAAATCTTGTTTTCAATTCAATAATAACAAGTTCATCTTTTTTCCGGGCAACAATATCACAGTTTTTAACTTCACAGGAGACAGTGTATCCCTGCTTCCCCAGCCACATGCTTAAGGGTTCCGACAGTTCAGTTTCTTTCATAACTTAGTATTCTACCATAATAAGTAATGAAATTAGAATAGAAAAGTTATAAGGCTCTACCCATTATCCGACAACTTGGCCCGGTACTTCTCTACTTCCCAGGTATTTATAAAGTTAACTTTTTCTTCGGACATAAACTCAGAACCTCCAAAAGAGTTAGAGATTCGAATAACCCGGATTGCATCCAGCATTAGCAACCTGGCAGTTTCGGAACCCTTTTTACTATTACCCAAAGAAATAAAACCTTTTCCCAGAATTAATACTGATTTAGGCTCCTTCCCCCATTTTTCATTAAAGCTTTTATAGTCTTTTTCTATAGATGTAATAAGCTGATCTTCAAACAAATCATCACACACTAGTGGAGTATGCCCCATATAGACAATGTGGTCCGGCGACAGAGACTGCTGCAGATTAAAAATTGTTTCTCGTGATTCAAGAACAGATCTTATCTCGCTACCAGTTGTAAATAAGGCTTCCCCTTGAGAACCGGCAAGCTTCCCAATCTTTTGTAAAAAACTATCAGAAAATGATTCTTTAATATCAATCTTTACAGCATCAGTATGACTGCAAACATTTTTTAGAGTGTTAAATAAATCCTTGTATTTTTTATTAATCTCTTCAGAATCATTTCCCCACAGAAAGACTCCATGATTGGCAAGAAAGATATAGTCCGGCAGTTTTCCATTATGATTATCCATCCAAACTGACATCTCATCATCTATAGTTTTTGCAAGAATGTACCCGGGATCAACAAGAGGGATCCAAATGCAGTTATCAGGAAAAAGCTTTTCTGCCATTCTCTGTCCATTTTTAGAACATGTTAAGCCATTAACCAGAGCTGGATGAGTATGTACGACATACTTGTCCGGAATAATTGCATGAAGTAAAGATTCTACACTGGGTCTGCCTTTCTGACCAGAAAGCCTGGAATCCATTAAGTCTTCCAGGGCACGTTCTTCCCGCTCTTCTCTGTTATCAGGATACTTTGTTACACGTATAGTTCGAAGTTTATCCATACTGAGTGTTACAAAACCATCTTCTGTTATGGTTCCAAGCTCTGTTCCTGAAGCCTTAACTACCATTAAATTTTCTGATTTCCAGGAAGTATTCCCTCCCCCGGCAAGTACATAGTCAGGGTCTGCTCCATACGTATGGGAAAGAGAAATAAGTTCATTCATATTTTCTGCAGGTATATTACTATCCATTATCCTCTCCTGAAAAGAACATCTTTCTCATATTTCATTACATCGGCAATTAGATATTTATCTGTTGGTACACTGGAAGTTTCACAATAATAGTTCCAGATATCACCTGCAGGCATCATTTTTAATTCTTCTATAAGAGCCAGACGGGCAAAGGCATTTCCTTCATCATCATATTTACCCAGTAGATCCTGTGGTTCCAAAAGGCCAAATAGAAGACCCTTCAATGTAGCCCTTGCACCTATGGCATATGCTCCAACCCTGTTCATAGTTCCATCAAAAAAATCGAGACCAATATGTGTTTTATCAAGTTTATCACATCGTACAATCTCTTCAGTTAAATATCGTATATCATCATTTAGAATAACTACATGATCACTGTCCCATCTTACAGGTCGGCTGACATGAAGAAGCAGTTCATCAAAAAACAGATATAAAGATGAAAGTTTATCTGCAATAAGTTCTGTAGGATGAAAATGTCCCAGATCCAGGGTAACAATTTTATTATTTTTTGCTGCATAGCCCATATAGAACTCGTGTGACCCTACAACAAAAGATTCACTTCCTATTCCAAAAAGCTTTGTCTCAATAGCATCCTTCATCTCTTTTGAAGAGATCTCTTCGGCATACATTTCATCCAGAGAATCTTTTAATATTGAACGGTATTTAAATCTGTTTACAGGTAAATCCTTCATACCATCCGGAATCCAGGTATTAAGAATAGAGGGATCATTCTGCGCACGACCCAAAGCAGCTGCTATCTTTCTACTCTTTTTCCCGTGCTGTATCCAAAAGTCACGAATACCTTTGTCAGGACTGGAAAGTGTAAACCCGGATGCAGCTTTTGGATGAGAGAAAAAACTCCCATTAAAATCAAGCTTAATGTCTCTATCCTTGGCCCAGTTCATCCACCCTGTAAAATGTTCAGGCTCAACAGCATCTCTATCAACTTTTTTACCATCAAATTCACCATAAATTGCATGAAGATTTAATCGATGTTTCCCTGGCAGGAGTGAATAGGCTTTATCAAGGTCTGCTCTCATCTCTTTAATGCTTCCGGCCTTCCCCGGATAATTTCCTGTTACCTGTATGCCTCCACCAGATAGTTCTGAATCCGGTGATTCAAAACCACCAACATCATCGGTCTGCCAGCAGTGAAGAGAAAGTGAAATATTTTTCAGCCTTTCCAGAGCTTTATCAGTATCAACTCCTAATTCTGCATATCTTTCTTTCGCATTATTATATTGCTCTATAATATTCATTTTTACTCCATATAAAAAACTTTATCCAAAGAAACAGTAACAGGGGAATTATCAGGATTAGTCTCCATAATATCTGCCATATATGCCCACCACTTTTGAACTATCTCCAGAGCCCCCAGATCCTGGGAAGAACTATCCCCTTTCTGTTCCTGAACACCAAAAAGGATATTTGTTTCCTCATCAAAAAAGATAGAGTAGTTTGAAACCCCCTGCTCTTTAAGCAGGGTTTTAAGTTCCGGCCATAGTTCCTCATGGCGTTTTTTATACTCTTCTTTGAATCCAGGTTTAAGTTTCATTTTGAACGCAATTCTCATTTTGCAAGCCCTTTGATATTCTCAATCATAGATTCAACCATATCCATACTTACATCTGCCTGAATTATATGAGCTGGAGCCATCAGGTAGCCTCCATCCTGAGCCATCACCTGAGCTCTTTCTTCTATCTCTTTCTTTAAGGCCCCTTTGTCCCCGGTCGGCAGAAGATCCTGCTGATCTATTCCACCAAAAAAATTTATTCTGCCACCATATTTATTCATGAGCTCCTTTGGATCAGAACCGGGAACATTGGGCTGTACAGGATTGTATACTTCAATACCCATTGCAATAAAATCGTCAATTAGAGAAGCAACAGCACCATCAGAATGCATAATAATAATTACGTCCGGATTGATTGCTTTAAGTTCCTTTATCATACGTTCATATCTGGGCTTAAAATCACGACGCCACATATCCGGGCTAATGAGCATTGAAGTTTGCGATCCCAAATCCTCACCGAACCATATTGCATCCACTCCTAATTCAACAAGCTGTTTTGCGAGGCCTAAAGTCCATTCTTCAACCTTGTCATTCAAAGCTGATATCCATGGTTCTTCCATTGCCATGGCCATCATATAGGATTCCATTCCTGTTAAGTGCCAGGCAAGCTCAAAAATAGAAAGTTCGCAATCTCCTATAACAAAATAATCCTTGCCAAATTTTGCAATATCCCTTTTCGCTTTTTCAAACCTTCCGGTCGCATAGGAATCCGGGATATTATATTTTTCAATATCCTCCACTGAATCAGCCTTTTCCAGAGGACATTTAACAACATTTACATACAGCTCTGTAGGCTGCATCTCCATCCCAAACTCATTTAATGAAATATCGTCCCGTACAGTTACAATTTCAAATTCAGAAGATACTGTTCCACCTACAACTATACAATCACTTCCCATGGCAGTACGAATTTCATTTCCGGAAATTCTATATGTTAAATCTTCATAATAACTTAATGCATAATCGGGCTTGATACCCAATTTCTCTCCAAAAGCATCTGTAAGCTGCCTGCAAAGATCAAACTGTAAGGGAGGCCTGTCCGGTTTCCCTTCTATTTTTCCAAATGCTTTTAATACTCTCTCTTTTGAATTCATTGTTATAGTTCCTTTATTATGAAATATTTGTAGTTATTTCCAAATTTTGCTGCCGTTTTAGTTTATTCCTTGCTTTTATGGAATCCATTAAACCAGGAATAAGTACAGCTATAATTAGTAAAGCACCTGTTGTGATTATCATTACTTTTGCTGAAATATTTAGCAAACCCATACCAAATTTTAAATACCCAAGAAGAAAAATTGCCAGTACAACTCCAACAATATTACCCTTCCCTCCGGTTATAGAAACTCCGCCTAACACAACCAGTGTAATTACCTCCAGCTCAAAACCGGTAGCAATATTTGGTCGTGTTGAACCAATTCTGGATGTCAGAAGTACCGCAGCTATTCCGGCAAACAAACCGTTTAAAACAAAGTTCATAAGTCTGACTTTATTTACAGAAATGCCTGAAAATTTAGCTGCAGAAGAACTGTTTCCAATGGCATAGAGCTTTCTGCCATAAGTGGTTTTATGAAGAACAAAACCCATAACTACTGCAAGAATCAGAAAAAGCACAAGTTCGAAGGGAACCACACTGTTTCCAATGTATCCCTGGCCAAAATATCCAAAGCTTTTAGGATAAAAGGTATAGGCCTGATCTTCCAAAATTGCCTGTGATATTCCCCGAAAAAGAGTCATAGAAGCCAAAGTTACTGCTATTGCCGGCATATCCAACCCGGTAACAAGAAGACCGTTAAACAGTCCTGCTGCTACACCAACACTTAAACCAATTATTACAAGAGTACCGGCACCGGCACCCTGTGAAGAAGCATAACCCATGGCAAAAGAACATAATGCCATAATTCCTGCTACAGAAATATCAATATCACCACTAAGGATAATAAAGATCATTGGCAGTGCCAGTATAGCCTTTTCAGAAAAAGTAAATGTTGTATTTAAAAGGTTAAATGTATTAAGAAAATATGGAGTTAAATTTGAAAAAACTAAAACCTCCAGAACCAATAACACCAGTAAAATAAATTCCCACCTGGTTGCTACAGCTATCATTCTGGTTTTCCAGCCGCTCTCGTCAACCAATCGTGATTTATCCACAAGAGACTTACTGGATGCATTTTTTTTAGCATCAATAGACATTACTGGAGTCTCCTATTAAGTAATTTTTTCTCGTTTCTTTTATCTGAAAGTGAGTTGATTATCATTGCACCAAGTATAACCACTCCCTGCAGTCCAAGCTGATAAAATGGAGACAGACGAACAACTGGCAATGCATTAGTAAGAATACCAAGAAACAAAGCTCCCAGAATTACACCAACAACAGCTCCCGAGCCCCCTGCAATACTAACTCCGCCAAGAACACAGGCGGCAACTGTATATAACTCAAAACCAAGAGCTGTTTCATTAACTGCAGCTGCATATCTGGCAGTCCACATTACTCCGGCCAGCCCGCTTAACAAACCAACCAGAGAGTAAACAATAATGTTTATTTTCTTTTCTTTAACACCCACAAAAAGAGCAGCAACTTTATTTCCGCCTATTGCATATATTTCTCTTCCTGTTCTTACATATTTCATAAAATAGTACATTACAAGAGAGACTATTACACCGGCCCAGATTAAATTAGATAACCCTAAAAAGGATCCATGAGGGATATTCATATAACTTTCAGTCATTTCATGTGCAGTAACCCATTGTCCCTTGCTCAAAACAAAGGTAAAACCTCTAAATATACTCATTGTTCCAAGGGTTGTAATAATGGGAGGAACTTTTCCAAAGGCAATCAATAAACCATTTATTAATCCAAGAAACGTTCCTATTCCAATTCCAGCAAATAAGATCAATATAACAGGTAAATCAGGAAAATATTGATTTAACATCGATGCAGCCATTCCGGAAAAACCAATAATGGAAGCTACTGAAAGATCTATTCCGCCAGTCAAAATTACCATAAACTGACCAATTGAAACCATTATCAATATTGAGGTATCATTAATTATCCGTAAAATATTTTCAGGCGAAACAAATGATGGTGCCTGAGTAACTATAAGCATAAGCATTACTGCTATTAGAACTAAAAGAGTAAACTCCCTCTTTTTTACTAATTCTCTCATACATCATCTCCAGTAGCTGTGTGTCCGGTAGCAGCACGAATTATCTTCTCAGAATCCGCTTCATCTCGGGTAAAAGTCGCAGTGATCAACCCTTCATGCATTACAATTATTCTATCTGCCATTCCAAGAACCTCAGGCAATTCTGATGATACCAGAATTACAGCCAGTCCCTTTACTGCCATTTCGGAAACAAAACTATGAACAGCTGCTTTGGTCGCCACATCTATACCCTTGGTAGGTTCATCCATAATAAGTATTAAAGGATTTGTAGCCAGCCATTTTGCAATAACCACCTTTTGCTGATTTCCTCCTGATAAAGTGTTTGCATTAACACTCCAGCCTGCTGCTTTAATCTCCATTAAAGAGCCATATTCCTGAGTAAGATCATCCTCTGCATTTTTATTGAGAATACCAAAAGAAAAAAGAGAATCAATTTGAGGAAGAGATATATTGTGGGTAAGGCTCATCTCCTGAATAACTCCCTGATCCTGACGATCCTCAGGAATAAGAGCTATCCCCTGTTTCATTGCAGCTGCAGGAGACTTGATTACAACATTCTTATCTGCAATAAAAATATCCCCTGAACTCTTTTTGTCAATTCCAAAAAGAACTCTCATTACCTCTGTACGACCAGCTCCAACTAAACCGAAAAAACCAAGAATCTCTCCTTTCTTCAAAGAAAAAGAGATATCTTTGAAAATACCTGTTCTGTTTAAGTTTTTTACCTCAAGTATTGTGTCAGTTATCTCTGCCTTCTTTTTTGGAAACATCTTATCCAAAGATCTTCCAACCATCATTTTAACAATATCATCAATAGTGGAATTACTGATTCTGCCGCTATCAATATATCTGCCATCCCGAAAAACTGTAAATACATCACATATAGAAAAAATCTCATCAAACTTATGGGATATAAAAAGTATTGCCTTACCTGCTTCCTTCAACTGATTGATTATCTTATAAAGATCTTCTACCTCTTTTAAGGTAAGAGCAGAAGTTGGCTCATCCATTATTACTACATCTGCATCAATGGAAAGTGCTTTGGCAATCTCTACCATATGTCCCTGAGCTGTGCTTAAGTTCTTTATAAGTGAATCAGGGTTGATGTCCAGTTCCATTTTATCCAGGAGGTCTCTGGTTCTTTTCTTCATAGATTTCCAGTCTATATATCCTGACCTGCCACTGTGATGCCCCATAAAAATATTTTCTGTTACTGTAAGTTCAGGAAACATAGAAGCTTCCTGATGAATAGCAGTAATTCCAGCTTTCTGAGCATCCAGAGCATTGGGAAATTTAACTTCTTTGCCCATATACAAAACTTTTCCACTTGTAGGCTGATAAACTCCGGTTAATATTTTGACTAAAGTTGATTTACCTGCACCATTCTAACCAATCAGAGCATGAACCTCTCCGGGATAGATATTCAAATGAACCTGATCAAGAGCTTTAATGCCGGGAAAGTACTTTGTTATATTTTCCAGTTGTAAAATAGGCTCTGCCAATTATTTTCTCCTGTTCGTATAATAAAACGGATCCGCTATTTAAGCGGATCCGTTTTCTAAATTTCAAACCAATTTCTAGAACATTGCTGCGAACTTGGCAATATTATCCTTATTAAAGACAAATGGAGTTCCCATTACAGCATTTCCATCTTTACCAATTTCAATCATACCCATTCTACCAGCATTAATTTTATCACCTTCATTACCAGCAACTTTACCTGTAATAAGAGCTTCAAGAATCATTGTAGAAGTATATCCTAAATCGATTGGATTCCAAAGTGCCATCTGAACACATGTTCCATTTTCAATGTAGTGCTGCATTTCTGAAGGAAGACCAAGACCTGTTAACTGTACCTTTCCCTGCATACTTTCATCTTCAATGGCTTTTGCACTTGCAAGAATACCAATAGTTGTTGGAGAAATAATACCTGTCAGACCAGGATATTTCTGCATAAGAGCAACTGCTTCTCTGTAACTCTTATCAGATGCATCATCACCATATACAACTTCTACAAGTTCCATATCTTTATATTTTGCATCTTTAAATTCCTCATACATCCAATCTATCCATGCATTCTGATTTGTCGCCTGACTGGTTGCAGAAACAATACCAATCTGTCCTTTATAATCTGTTAATTCTGCAATTAGCTGAACCTGCTGACGTCCAATTAATTCTTCGACAGAAGGAACAAGATCTACAATTCGACCACCTAAAGCAATTCCGGAATCAAAGGACATAACCTTAATTCCAGCTTTCATGGCTTTTTTAGTTACAGGAATAAGAGCATCTCTATCGTTGGCAGAAATAGCTATTCCATCAACCTGCTGAGCAATAAGAGTTTCAATTATTTCAATCTGACCTTCTGCAGTTGATGCACTTGGCCCCATGTAGATAGATTCAACATTTCCCAGCTCTTTTGCAGCTTCAACACCACCATCTGCTACTGCTTCAAAAAAACCATTTCCAAGGCTTTTTACAAGAAGTACAATTTTTAAAGGTGCATCCTCTTCAGCATCTTTCTGCCCACCGGCAAAAGTAAAAGTTGCAGACACCATCAAAACAAGTAAAAGTAATAAAATCTTTTTCATTCCAATTCTCCTTTGGTTGCATAGCCGAGCAGTGACGAAGTCTCGACCAGGCTTTTATTTAGTTAAAAGTATTTTATCATTCATTCAGCTAAATCTGTTAGGACGATAATCTACAGACAAGAGTCATTTTCTACACTTCCCTATATATTCGGAAGGAGAAATATCATAGTACTCCCTGAAAAGCCTTGCAAAGTGACGACTGCTGGTATATCCAAGTAGTTCAGTCGCATCCTTTACACTCATACCTGTTCGCTTAAGAAGCTCCAAAGCTTTTACCATCCGAATATCTGTAATATGTTTTGTAAAAGTAGTATTGGTAAATTTTCTGTACAAGGAACTTAAATAATTTGGAGTTATACCAAGTTCATCAGCAATTTGTGCAACTCCAATCTGCTCAGAAAATCGTTCACAAACAATTCGCTCAGCAGACCGGACAAGATGTATAGTTTTTTCGTTTGGGTCTGAACTGTCATCAATATTGAGTTTCCCCGATTTACGGGCAAGATTTTTATCAATCTTTTGCAGAACATCCTCCAGCTCATTCCTTGAAACAGGTTTTAGAAGATACTCTGTAACACCAAGTGTTATTGCTTTCTTAGCATATCCAAAGTCTGAATACCCTGTCAGAATAATCCACTCTGTTAATAAATTCCTGGATACAATTTTTTCAATAGCTTCTAAACCGGAAAACCCGGGCATTTTTATATCTACAAAAGCAGCACCGAAATTCCCCTGTTTAAATTTATCTATTAACTCAGATCCATTGACCGCTTCTGTTATTTCCAAATCGATGCGAATTTCCAACAGAAGTTCTTTTAATTCGAATCGAACATATTCTTCATCATCTGCAATAATTATTTTCATATTTCTATTATTACTACCGTACCTTCGCCGGGTTTACTTGTAATGGTTAATACTGATTCAGGGAAAGTCAACTTAAGACGTTCTTCCACATTCATTATCCCTATATTAGATTGTTCATCTAATTTGCCTGAATCAAAACCAACTCCATTATCCTTAATAGTTATATTAATCCCAGGTTCTCCTCTATGCCTTCTTCCTATACATTTAAGACTTACAAGACCATCTCTCTCCAAAGGTTCTATACCATGAATAACCGAATTCTCCAGTAGAGGCTGCAGTAGAAGCCTGGGTATCTGGAAATTTCCAGATTCTTCATCAAAATCAATTTTATAGGAAAACCTTTCTCCAAACCTGATTTTTTGAAGAGAACAGTATTGCTCAATAAACCTGCATTCCTGTTCAACAGAAGTCCATCTGTTTTGAGACTGGATATAACGAAGCATATCTTTCAAGGCATTAACTGTCTGAACAATTCCTGTTCTATCATCTTTCCTGTTTAATCCCAGTATAACTGTTAAAATATTGTAAAGGAAATGAGGCTGCACCTGGGATTGAAGAGCCTGATACTGGGCCTCTCTTCTTTCAATAAGTTCCTTATATTTAAAAAAGTTATCAAGAGCCAGAGATACAAATTCGGTAAAGGTACTAAAACGTGTAACACCTAAATCAGAAAATCTATCTTTTGATATGGTTTTTATAGAAACAAGAAGTCCATATTTTTTTCCTTCTACCATTAGAGGAGCTGCCAACAAAGATTTAAATATACTATCATTCAATTCTTTATCATTTGCATTTAGAGTAAAAAGCGAATTTGGTCTGTAAACCCTGTTCGAAACAAGATCTAAAAGTTTATCCTTTTCTTCTTCTGATAGAGCTGTCCCATTGCAGGCTACAAATTGGAACTTCCCATTTTTTTCTGATATTAAGACTGCCGCAATATCAGCACTGGTATCCTGTACAACAGCCCCGGCAACCAGATTATAAAGATCAGTTAGCTCCGATTTATCAGATATAAAAGAACCTATATCTCTGGTAAGATTAAGAATATTATTTACATTTTCTTTAAGATCATTAAGAAGATCATTGAAGGTAACAGTAAAAGCTCCAAACTCATCATTGGAGTTTATATTTAATTTTTTCGAAAAATCTCCATAGGATACATTCCTAAATGCCCCTTTCATTAGAGTAAGCTTAGTTGTTAAATCTCTTGAAAGATACAATGTAAATATAATTGAGAATATAAGAATTAACCCTGTCATTATTATAAAAAATAAATAAATACTTTGCCTGACTCTTTCTGCTTCCTCATTAAGGGTTTTAATGAAGTAATTCATAAAACTTTCAAAACTATTTTTAAAATAATATGATGCTTCCTGTATCTCTGCAAAAAAAGGTATTAGTGCTTCATCCTTCTGCATGGC
>DAOWEB010000083.1 GCA_030638735.1 Spirochaetaceae bacterium
AGAAAGAGTGCTGAAGGTATGGCCACCAGGAGGGGGAGAAGCGCTGTGATCATTCCTGCCTGACTGGCAGAAGTCAGTGTCAGGGCCTTTGCTTCAAAAATAGAATAGATACAGGGTTCAAATAGGGACATAAGAATAAGCCATTTAATATCCTGTTTTCTTATTTTTCTGAAGTGTTTCCATACCAGAGGAATAAACACTATGGATGCAAGAAACTGCCTTAGAAAAACGACAAGCATGGGATGGAAGTATCTAAAAGATACTTTCAGGGCTACAAAAGAGGCTCCCCATATTACCATGGCCGCTATGAGAGCTGAGTAGGGTGCAGCCGGACTGGTAAGAAATCTGTGTTGTTTAGCGGTCATTTATGATCCATAATTTAATTGATAGAGCATCATATGCTTTAAATTGTTGGTATTCAAGTAGACCTGCATTTTGAAGTTAAAAGCATGACCCGAAGGAGAACGTCCAAATTATACTATTCATCCCCCAAAACTCTATAGATAGTAATTTCCCCGCTTCTCTTGCCCATATAACTGGTTATTCGCATTCCAAAAACAGGTTCATTCCAGGAAAACAATTCTTCACATTCATTGTTTAAAAAAGAGATCATTTCCTCGTACCATGGGTAGATATTACCGTACATTGTGTTCCAGACTGGTCTTTCAGTAAAAATTATATCAAGCTCATGAGGATACACAATATATTCTATCTTATGTTTATCTATATAATCCCGGAAGTTATTATTTTGATCTAAAGAAATTAGATCCCTGTATGAATAAAGATCTTCATATGCAAAAGCAAAGGCACTGTTCAAATTAGCCAGAGTTCTTTTATTTTCGGGAATGCAGCTTCTAATTGTCTGGATATAGTTATTGTAACTATTCAATCTCCATGGAAGAATTTGTCCTGCTGAAAATACAGTAATTACAACTGCTAGTAATAAAGAAGCTGCTAAAAATTTTAATCGACCTGGGAATAATACTTTTATGAGAGAAAAGGTAAGAAGATAACCTGGTAGAAAAATAAAAATGATGGATGGCGGGCTGTATTTACCTATTAATAGTAGACCTGCATTTATTCCCAGCATCAGAACCTGAAGAGCTATTATAGTTGTTCTGTTTTTTCTAACTATGAGTGTCACCGGAATTAGAAGCAGAAATGATGCAGAGAACATAACAAGTTGGGCTCTTATGTCCGGAAGATAGTAGGTTCCGCTTATACGGAAAAACATCTTTTCATAGAATCCTGGAAGTTTAAGCAGCTTTATAAAAAGGGGATTTGCTACTCCATGGTCTGCTCCGAAATTTATATAATTAGAGATAAAATCAGGATCAAGAATCAGGCTGAAGATTATATAAATAATTCCGGATAATCCGAGTATAAAAAATAAAAGACCTGAATTTTTAAATGAAGGATTATTTCTCTTTTTTGCGAACAGTCCAATAACAGAATAGAAAATATAAAGAAAAATAAACCCGCTCGCAATAATAAAAATATTGGGATGAAATCCTATAGAGATACCTAAAATCCCTCCAATGATAATATCCTTTTTATAGGACCAGTTTTTTATTGGTTTAAAAAAAATGTAAAGGCAGATGGAAAATATTAAAAGTATAATAATTTCCTGCCGTGCAAAATGAGAAGTGTAGATAAATTGAATATCTATGGCAGTGAGGACAACTACAAAAATTGCAAAAAGTTTGTCATGAAATAACAGTAGAGAAGATCGAAATAAAAAATAAAGCGTTGCCAGACCGGCAAGCAGGGAGAGTAGTCTTACAGAAAAAAGGGTGAAGCCGGCAGCTGTAAATGGTATTTGAATAAGGTGAAAGAGGGATTTAATTGCATGAGGATTTCGATTAACTTCATGAAAGAAGTCCTCTGTTGCTCCAATATCTCTTTCAACTAATATTGATCTTGTCAGGGATGCAAGCCATCCTTCATCAGAATGCATGAATGGGAAATAAGTTAACGAGGCAATACTCAGGATGACATAGATAAGTACAGAGACTGTAATAGCAGGATTCTTAAGTATTGTTGTACTCTTCAAGATATTTTCTCCAGCTGAATTGTACATTATGTCATATAAGTGGGCAATGGTGATAAAAAAACCGCTGCCATTGGATGGACGCATCTCCGAGTAGTGAGCTCGCGAACGACCAGGGGCAGTGGTTTTTTTTATGAATTGTCAGATGATTTTATCTGAAAAACTTTTGTTTCTGATTTAAAAACAGGATTTGCCGGATTTGCAGACCATTCTACCCATGCTCCGTCATATAATTTAAGATTTCGGTATCCCGCGTTATAAAGAGCCAGATATGTCTGGGCACCTCTTATGGATGTTTTACAGAACATAATTATTGTATCATTGTAGTCTATATCCTCTTCGAGGTATCGAATTTGAATTTGACTTACCGGTTTGTATGTCTGATCTGCAAAGTTATTACCAATATAGTCAAGCAGAATTGATCCGGGAATAGTTCCCTCGTTATATTCTTCCAGTGATCTGGTATCAATAATAACAGTATTAATATCAGGGGTATTAATTTGATCCTTTATCTCTTTTTTATACGCCAGCATTTCACTCTTTAATTCTGATGCTTTGAATACACTGTTATCAATTTTCTGAACTGCCGTAGATACAGTTACTCCTGCTTTTACCAGAGCATTCATACCACCGCTGACTACTTTTATATTATCATGACCATAGATTTTAAGAGTCCACCATAATCTTGCACTGTCCATATTCTTATTTGAGTCATATATAACAATAGAGGAGGTGTTTGATATCCCGTTTTTTTCCATAACCATTTCAAACTGTTCAGGTGAACAGAGCATATTGGAGTATGGAGCATTTGCTATAATATCCGCCCTGGATACATTTACTGCATTTAACAGGTGACCTTTTTTATAATCCATTGAGGACCGTGCATCAATTAATATAATGTTATCACCACCAATTATTACAGCAGCTTCCTTTCCTGATATTATCTCTGTTCCTTTTTCTCCTGAAGTCTTAAATCCGCATCCGGTAAAAATAAGAATTATCAGTAGAAATATGACAACTGATCTGATTTTCATCATATTCTCCTTAAATCAGCGATTTTAATTTAGCAATAATATGCGGTTTGTCACAATTTCTGGATTGTTCTACTACTACCCCATTTTCAGTATAGAAAATGGTCATTGGTTCAGCGTCACATGAAAGCCTCTCGCAGAGAGATTTCCCCTTATAGACATCCAGGGTATTTAATTTAACAGTATCTATAAATTCAGTTTCAATTTCCTGCATCATTGGCAGTAGTTCACGGCTGGGAGCATCAATTGCCGAATATAGATAGATGAAACCTACTTTTTCTTTCTGTAGTATCTGGTTTTTAAATAATTCGGCTTCTGCAATAAACTTCTCAGCTTCCACTCCGGCAACTGCTCCGTCACCGACAGCAGTTGAAATCTGTTTCAGTTCTTTGTCCCTGGTATCTCCACAGGCGAAAACTCCAGGAAGATTTGTTTCCATTTTTTCATTTGTAATAAGATATTTCTGTTTGTCCATATCAAGGATATTCTCAAACAGTTCTGTATTTGGCAGGTATCCTATAAATTCAAAACAAGTGTCAATTTTTATAGATTCCAGTTCACCTGATTTAAGATTTTTAAGCACTACTGTATCCAGATGTCCATTGCCCTCAAAAGAATCAACCATAGTGTTCCATTTGAAATCCATTTTTTCGTTTGAAAGGGCCTGGGTTTTCGCAATTTCATTACAGTCCATCTTTCCTTCATTATGAATGACGGAGACAATTATTTTCTTCGCAAACTTTGAAAGGAACATCCCTTCTTCTATAGCAGCATCACCACTGCCTATTACCATTACAGTTTTATCTGTATTGGCCGCAGCGTCACATGTTGCACAGAAGGAAATACCTTTGTCGAAAAGATAATTTTCTTCATTTTTTGCACCCGTAATTCTTGGTCTGCCGCCTGTGGCAATAATCACAGTTTTTGCTGCAAAGATATTTCTAAAAGTTTCAACTCTTTTATTTGTAATATCCAGTCTCACAGACTTTGCATCGGTGAGTTTGAAATCAACTCCGAATTTTTTTGCCTGTTTTTGGAAAAGATTCATTAAATCAAGACCGCTTGTTCCCTCCGGAAAGCCGGGGAAATTTTCAATTTCGTTGGTATATGTCGCAAGTCCACCAACCAGTGCTTTCTCTAAAATTAGTGTTTTAAGCCGTGCCCTTCCACAGTAAATCCCAGCGGTTAGTCCTGCAGGTCCAGCTCCGATAATAATAACATCGTAGTTAATACGTTTTTTTTTTCTCATTTTACTTCTCCAACTACATAAAATATCTAACCAGCAGTTTGCTGCCGATTATTGCGCCCAGGAAAAGGAATAGTGCATATACCCATCCTGAGAGAGACAAAGATGCTATCCCGCTAAACAAAGCACCAATATTACATCCAAACCCGATTCTGGCGCCGTAACCCATAAGCAAACCACCCAGTGTTGCGGCTGCAATTTGCTTCCAGGATTTGATTTTTTTAAATTTGAATCCCGATGCCAATAAGGTAGCTATCAGCGCACCAATTATTACTCCCAGATTTCTCAGGCTGCCTCCATGATTCATAAAGCCACCCTCAAGTGTTCTCTGAGCACCTTCACTGGAAAAGTAGTACCATTTGTCAACAGATCCACCTACTGCTTCGTAAACCCATGCACCCCAGTTAGCCAATACTCCGGAAACCCCCCAGGGATTTCCGGTTGCTGTCAGGGTGATTATCTGGAAAAGTGACAATAATACTGCACCGGTAATATAAGGCCATGCATCCTTAATCCATAGCTTGTAATATTTATTCTTTTTAATATCCAAAACTATTACCTCCGAAGCTATTTTACTTTCTCAATAATTATTTCCCATTCACCATCATCGACTTCCTCCACTTCCACGTTATGTCCCTCTTTTCTGGCCCATTCAGGCAGATTCTTCATGGCACAACTATGGTCGATCTGAACTATCAGAACATCATCTGGTTCCAGTTCCTTAATCTTTTTTTCTGCCTTTACCAATGGTATTGGGCATGCTTCACCTAAACAATCAAGTTCTACTTCTTTCATCTGTTTCTCCTTTTCGACTAATAATGGATCCCCGACGCTATGCGTCGTAGGGTTGCATTGGCGAGCAGCAAACTTGTTTGCGACCAGCCCCCATTTTATTTTTTTTAGTTTTCTACTAAATTTTTTCTATTTTCCCATTTATCAGCTGCTATCCACAGCAGTGCAATTATTAGCAGTTGAATTATAACTGCACCTATCCATCCAAAAATATCCGGAAGGAATACTGATTTTCCCTTTAAAATTACATTGAGTTTCCACCATCCAAAGTCATGAGCTCCCCAAAGGCTTCCCACGATAAAAAAGAATAGTGAGATCATCTGCATCGTAAAGCCTTCTCCAATTCTCATTAGAGTTCCTGATGCACAACCTCCTGCTATTACCATTCCGATGCCAAACATAAAGGCTCCAGCTGCAGTAGCCATACTTACAGGTACTACATAACCCTGCCCGGGAATAGGTAATCCTTTTACAAATGCTCCATACTTTATTGCTGCAAATCCAATTGTTGTTATTGCAAACGCTGCGAGTACAGTTTTTGTAAGGCTGGTACTGCCTGTTAAAAATGGATCCCTCATAGAGGCCGTGAAGCAGAATCTGGATCTTTGAAGAATGTATCCGAATGCAAGGCCTGTTATCCAGAAAATCGGCATTCCGGGGTTTTTGTATCCCAGCAAAATCCCAAACATCACAGCCAGAAGAACTATGGCAGCTCCAGGAGGAAGCTGGTTCTTTTTCTTTTTACGTGCCCGCCTTGTGCGGGTAGACGATCGTTGAATACTTGTTGATTTTTGTTCATCCACCGGAAAACTCCTCTTGTTAAAAAAAATCTTTAAATCACAATAAAATAAAATATGTAACATAAAAATGATATTAGGAGCACACTTTAATAAAATTAAACTATAATGTCAACAAAACAAACAAAAAAATCATAAAAAATAATTAAAAAATATAAAGGTCAAATATAATCATAATGTGGATAAATATTGAATGTAGACATGCTGAAGGTATTGAGGGTTTGTTAAAAACCGCTGCCAGGGGGGCAGCGGTTATGAATTATAAAAATGATCTGTTACTATTGAGAAGCAACAACCGGATATTCTTTATTTGCCCAACCTAATGGTGCATTCCCTCCGGTACCCATTCCACCTTTCAGTGAAACAGCGTCATATCCCAGCAGTTTTAATCCTGCAATAGTCTGACCTGCTGTCTGACCGGAGTAGCAATTAACAATGATTTTTTTATCTGCAGGTAATGATGCAAACATATCGTTCATCCCTTTTGCCCATGGGATGTTCATTGCAGTTTCAATGTGCCCTTTTGCATAATCTTCCTGTTTACGAATTGAGAGAAAAATAACATCAGAATCTCCGGCATCCAGAATCTTTTTGGCATTTTCTTCACTTACAATATTACTTGCAAATGGAGTTCCTTTAAGGGATGCAAATTCTTCGTAGTAAGCTTTATAGGCTGCATCAATGGCCGCAGAATCGGTTTCCCATGTTTTTGTTGTATCCAGGAAATTTTCTTCAGTTTCAATTGCTGCTCCAACACCTTCTACCTTGGAGATACCAAAGTTCCATCCATATTTAATTGATCTTGCGGATACGCCTGCAACATTCAGAAGGACAACTGCCTGTCCTGCAGTCTGTCCTGAGTAACAGTGGATATAAACATCTTTGTCTCTTGGGATATATTTAAGCTGATTATAAAGCTCCATACCCCATGGTACATTGACTGCGCCTATAAGGTGCCCTTTGGCATAATCCTCAGGTTTACGTATATCCAGAAGAACCATATCTTCACCGGCTTTTACCATATCAACAAAATCTGCCTGGGCTATCATATGGCTGTGGTCAGGTCTGTTTTCGTAATATGCATTAACAGCATCTTCCAGGGTATTGTCTGCAACTTCTACTGCAGGAGCTGCAGCAACAGGTGCTTCTTTTTTATCACATGAGATAAAAAGACTAGATGTCAGTAAAAAGACAATTAGTAACGTGAGTAACAGTTTTTTCATTCTTTTCTCCATTTTTTTTCCTTTATAAAGCTTTCTGACACTTTCCTACGGAAAGTTTCTATCTTGAGTAAAACGGGTCCCCGACACTTCGTGCCGCCCGTATTATCTTTTTTACGACTAATACGGGTCCCCGACACTTCGTGCCGCCCGTATTATCTTTTTATGAGTTATCAGATGAATCTATCTGGTTAACTTCTGTTTCTGATATAAAAACAGGATTCGCAGGGCTTGCTGACCATTCCAGCCAGGCTCCATCATATAATTTAAGGTTTCTGTAGCCTGCATCATAGAGGGCTAAATATGTCTGGGCTCCTCTTACGGATGTTTTGCAAAACATTATTACAGTATCATCAATATTAATATTTGCTTCCTGATAACTATTTCTTAATTGTCTGGCAGGCCTGTATCTTTGATCTGAAAAATTGTTAGTAACAAAATTGATATTAATTGAACCTGGAATTGTTCCTGCGCTGTATTCTTCCAAAGACCTGGTGTCTATTATATGTATATTAGGTTCATCTGCGTTAATCTGATTTTTAATATCCCTTTTTAATGCAATCATAGCACTGTCTAATGGAGATGCTTTGAAAGTTCCTCTTGTAATATCAGGAGAGTCAGTGGAATCTGTCAAACCTTTTTTTCTTAATTGATCCATTCCGCCGCTTACGACCTTTACATTATCGTGTCCATAGATTTTAAAAGTCCACCATAGTCTTGCACTGTCCATATTCTTATTGGAGTCATATATAATTACAGTTGATGTGTTTGATATGCCGTTTTCTTCCATGGCTTTTTCAAATTGTTCCGGTGTGCAGAGCATATTTGGGTAAGGAGTATTTGTAATAATTTCTGCCCTTGATATATTTACTGAATTTCCCAGATGGCCTTTCTTGTAATCCATAGAAGATCGTGCGTCAACCAGGATAACATCTGTTCCTTCTATTAGAGTAATAGCTTCTTTTGCAGAAATTATTTCTGTTCCCATTTCTGCTGAAGTTTTTAATCCGCAAGCAGCAAGTATCAAAATTGTTAGAGATAATAAAATAATTGATCTTGTCTTCAACTCTTTCCCCTTATTATGAAATAAAGATTAGTATTTTAATAAGTTATAGATCACAATAAAATTAATAAACAACCAATTAAATGCCTGTTGTCACAATAATAACTGGGGAAGTGTAATATTGTCAAGTCTAAAGATAAAAAAATATTTTTTGAATGAGGATTCTCGTTTCGTTAAATAAATGTTATAAATGGAATGATAAGTATTAATTAATGGAGATTAAGAATTCGTGAAATATGCTATAAAAAATCTTGAACTTATAGAGGAAAAAGACGCGGTTATTCCTGTAACCCAGCGTGAACTGTTTTCCAGTTTTGGTGTTTATGAATCGATAAAGGTCCTTAATGGCAAAATAGAATACCTTGATGACCATCTGGACAGGCTTTTTGAGTCTGCACGTATTTTGAAACTGGAGCATAGTTTTAAGGTTCATTTTGTTAAAGAGAGCCTTAATAGACTTATAAAGGCAAATAAGGAGAAGACTTCATCTCTTAAACTTCAGCTCATTGGAGGGAAAAATCCTACACTTTTTGCCTTTACTACAGAACTGCCTATATATCCTGAAAAATATTATACTGATGGTGTCAGAGTTATAAGTTATATGGGAGAAAGAATTTTCCCTCATGCAAAATCTAATTGTCTTCTTCTTAATTATATGGCAGCAAGAGAAGCTTCTTTATCCGGGGCACTCGATGCAATTTTGATTGATAGATATGGATCTGCTCTGGAGGGTTCCAGAAGTAATTTATTTGCTGTTAAAAGCAATAGTTTAATTACATCAGGAAAAGATGTTCTATATGGTGTAACAAGAAAACGTACAATAGAAATTGCTGAAAAATTGAATTTATCCATGGAATTCAAAAAAATTGCCTTAAAAGATATAAAAGAGCATGTGTTTGATGAAGTTTTTATTACCAGTACAAGTATGGGTGCTATACCTGTAAGGATAATAGATGATATAAATATAGGGAGTAGTTTTTCAGTAACTTCTCTTATCAATAAAAATCTTTTATAATCGAGTTATATGGAAAAAGAAATAGTTTCCAGAAATCCTACTATTGTTGTCCCCTTTTCCGGTGCATGTGAATCCAGTCTATGTCAGGATGTTTTTGTATATTTACGACCTGAGAGTAATGGAATAGCTGTAGAGAGTGCCTTAATGAAAGGTGTAAGTAAGGTTCCTGACTGGCAGAATAATATAAATCTCGTTTATCTTGCAAACTTACCTGGAGATTTTTTAAATAAAAAAGGGGTAGTGGAAGAGCACTATCAAACCAGAATTAAATTTGCAAGGAAAGGTAAGACTCTTTTTACTCCATTTATGAAAAGGATTTTTTCAGAACATTACAAGGAGAGTTTTGAAGACTCTGCGGTGATTGGAGCTTTTAGTGCTCTTTTATTACTGGGTTTATGTGAAGACGAATTATTTAAACTGTGGGTTCGTGAAGATGATATGCTTGTAGTTAATGGACAGATAGTAAAGAAGATTGGTAAATATTTTGTAGTTAATAGTGATATTCCTGCAATTCTTCATAAAAACAATGAAAAAACTGATATTGCTGTAATGATATTTCGTACTGTTTTATGGGGAAGGGATTTTTATAATGTAATTTTAAAAATGACAGAGGTTCTTCTGGATGAGGGAATCCTCCGTTCAGAAAGTCAGTTCAGCCATGTATTCCATTATTCGAAGGGGCCATTTGAACAGATTTTAGATGCTATTGGTTTTTTATATGATTCAGGTGGAAATCACCTTCCCTTACAGAGTATTAGATTTTTTAACTATTTACTGGATAAAGGTCTGACTGTAGATGAAATTCATCATTTTATAAAACAACCCCTCCTGCAGTTTAGAAATATGAATGGAATAATTGAAGAAAAATCAATCTTTCATGTAACTAAAGATTTAAGTTATGACGAGTCATGGAAGATTATTAGATCAGCAACCGCTCAGGTTTTGCTGTAACAGATAATTTAGAAAGAGTTAAAATGAAATTTACAGAGTTTAATTTACATGAAAATGTCCTTAAGGGGATAGAAAATGCCGGATTTTTAGAAGCTATGCCGGTACAGGAAAAAACAATGCTCGAGACCCTTTCGGGTAAAGATGTAGGGGTTCAGTCACAGACAGGTTCAGGAAAAACAGCAGCTTTTTTAATACCTCTGCTTCAGTACTACTGCGAGACAGAAAAGGCTGATTGGAAGAAAACCCTGATAATTGCACCTACCAGAGAACTGGTTGTTCAGATTGAGAGTGAAATAAAGCTTCTTGGAAGTGATGTGGATATAATAGCAGGCAGTTTTTTTGGCGGTATTGGATATGGAAAGCAAGAGGCTCTTATTAAACAGGGTGTGGATGTAATAATTGGAACACCCGGGCGCCTGATTGATTTTGGGAAATCCGGTAAGATCGATTTTAAAAAATTTGGGCATGTTGTAATAGATGAAGCGGATAGAATGTTTGATATGGGATTTTATCCTGATATAAAAAAAATGATGAAAATGATGGTTTCTCCTAAAGAAAGACGAACTATGCTTTTTAGTGCGACTTTAAGTACTAAAGTCATGAATGTAGCCTGGGAGTTTATGAATAATCCAACTACTATTGAAATCGAAGCAGAGAGTATTACTGTAAATGAGATTAGCCAGGTTCTCATGCATGTAAGTACAGCAGAAAAAATGTCTCTGCTTCTCGGGGTGTTAAAAAAAGAAAACCCCGACAGTGCAATTATTTTTACAAACACAAAATATGCTGCTGTAGAAATTACAGAACGCCTAAAGGTTAATGGTTACAGTGTTCATTATATTATGGGAGATCTTCCTCAGAGAAAGCGTCTTTCGGTAATAAACAGGGTCAAATCCGGGGAAGTTAAATTTCTTGTTGCTACAGATGTTGCAGCCAGAGGCCTTCATGTAAATGATCTTGATATGGTTATTAATTATGATATTCCCGAAGATTTTGAAAATTATGTGCATAGAATAGGACGAACTGCAAGAGCAGGAAAATCCGGCAAGGCTGTGACATTTGCCTGTGAAAAGTTTGTTTATGGTCTTGAGGCCATTGAAAAATATATCAGTATGAAGATTCCTGTCGAATGGCCTGAAGCAGATATGTTTGTGGTCGATAAAAGTGCAGGAATGAACTTCTATAGGGAAAAACAGGCAGCTGTTAATCCGTCAGGTAAAAAACCATATGATAACAGAAGAGGAAATTCCGGTAGATCTTCTGGTCCCAGGACTAACTCTCGGAATGCCGGTCGAAAAGATAGATCAGGGTCTAATAATTATCGGGGGCAAAACCCATCAGCTAAATCTTCCCGATCAGGATCTCCATCGAGGCAGAGTAATAATTCTACCAGTAAGCAGCGTATAGCTAAAACTGATCAGAATTCGACCTATGTTAAAAATACAAATCAGTCAAAAAGTCAATCAAAAAACCATTCTAATAGAAGTCCAAATTATAAAAAAAGACCTGTAAAACCTAACAGTAAAGGGGCAGAGGAGAATAATAAAACACCTTTGAAACTAACCAGAACAAGTACCGAAGCAGAGAAACTGGCATACTACAAGAATAAATATGGTGAGAATTTTAAGCTGGAAAGCTCTTCCGGTTCAGGTAATATGTCAGAAAAGAAAAAGAAAGAAGGTTTTTTTAAGAAGCTTTTTAAAGGTCCAAATAAAAAAGGTCTAAACAAGTAATGGGGAAAATAAAGATAATTCTCAACCCTATTTCAGGTATGGGAAATGGTGCAAAACAGCTTCCTGTCATAAGAGATATTTTTGATCAATCAGGTATTAACTATGATATATCAATTACTGAAAAAGTGTGGGATGCAGCGTTATTTGCGGAAGAAGCGGCAATAAGCGGATATTCCGGTGTAGTTGCGGCAGGTGGAGATGGTACCTGTAATGAAGTAATCAATGGGCTTATGAAGGTTTCTTCCCAGGTAGCAAAGCTCCCTGTTTTTGGTGTCCTTCCTATTGGCAGGGGGAATGATTTTGCCTATGGTGCCGGAGTTCCGGCAGATGTTTCACATGCAGCAGAAAATATAATAAAAGAAAATGTTTCTCCCCTTGATGTAGGATCTATAGTTGGTGGTGATTACCCTGAGGGAAGATATTTTGGAAATGGAATTGGCATAGGTTTTGATACACTGGTAGGTCTTGAGGCGGCAAAGCTTAAATTTATTCATGGACCTGTTACCTATATATGGGGAGCCATTGTTACCCTTTTTAAGTATCCAAAGGCTCCATCTCTCAGGGTTACGTATAATGGTGAAACTTACAATGTTGAATCCAGTCAGGTTTCAATTCTAAATGGCAGTCGAATGGGAGGTACTTTTTTTATGGCTCCTGAGGGTAGGGTTGATGATGGTGTATTTGATCTCTGCATGCCTGTAGAACATATAAGCAGAATAAAAATGGTTAAATTAATGATTCAATATACTAAGGGAACGCAATCAGAGAATCCGGTTGTTACAATGGCCAGATCTCTTAAATATGAAGTTGAAGCTGTAACAGGAAGTTTAATTTGTCATGCTGATGGTGAAACTATTTGTACAGATGGTAAGAATCTTAAAATTGAGTGTATTCCAGGTGCACTCTGCATATATTCCGGAGGGATGCATACCCGAGCAGTGAGCGAAGCGAACGACCAGGGAGGGATAAATAATTGAATCTTGCAGGTAAAATAGTTACTGGTATTATAAAAGGGATGATAGATACAAGTTGTCGAATTGATGACAGGGAGCTTGAAAAAATCCCTTTCAAGGGTCCTGCTCTTATTATGTTTAATCATACAAATTTTTTGGAAGTACCACTTTTATATACCCATCTTCTGCCCCGGCCTGTTTCAGGGTTGGCAAAAGAGGAAAGCTGGAAAATACCTTTATATGGTTTTTTAGCAAGACAATGGAATGGTGTTCCT
>DAOWEB010000346.1 GCA_030638735.1 Spirochaetaceae bacterium
GGACTTTCGGAAGATACTATAAAATTAAATCTTTATGGAGAGGCAGGCCAGAGCTTAGGTGCCTTTCTGGCGTCTGGAATTACGTTGAATCTTAAGGGAAGTGCAAATGATTATGTCGGTAAAGGGTTATCCGGGGGAAAGATTATTATTTCTACACCTGATGGCCTTAACTACAGATCAGAGAAAAATATTATAACAGGGAATGTAAATCTGTTTGGAGCAACCGGAGGCAAGTTCTTTGTAAATGGTATGGCCGGCGAAAGATTCGCTGTAAGGAATTCCGGGGCTGTAAGTGTTGTTGAAGGTGTGGGTGATCATGGATGTGAATATATGACTGGTGGTATTGTTGTAATACTTGGACCTACCGGACTTAACTTTGCTGCAGGGATGAGTGGTGGAATTGCCTATGTTCTTGATGAAGATCAGCTTTTTGATACCAGATGTAACCTGGATATGGTAGATATTGAACCTCTAATTAATGAAAAAGATATAACTCAACTTAAAAATCTTATAGAAGAGCATATAGAATATACAGGCAGTGAGCATGCATCATGGATAATAAGACACTGGCAGGAGATGCTTCCGGCATTTATAAAGGTAATGCCTGTTGATTATAAAAGGGCTTTGGAGCAACAGAAGTCAGTATTAGAGGAAGTGGGAGTTTAAAATGGGAAAAGAAACAGGATTTATTGAATACAAAAGGGCCAGAGTTAAATATGAAAGTGTAGAAAAAAGAATAACCCACTATAATGAATTTACAACACGATTACCGGAAAAGGAACTTCAAAAACAAGGCGCCAGATGTATGGATTGTGGTATCCCTTTCTGCCATTCCCTTGGTTGTCCTCTTGGTAACCTTATTCCTGAATGGAATGATCTTGTTTACAAAGGGCGATGGAAAGAAGCCTGGGAGAGACTGGAATTGACAAGCAGTTTCCCTGAAATTACAGGTCGTATCTGTCCTGCTCCTTGCGAGACTTCCTGTACTCTCTCTATAAATACATCTCCTGTGACTATTAAACAGATAGAATTACAAATAATGGATAGAGCCTTTAAGGAAGGATGGGTTAAACCTGAACCCCCATTACAGGAAAGTGGAAAAAGTGTTGCTGTTATTGGTTCCGGTCCGGCAGGTCTTACTGCTGCAAAAAAACTTCGTAAACAGGGGCATAAAGTAACTGTTTTTGAAAAAGCACCAAAAGCAGGAGGTTTAATGAGGTATGGAATACCTGGTTATAAGCTTGAAAAGAAAATTCTGGACAGGCGTATTGAAATTATGGAACAGGAAGGAATATTTTTTGAGAATGATGTTACTATTGGAGAAGATCTCTCTGTCCGTTATTTAAAAAAATCATTTGATGCAATTTTATTAACCATGGGTGCAGGTACTCCAAGAGACTTACCTGCAGGAGGACGGGGTCTGGATGGTATTCATTTTGCTCTTGATTTTCTTACAGGATCAAATAAGCTGAACGAGGGGAAATTGGCATTAAATCAAATTATCTCTGCTAAGGATAAAGTTGTGTTGGTTATAGGTGGTGGTGACACTGGTTCTGATTGTGTTGGTACTTCAATCCGTCAGGGAGCAAAGTCTGTACTTCAATATGAGATTATGCCGAAACCTATGGATTGGAAAAATGACTGGAATCCTGAATGGCCCGATTGGCCTAAAATATTAAGAACTTCAAGTTCTCATGAGGAAGGCTGCGAAAGGGAATGGGGCGTATCTACTAAATATCTCTCATCCAGAGATGGTATTCATCTTAATGAAGCACATTTTGTGCGTGTTGAATGGATTTATGATGAGAAGAAAAAATCCTACAAAATGAAGGAAATTCCGGGAACTGAATTTTCCAAAAAAATTGATCTTGTTTTTATTGCCATGGGATTTACACATGTTGAGCATGACAGTCTTGTAAAGAGTATTGGAGTTGATCTGGATTCCAGGGGGAATATAAAGACCGACAGCAATTATAAGACCAGTGTTGATGGTGTTTTCGCAGCAGGGGATGCTGCAACAGGAGCATCTCTTGTTGTACGGGCATTTGCTCATGGACGGGATGCAGCAATATCAATATCTGATTATTTGAAATCAGAGTGAAATATCCTGGTTGAAATTCACAACCCTAAGCAATTAAGTCTATATTTAAGTGTTTAGGGTTGTTTGAAATTAATGTTAACTTTTTTGTGCTTTCTTTTCTTTTTTCTCTTTCCGTTTTTCTTTTAGAGATTTTGCCGGTGCTTTTTTTGTTGCTTTCTGAGTGTTTCTTTCTTTACCCATAATTTTACCTCTCAAACTAGAATATACCTACTTTTCTATTATTTTCCAATAATAACATATTTATTTATATTAAATTTCTTCCACCGTTGCAAATTGTAATTTATACAGTTATTATTTCCTAATGAAAAATAAAAAATTACCCTTGGATATAAAAGGTAAACATATATATTTTATAGGTATTAAGGGCACAGGAATGACAGCTCTTGCTGAAATATTTCTAAGTAAAGGGGCTATTATTTCTGGTTCTGATACTGTCGAAAAATTTTATACAGATAAAATTCTGGATTCCCTCAAAATTCCTTATTCAGAAGGTTTTTTAGAGATAAATATCCCATCCAATATAGATTTCGTAGTTCATTCTGCAGCTTATTCAATACAGAATAATGTGGAAATGGCTGCTGTTTCTAAATTGGATCTGCCTGTACTGGAATATACAGAAGCTCTTGGACAGTTATCAAAGACAATGATTTCATGTGGTATTGCCGGTGTTCATGGTAAAACAACAACTACATCCATAGCCGGAACCTTGTTGAAACATCTTAATCTACCAGTTACTACTCTTGTAGGTTCAGGGGTTAATTCTTTTGGAGGCAGATCGAGTTATCTTGGAGGAAATAAATACTTTGTTGCAGAAACATGTGAGTATAAACGTCATTTTCTTCATTTCCATCCTGAAATAATTGTTTTAACAAATATTGAAAATGATCATATGGATTATTTTAAGGATTATAATGATATTGAAGATTCATTTATTAGTTATATAAAACTACTGCCTTCAGGAGGAAGGCTAATTTATTGTAGTGATGACAAGGGCTCCCGGGGCGCTGCGGCCAAACTAAATAAAATCAGACCGGATATCCGCCAAATCGCATACGGAGAAACTGCGTTAAGCCCATACAGAATTACTTTATCAAAAAAAAGAGATGGATTAAATGCATTCAGACTGGAAGGTTTTGATTGTGAGTTTAAGCTTAAAGTTCCAGGGAAACACCTTGTTCTTGATGCAGCAGCAGCTATAGCACTTACTGTTAGTATTTTAGAAAAAGAGGGGCGTGAACCTGAAATAAAAAGTATTGCAAATGGATTATCATCCTTTACAGGGAGTAAACGGAGGTCGGAAATTAAAGGAGAACACAAAGGGGTTCTCTTTATAGATGATTATGGACATCACCCAACTGAAATTGCAACTACTTTAAGGGGGATAAAAGAGTTCTATCCCAATAGACGTATTATTGCAGATTTTATGTCCCACACTTATTCCAGAACAGAAGCTCTATTTTCCGGATTTGCTTCCTGTTTTTCAGACGCGGATATAGTAATTCTTCATAAAATATACAGTTCTGCCAGAGAAAAGGAAGGCCGTATAAACGGAAGATCCCTTTTCGAAGAAACAAAAAAAAATCATAAAGAAGTGCATTATTTTCATGAAATTGAAGAATCGTTCAATTTTTATACAAAACTACTGCAGGAAAACGATCTTTTTATTACAATTGGAGCAGGAAATAACTGGGAAATTGGTGAGCAGTTAATTAAATACTACAAAGAGACCTGGTCGGAAGCTAGCTCCCTGCTCGGTTATGCATCCAAAGGAGCGGAAAAATGAAAAGTATGACAGGGTATGGTTGGATTGATACTCAGAATGAATCGGTACAGATGTCTGTAGAGCTCAAATCATATAACAATAGATATCTTGATATAAATGTAAATCTACCTTCCTTTATGTCTCCATTGGAACCGGAATTACGTGCATATCTCAAGGAGAAAATTGTAAGGGGCAGAGTAGAACTGTACATACGTGTAAAAGAACTTGAAGAAGATCTTGATGTTATTCTTGATACATCTGTAGTTACTGCATATAAGAAAGCCCTTATTCAGATAACTGAGGCTGCTGAACTGGATGAAATTCCCCGTTTATCACATTTTCTGCATCTTGATGGTGTTATGAAAATTGTTAAAAAGAGGGATATTGATAAATATAAATCTATAGTTTTCGAGAATTTGGATAAAGTATGGATTCAGTACAATGATGCCAGAATTAAAGAGGGGGATGCAACCTGGGAAGATATAATGTCAAATATAGATATTATCTGGAAATCCCAAAAGATTATCCAAAACAGGGAATCAGGACTTGAAGATTTAATAAAAAAGAATATTAAAGAAAGATTCCAGCAACTAATAGATGAAAAAATTGATGAAAACAGAATTCTTGCGGAAACAGCAATACTTTTAATGAAATATGGTATTGGGGAAGAACTTTCCCGTTTATCAAGCCATCTTGAACAGTTCTGTAATACTCTTCATAGAAAACAGCCAGTAGCAAAAAAACTTGATTTTCTTTGCCAGGAGATGAACAGAGAGATAAATACAATAGGTTCCAAGAGCAATATGCTGGAAATTAGTCAGGCTGTAATTGAAGAAAAAGAAGCAGTGGAAAAGATAAGAGAGCAGTTAAGAAATGTTGAATAATATTACAATAGCTATATCCGGTAAAAGTGGATGTGGAAACACCACTGTGAGTAAAATGGTAGCAGATAAACTAAATCTGAAGTTTATTAATTATACATTCAGGACAATGGCTGAAGAAAAGGGTACTAGTTTTGAAGAGCTTAGGCAGATGGCAGAGGAAAGTACTTCAATTGATATGGAACTGGATAAAAAACAGGTTTATCTTTCTAAGGAAGGTAACTGTGTTCTGGGATCCAGACTGGCTATATGGATGATTGCTGATGCTGATCTTAAGGTTTATCTTACTGCCTCTCCTTCGGTCAGAGCGGGTAGAATAGCCTGTCGTGAAAATAGTACCCTGGAAGAAAAAATTGCCGAAACAGAAGACAGGGACCAAAAAGACAGTGCCAGATATAAAAAAATATATGCAATTGATACTAATCAGTACGATTTTGCAGATTTAATTATTAATACTGATGTGAATAATGCAAATGAGGTAGTTGCCTTAATCCTTGCGGCTGTGGAATCTTTACAATAGTATAGAAATCCGTTATAGTGCACAAATTACTACCCTTAAGGAGATTAATTGATGAGTATTCCTTTAGATATTCTTATCAGTAAAGATAAAAACGCCTATACCATGACTTGTGCGATAATTAAAAGAGCCGATCAAATTACCGCTTCAGGTGAGGATATCGAAATTGATAATAGGGGCGAAAAAGTTGTTACGGAATCTATTGATCAGGTTCTTTCAGGAAAAGTAGAATACCAACTCGAAGAATGAAGATAATACTTCTGTTTGGTCCGACCGCAGTTGGGAAAACAGAACTTTTATCCAGGCTTTTTAAAGATAAATATGAAATTATAAATGCAGACTCGTTACAGGTTTACCGTACCTTGGATATTGGTACGGCAAAACCTTCACATAAGCTGCAAAGTGAAATTCCACACCATTTAATAGATATAATTTCTCCTAAAGAACAGTTCCATGCAGGAGAATTTGTTAGATTGGCAGATAATCTGGCTCAGGATATTACTGACCGGGGGAAGATTCCTGTTATATGCGGTGGAACAGCTTTTTATTTTAAGAATTACCTATATGGTCTTCCCGATATTCCTGATATTAAACAGGGTATTCGTGAAGAACTTATGCTGGAATTGAACTCTAAAGGGCTTACCGCTTTATACAGCGAATTGGAACAAGTTGATCCTATAAGAACTGAAAAAATTCATCCTAATGATAAATATAGAATTCTCAGATCTTTGGAAATAGCAAGAGGAAGTGGAAGAGCTCAATCAGATTTTAAACCCTCTAATAGTCTCCGTTCTGGGATTGATCCTCTTGTTCTAGGTCTTAAAAGGGAGAGGGCCGAACTGTACAGTAGAGTTGATCAGCGTGTTGATGAAATGTTTAAAGCTGGTTTTATTGATGAAGTAAAGCAATGTTTTAAACAGGGTATGAAAGAAAGTGATCCTGGAATGCAGGGAATAGGTTACCGGGAATTTTTTTTAATGGGTAGAAGAGGTGATATTATTCTATCTGATGTAAGAGATTTGATAAAAATGAATTCAAGACGTTATGCAAAAAGACAGATAACATTTTTTAGATCAATTCCTGATGTTAAATGGTTTTATCCAGGGGATATTGAATTGATACGGGATGAAATTGTTGGGTTTTTGGGTTAATCGTATTACGGTTCGGGCAGCCACAGAGGGTCGATAAATCGATCCTCTGGACTGCCCCTACGAATTGTTTTCACCGAAAATTACTGCTGTGAAGGTTTCTATTTGGGTATTTGGGTCTTTCCAGCAATCCGTTTGCATTCCTGCCTTACGGCATGTGTTTGACAGGAATTCTTCTCTGTTCCAACTCTGTTCTGTTGGGACCTGGGGGAGGAGAACGCCTGAATTATATCCGTTTTTCATAATTATTCCATGTTTTCCTACAATTACCTTTTCCGGTGAGGAAACTTCCAGTGGAGATAATACTGATATTTCTATATCAATATGCTGAAGCTCTTTTAAGCTTAAGGTCGGGAATCTCGGGTCATGGAAGGCACTTTCTTTGGCAAGGATTTTGATATCCTCAATAAGGGCTTTGACTGGAAGCATATGGCCTATGCATCCTCGTAATTTCCCTTCTATATGAAGTGTGACGAAAGATCCCAGAGGCTCAAGTAAGCTTTTTTCAACCTTTGGGTAATCAGGGTTTCTATTTTCCAGTTTGGATGAAATACTTTCCCTGGCGGTGGATAATAAAATTTGTTTTTCATTTTCTGTTAGTGAAAATTCCATTTTTTTCTCCTGGGTTACATGGGCAACCAGCCTAACTTATAGAAATTGCTCCAAAACATACACGTTTTTCTTTTTCTTCCAGGTTTTTCCAGTATTTTAAATCCAGTATATTAACTGAACTTTTATTATTAAACAAATTTAGTATAGCAGAAAGGCAGTCTGCACTGCATGCTCCTATCTCTCCCTTATTCAGCATTTCGGGTAAGTTTTTCCAATCATCTTTATTATTTAGGGTTGAAATAAATCTATCAGCTTCTTCCCTCGATTTATTACCTGTTTCGTAGGAGGAAATACTGGATGAGACAATAAAAAGTGTGCTGTCCAATTTATTTTCAAAAACTTTATTAAGGGATTCAGATAATTTTCTTGAAATAGAGCTGGTAGATTTACCACTCAGTATTGGTACAATTTTTGCTTCCGGCCATAAATATTTAATAAATGGTATTTGTACTTCGATGGAATGCTCTTCTACATGAGGAACGTTGTTATATTCAAATATACTGTTACTTTTTGAAAGTTCTGAAAGAATTGTATGATCCACTTCCATATCTCCCAAAGGACTTATGTAAGATAAAAATTCCGGCAGGAAAATAGATTTTGCCGGTTCTCTATGTACTCTGCTAAGTATTACTACTCGTTTAAATTTTCTATGTGCCACAGAAGCATATGCTGATGCCATAATTTTATCACAATGAGACCATCCTGCATGGGGTACAAAGATAGCTTTTACAGGTTCTTTTATTGATAGTTTTGATAGATCAGCCTCTTCCAGGATCAGTTTTATTCTTTTTTCCAATTCTTCCTTAATACCGGGATATAAAATAAAATCTACAGTCATTTTATGTTCTGTATCAATTTTCTTCATATCTATTCCTGCCCAACAATCTGTTTAGTCGTTTTTCATCAATACTGATGGATAAATTTTTCTCATTTGTAGGCAGAACTGTACCTTTTTTACTGTCTTTGGCTCTTCTCAGGTGTTTAACCTGTGTATAATAAAGATCTGCTTTACCGCTGTTTTTTGCCTTTGAAAAAAATACTGCCAGGTTTCCAGCATCCAGTAGAGTTTCCAGAGGAATACTTTTGCCCTTTATCAGCTTTATAAAAATATACCCACCAGGATAATCTCTTGTGTGAAGCCAGTAATCATTACCTCTGACATATTTTCTTAATAATAAATCATTTTCTGTTGCTGTTCTTCCTGCAAGTATTGTAAAACTACCTGAAGTAAACTGGAGCCCCGGAATCTTTTCTTTTTCTTTAAGCTGTATTTGTTTAGGGACTCCTGCCAGGTATTCTTTCAGCTTTGATAGTTCATTTTCAGGAGTAACTTCTTTTTGGAGATTTTCTTTTTCTTTCTGTATATTTTTAAGATTTTTCTTTAAATTATTAATCTCTTCAATAATATTTTTTAAACCAGATTTGGCCTTTTTATATTTGGTAAATAATAACTCGCTGTTTTCTCCAGGACTCAAAGTAGAATCAAGATAAATTTTAATAAGATTATTATTATTAAAATAATTTTCTGTTTCCAGAAAGGTATCGCCTCTATGAATTTTATAAATATTTGCCTTTACTAATTCAGCCTGCTCTTTGTACTGATCATAATTTTCATAATTATTAATTCTTGAGTTTAAACCGGATAAAGCAGATTCCAGTTGGTATTCTTTGGAATTGATTATACTTTCAACTCTTGATCTTAATGTTATAATTTCACTGTTGGATTCAATATTTCTGTAGCTTTTTTCAATGAAGTCATTAAAACTCTTTTCTTTATCATATTCTCTAATTTCAAATACTTTGCTTGTTTTATTTTTTCCTGGGACTGTTTCTTCCGGAAAGTATGTTCCTCCGGAAACTTCATTTTGCTTTGGTCTTCTGTAGAAGGCATCCAGTATTGTATGAGAGTTATCTGTTACTATAATATTTGATGCTCCACCCCAAAGGCGGATATAGATAAATGTTTCTTCTTCACCATTAAGAGAAATAATTTTAATTATCCTGTCATTGTTTAATTGAACTGCACTGATTATTCTTCCCCCATTAATTCGGGAGCGCAAAAATTGTGCAAATCTCTGAAGAACAACTTTTCGTGGATTATTGCCTGTAAGCCTGTGAAGTCTAACATTCCCCTGGTTGAGATTTATTAGAAGAGGAAACGCATTTCCTGGTTTGTACAGGTCCAGTAACAAGCTTTTAAAGTCAGGCTGTCTAATTTTTTGAATAAGAGCTCCGGTTAGATCAAGTTCGTGTAGTATAAGATCAATTTCTTTCCAGTTTAGTGACATTTTTAATTACTCCCTATTGTTTTAAGGAGATTAATTAACACAATCATATCTTCTTTTTTTCCAATTGTTATACGAATAAAATCTTCAATACCTGTATGTCCAAAATAGCGAACCAGAAGACCTTTTTCTTTTAATTTTTCGTAAATATCCTTACCTCTAATATTATCTTTTTTAATAAAGATAAAATTAGCCAAAGATGGAAGTATCACCCAGTTAAGGGATTCAAGTTCATTTATGGTAAACTCTCTTGTTTCTATAACTCGTGCTTTGTTGTGTTCAAAATGATCTATATCTTCCATGGCAATTCTTGCAGCATTTTGTGCAAGTGTATCCAGAGGGTAGGAGTTAAAGGAGTCCTTTACTGTAACAAGTGCAGATATTAATTTATCGTTTCCAATAGCGAATCCTACCCGGAGACCTGCCAAAGATCTGCTTTTTGAGAATGTCTGTACAATTAAAAGATTATCAAATTGATTTACAAGTTCTACTGCAGACTCCCCCCCAAAATCAATATATGCTTCGTCGATAATTACAACTCTGTCTTTTCTGGTGTTTCTCATTAGCCTTTCAATTTCTGAAGGCTGTAGATATGTTCCTGTGGGAGCATTCGGATTTGGGAAGATAATTCCACTATAGTTTTTTTCTTTAATATATGAATCAACAGAAATAGAAAAATCTGGTTTTAAAGGGATTCGTTTAAATGGAATATCATAGAATCCACAGTAAACAGGATAAAAACTATAACTATGTTCCGGAAAAAGCAGCGGGCCGTTATTACTGTCGAAAAAGGCATAAAAACAGAAAGAGAGAACCTCATCCGATCCATTCCCTGTAAATACCATAGATGCTGGTAGATTATAATATTTCCCAATTGTCTTTCTTAGTTTATCTGAACCAGGATCAGGATATAGCTTTAACAGGTCAGTATCTGCTGTTTTTAAATACTCTTCAATCAATGGGGACGGAGGAAAAGGGTTCTCGTTAGTATTCAATTTTATATACTTTCTATTCTGAGGCTGTTCCCCTGGTGTATATGGTGTTAACTGTTTAAATCTTTTGCTGAACATAGGGGTATTTTACAGAGTTTTTATAAGGATTGAAAGATGAAGATTGATTTATTATATTGAATATCAATTAGAAGATAATAATATTAAAATACATGGAAAGGAAGTATAAATGAATAAAGTCAATTTAGCTGAGAAATTCTCTCTGTTTAATGGATTATGGGAACCAAAAATAGTAGGAGAACTTAATAATCAGTATGTAAAACTGGCAAAATTAAAAGGAGAATTCGTCTGGCATGATCATGAAAATGAAGATGAATTATTTATGGTCATAAAGGGACATCTAACCATAAAATTAAGGGATGGGGATGTTGAGCTTGATGAAGGTGAGATGTACATTATTCCAAGAGGTGTAGAGCATATGCCTGTGGCAGAAAATGAAGTTCATGTGCTGATGTTTGAGCCAATGGGGACTGTGAATACGGGTAATGTGGAGTCGGATAGGACTGTAAAGGATATTGAGGTAATATAAATTATGAATAATTGTTATTGCGGAAAATCCGTCGAATTTGAAAAATGCTGTGCTCCTTATATAAAGGGAATTATTGATCCTCCTAGAGCTGAAGATCTTATGCGTGCCAGGTATTCGGCATATGTTATCGGAGATATTGATTTTATTGAATCTACCCATAGTCCTGAAAAGAGGGACGGATTAGATGTGGAGGGAACAAAGCAGTGGTCAAGCGATTCCGAATGGCTTGGATTAGAAATTCTTGGAACAACAAAAGGCGGGCAAAATGATACAGAGGGGACTGTTGAGTTTA
>DAOWEB010000263.1 GCA_030638735.1 Spirochaetaceae bacterium
CCAATATGAGTCATGAAATACGAACTCCTTTAAACCATGTTTTGGGGTTTACTGATCTTGTTTTGCAACAAAAATTAGGTCCTTTGAATGATCTTCAATTAGAATATCTTGGAAATGCACTTTCCAGTGGAAAACATTTACTATCTTTAATCAGTGATATTCTTGATCTTTCAAAAATAGAGTCAGGTAAAATGAACCTTCATCTGGAAGAGATTGATTTAACAAAACTAATTGAAGATAATATCTTTTATTTTAAGGAACAAACGGGAGAAAAAAATATTGTTGTAGAATCAGAATTGCTATTTAGTGAAAAATTTTCTCTGGATCGAAGAAAGATGAAGCAGATATTTTTTAACCTTCTTTCCAATGCTGTTAAGTTTACCCCCAGAAAAGGTAATATTTTTATTAGGGGTGAAGTAAAAAATAATTTTATCGATATAAAAATAAAAGACTCCGGAATTGGTATTAATAGTAATAATCTGGAGCGTATTTTTTCACCATTTGAGCAGATTGATAATTCTACAACAAGAAAATATCAGGGGACTGGTCTTGGATTGAACTTAACCAGGGAACTGGTTGAGCTCCATGGGGGAGTTATCCAAGCTTATAGTAACGGAGAAAACTATGGAAGTACTTTTCTAATTCAGATACCAATATAATTATTTTATATGCCAGTTCTATAAAAATAAGATAAATACAACAAAATTTGATAAAAGTTGTTCTTATTTTAACATATATAGTGTACAATCTATAGAATATTTTCAATAAGGAGAAAATGAATGAAGAAAATTTTAATTCTTTTACTGGTGATAAGTAATGTACCTGCAATGATGTTTGCCGGTGGTGCCAAAGATGAACCAGCAGCAACTGATGGTAAAGCTGGTGGAGTACTTGTATTTGCTCGCTCAGGTGATGCTGTAGGTCTTGATCCTGCAAGAGAAACAGATGGTGAATCTTTTATGGTTGCAGACAATATCTACAACTGTCTTGTAGAGTTTGCACCTGGTTCAACTGCAATAATTCCTGGTCTTGCTGAAACATGGGATGTATCTGCAGACGGCCTTGAATATGTTTTCCATCTTAGAGAGGGTGTGAAATTTCATGATGGGACAGATTTTAATGCTGATGCTGTTGTTTTCTCACATATGAGACAGCTTGATGAAAGTAATCCGTACTACGAATATGGTCCATGGAAATACTGGGGATATATGGATATGAGTGGTATTGTTGAAGATATTGTAGCTGTTGATGAATTTACAGTTAAATATACACTTCAGAAACCTGAAGCTCCTTTTATTGCTAACCTTGCAATGAACTTTGCTGTAATTGTTTCTCCAGCAGCTGTTGAGAAATATAAAGAAGATTTCACAAATAACCCTGTTGGAACAGGTCCTTTTAAATTTGTATCCTGGACTAAAGATGCAAATATAGTTGTTGAAAGATTCGATGATTACTGGGGTGATAATGCTTACCTTGACCGTGTAATTTTTAAAGTTGTTCCAGATGCAACAGCTAGAGTTCTTGCTCTTAAAAAGGGTGAAGTTGATTTAGTTGACTATCCATCACCAGAAGATATTCCTGGTCTTAGAACAACTGAAGGTATTAAAATAATTGAACAGGCTGGCCTTAATGTTGGTTATTTGGCTCTTAATACAGAAAAACCACCTTTTGACAACAAACTTGTTCGTCAGGCAGTTAATTATGCAATGAACAAACAAGACATTATTGATGGTGTTTATGGTGGACTTGGACAGGTAGCCAAGAATCCTCTTCCTCCTGGAATGTGGTCTTATAATGATGATATAAAAGATTATCCATACGATCCTGAAAAAGCAAAAGCACTTCTTGCAGAAGCTGGATATGCTGATGGTTTCTCAACTACTCTATGGGCAATGCCTGTATCCAGACCATACAATCCAAATGGTAAAAAAGTAGCAGAAATTATGCAGGCCCAGCTTGCAGCTGTTGGTATTGATGCAGCAATTACATCATACGACTGGGGAACATATCTTGATAAAACCGATATGGGTGAACATGATATGGCTCTATTAGGTTGGACTGGTGATAATGGTGATCCTGATAACTTTTTATGGGTACTTTTATCTGCCAATGCAGCAGTTAAACCTGCAGGTAATATTGCTTTCTGGAAAGATGCTGAATTTACAGCTCTTATAAAAGAAGCTAAAGAAACTGCAGATGTTGCAAAAAGAACTGATCTTTATATGAAAGCCCAGGTTATTTTTAAAGAAGAAGCTCCATGGGTAACAATTGCACACTCTGTTGTTGTTGCACCTATGAAAGATAGTGTACAGGGATATGTTCTATATCCAACAAGTAAGAGAGTTTTTACTTCTGTATGGCTTGAAAAATAGATTATTGAGTTATTAACTGACTCATAATTTTAGTATTAAACTATGGCAGAGATGCTTTTTCAGCATCTCTGCCTTTTATTAAATTCCCTTTATATTGGAATAAACAATGCTTAAATACATATTAAAGAGATTATCATTACTTATACCAACCCTTTTTGGGGTTATAACAATTGTATTTTTTATGATTGCCCTTTCTCCTGGAGATCCTGCCAGGGTCATGCTTGGAGAGCGGGCAACTGCTGCGAGTATTGAGAAATTACGCCATGAGCTTGGCCTGGATAAACCTCTTTATGTGCAGTACGGACTCTATCTTCAGCGTATTGTAAAGCTTGATTTAGGAAAATCCATTAAATCAGGTCAAAAAGTATCTGAAGAGATACGTGACCATTTACCTGCAACTGTTGAGCTGGCAATCTGGGCGATGATATTTTCTACATCAGTCGGAATTTTCCTTGGTGTTCTTTCGGCCACCCGTAAGAACAGCTGGATAGATTTTGGTTCTATGGCCAGCGCACTGGTTGGAGTCTCCATGCCTGTCTTCTGGCTGGCATTGGTTTTTATTATGATATTCTCTGTAAAGCTTGATCTTTTTCCCACTGGTGGAAGAATGAATATAAGGTATTATTTTACATCTATAACAGGTCTTTATGTTCTGGATGGTTTTATTGTACTGTTAAAAAGCGGAGATCCGAAAGTACTTTTTTCGGCCCTGCATCACCTTGTACTTCCAGCTATTGCCCTGGGTACAATACCTCTGGCCATTACTGCAAGGATAACACGTAGTTCACTTCTTGAAGTTCTGAATCAGGATTATATAAAGACTGCCAGAAGTGCTGGTATTAAAGAAAGACGTGTTATATATAGATACGCTTTAAAAAATGCATTGCTTCCAATAATAACAGTTATTGGATTACAGGTGGGTATGCTTCTGGCCGGAGCTATTTTGACAGAGACTGTTTTTGCCTGGCCGGGTATCGGGAAATGGCTCTATCATGCAATTGAAGCCAGGGATTATCCGGCAGTACAGGGTGGAATAATATTTATATCAATTTCCTTTGTTCTTATAAACCTTCTTGTTGATATTCTATATTCAGTTGTGAATCCTAAAATCAGGCTTAGTTAGGCGGGTAAAATATGAACACAGAAAAAAATGAGAATACCAAAGAAGAAAGCAGTGTAGTAAGCATTGAAAAAAACAGCTTGTTCAGGGAAGCACTTTTTCAGTTGAAGGGGAATAAATCTGCAATAATTGGATTTATCATTATTGTAAGTTTTATACTAATGGCATTCCTTGCTCCATGGTTAACACCTTTTGAACCAAATGCTCAGGATATTTCAATTAGAAAGACAGCTCCCTTTGTTTCCTCCCATATTTTGGGGACAGATGATCTTGGCCGGGATCTATTAACAAGAATAATATATGGTTCCAGGGTCTCTCTTGTAATAGGAACTATTTCAGTGACTATTTCTCTTTCTTTTGGAATACTCATTGGTCTTATCAGTGGATACTACGGCGGCTGGGTCGATCGAATTGTTATGCGATTTATAGATATGATGCTGGCAATTCCATATGTTCTGTTGACAATAGTTATTGTTGCGCTTCTTGGACCCTCACTTGTTAATGCCATGATTGCCATTGGGGTGTCCCAGATACCGCAATATGCCAGGGTTGTTCGTGCTTCGGTTCTGGCAGAAAAGGAAAACGATTATATAACGGCAGAACGCTCTCTTGGTGCCTCAAATTTTGAATTGATGTTTAAATCTATTTTACCCAATTCTATTGCACCCATTTTTGTACAGGCTACACTTGGAGTAGGTAATGCTATTTTAAGTTCTGCAGCACTCTCTTTTCTTGGTCTTGGTGCTCAGCCTCCAACATCAGAGTGGGGCTTGATGATTGCAAGTTCAAGAGAGTTTGTAACTTCTGCATGGTGGATTGTTACATTTCCGGGTGTTGCTGTTCTGTTTACTGTACTTGGATTTAATTTACTGGCTGATGGTTTGCGTGACGTTCTGGACCCAAGGATGAAGGATTAATATGGACAAAGAAATATTGCTTTCCATGGAAGATGTTTCAGTAAGCTTTTATACCCACAGGGGTATAGTAAAGGCTGTGCGTAATTTGAATCTTCAAATTAAAAAAGGAGAAACTCTTGCTTTGGTTGGTGAGTCTGGTTGCGGTAAGTCTGTAACGGCTCATACTATAAATCAATTGATACCTATGCCTCCTGGAAAAATTGAAAGTGGAAAGGTTATTTTTGAAGGTCAGGATCTTCTTGAACTGGATGATAAAGAGATTGCTGCCCTGAGGGGTGAGCGAATTTCGATGATATTTCAGGAACCTATGACCTCACTTAACCCTGTTTTCAAGATAGGTGATCAGATTGCGGATGTATTTATGGCACATCATGATATTAAAAAAGAAGAAGCCATGGAGAAAACTGTTAAACTTCTGGAGTTGGTAAAAATTCCTGCACCCGAACGGAGGATTAAAGATTATCCTCATCAGCTTTCAGGAGGGATGCGACAAAGAGTTATGATTGCCATGGCTTTGGCCTCTCCTGAGCCTGGGCTTCTTATTGCAGATGAGCCCACAACAGCTTTGGATGTAACAATTCAGGCACAGATTTTGAGGTTGATTTACGAACTTAAACAGGATATTAAGATGTCTGTACTGCTTATTACCCATGATATGGGAGTTGTTGCAGAAACAGCCGACAGGGTCATTGTTATGTATGCAGGAAGGAAAATGGAAGAAGCGGATGTTTATTCACTTTTTGAAAAGCCCAGCCATCCTTATACACAAGGATTGCTAAATTCTCTACCTTCAAATAAAAAGTATACTGATGCAAAAAGGCTTGAGGCAATTAAAGGAACCATTCCCGATCTACTTACCATTGGTAATGAATGCCCCTTTGAAAACAGATGTCCCCATGCCATGCCTGCATGCAGGGAATCATTTCCCAGTGAAACAAAAATTGATGATGGTCATTCAGTCTGGTGTCATTATGTTGATGAGAAGAAGGAATAGATATGGAAAAATTACTTGAAGTAAAAAACTTAAAAACATATTTTACCTTAAAGAGCGAAAAATTCGGTGCTAAACCGGAAGTTGTAAAAGCGGTAAATGATCTTTCTTTTGAAGTTAACAAAGGTGAAATTCTTGGG
>DAOWEB010000366.1 GCA_030638735.1 Spirochaetaceae bacterium
TAAAAAATAGAATGATTGATGCAAATGATCAGATTTACTGGATGCCCGGACATCTTAAAAAGGGACGGTTTGGAAAATGGCTGGAAGGTGCCAGGGATTGGGCTATATCCAGAAACAGGTATTGGGGAAATCCCATCCCAATCTGGAAATGTAATACCTGTAATGAAATGGAATGCCTTGGTTCTAAGAAAGAGCTGGAATATCGTTCCGGAAAGGTATTAACAGATCTTCATAAGCATTTTGTAGATGAAATAAAAATAACCTGTAAATGCGGGGGAGAGATGACCAGGATAGAAGAGGTTTTGGACTGTTGGTTTGAATCCGGTGCCATGCCCTATGCTCAGAGCCATTATCCCTTTAAAAATAAAGAGCATTTTGAAAATAATTTCCCGGCAGATTTTATTGCGGAAAGTCTGGATCAGACAAGGGGCTGGTTTTATACTCTTATTGTTCTGGCCGCAGCTCTATTTGATAAACCCTCTTTTAAATCTGTTGTTGTCAGCGGTCTGGTTCTTGCAAAAGACGGAAAAAAAATGTCTAAGTCCGAGAGAAATTATACAAACCCTGTAGATGTAATAAACACTCTGGGTGCAGATGCTCTTAGATTATTTTTAATGAGTTCTGCTGTTGTACGGGCAGAAGATTTAAAGTATTCAGATGATGGTGTAAAAGAAGCCTTAAAAAATATTTTAATACCGTTATGGAATGCATATAGTTTTTTTATTACATATGCAAATATAGATGATATAAAACCAACATCTGCGCCAAAGGACCCAAAGAATCCTCTTGATAAATGGATACTGTCCGAAGCTGAAAAAATGGTGGAAGAAGTTTCTGAATATATGGAAAAATATGATTTGCAAAAGGCAATTGGTCCTATTGTGGAATTCATAGATCTTTTAAATAACTGGTATATAAGACGTTCCAGAAGAAGGTTCTGGCGGTCGGAAAACGATCCTGATAAAAATGAGGCATATGAAACACTATTTACTGTATTTATGCGATTAATATTAGTAGCCTGTCCGTATATTCCGTTCACAACAGAGGAGATATATCAGAATCTAAAAGTAGACGGACCGGAATCTATACATCTTTTTGATTATCCTGAATGTATTAAGGAAAGAAGAGATATAGAGCTGGAAAAGAAAATGAAAATTACACGAGAAGCTGTTTCTATGGGCCGTTCTTTAAGGACAATGCATAATCTAAAAATACGCCAGCCTTTACGGGCATTACATCTTGTAACCAGAGATAAAAATGAACAACGCACACTTATAGAAATGACAGATATTATTAAAGAAGAATTAAATGTTAAAGAAGTTATTTTTAGAGAAAATGAAGAAGAACTTATAGAATATGAAGCAAAGCCAAATTATCGTGTGCTTGGTAAGTCACTTGGAAAGGATATGAAGCTTGCTGCTCAAAAGATACAGGCTTTTTCTGCAAAAGATATTCAATCGTTAATGGATAATGCAACTCTTTCTATAGATATTGGAGATAAAGTTTTTGATCTTACTATAGACGGTGTGAATATTGTTCGGAATGAGAAAACTAATTTAAAGGTATTAAATCAGGATTCCTTAACAGTTGCATTAGACCCGGAACTTACTAATGAGTTGATACAGGAAGGACTTATTAGAGATATGGTAAGAACTGTACAGAATATGCGTAAAGAGTGCGGATTTAATGTAACAGACAGAATAAACTTAAGCATTTTTGGTTCAGATACATTAAAGGATGCAGTGGATACTTTTGAAAAGCACCTTACTTCAGAAACATTAGCAGTATCCTGTACCTGGGAAAAGAAAAGTGGTTCAAGCGAAGTTGTTTGTGGTAGTGAGACATGTGAAATATCATTGTCTAAGGCAGATTAGGAGTGAATTTGAATTTTAAAAAAACCATAATATTATTTCTTTTTCTCATTCTTTTATTTTCTCTTTTTTTAACATGCTCAAGTATTCCGACGGATGTTAGTTCTGAAAGCTGGATGGCTTGCCTGCCAAATAATTCTTCTATGTATTTTTATATTAATTGTTCTCCGGAAACAAGAAGAATGCTAAAGGGAATTTTAAGTTTTTTTCAAGATACAAGCGGCAGTATTAATTTTCTCCTGCGCAAAACAGAGAGAATCTATGGCGCACTTAAACTTACAGGTGAAGGTAATCCTTTGATTTTGCAAGCTTTGTTATTGGGTAAATATCCAAGAAAAACAATAACAATGAATTTGGATAAGCAATGGGATAAACAGGAATCAACAGATACGGAAAAAAAATACTCCTATTGGACATCAAAGGACGGTAAGCTGGAGATGTCTGTCCCGGAGCGGTATTTGTTTCAGCTTTCTTCCAATACAGATATAAATCCATTTTTAAGTAAATATGAAAATCCTTCTGTGCAGAATATAAAGCCTTATGTTTATGATGCGATGAAGTTCTCTGAAATTGTAGTAGTGTTCCCTGCTTTTACAGATGCAGGATACTCAGAAATAATAGGTATTAATACAGAAATAGATGAAATTTTTGTTACTGCTAATAGGAATGCGGGAGATTATACATTTAGTATTAGTTTCGAATTAAGGGATGAAGAAAAAATAAGTTCATTTGATCGTTTTTTACGCCTTATGATTGTATATATAATGAGAAAAGGACAAGTAAAGGGATTAAGCAAGCGCGTTAAAGAATTGGACATGATTGTGGATGGAAAGA
>DAOWEB010000060.1 GCA_030638735.1 Spirochaetaceae bacterium
CCTGCAAACATAAAACCTGTTGTCAATAATGACAACATAACTAAAGTAATTAGAACTTTTCTCATAGAAAAGCCTCCTATTTATTTTATAATGCATACCGCAACGCGGCTTCTGCATCATTTACTAATTTAAAACAGCCTTGTGCATAAGCTTTTCCAGCTGAGTCATATATGAGGGGCCATATAGAAATAATTCCTCCCCTCCCAAATCAAGATCGATAATTATTTTGCTATTATTGCTTTTATCATTATAAGCCTTCTCATTTCCCATTATTGTTTTTAGCTTTGAAAGGGGAACAAGCAGAACCTGATTTGGTACTGAAATTTGGAAAACTCTTTTGTCTGGCTTTCCCAACGGGGTTCCTCCACGTATGATCCCATCTTCAAGAATATTAATATCCCTGTAGGTAAGTTCAAACCAGTCTGCCGGATAGATATCAGATAATCCCTGTATCCAGACAGAGAGTCCCTCCTGATGAAGGCTGTTGATAAGCCTGATATATCCTTCTCCCCAGATTTCCCCGGCCGGGACAGGAGCCGCTCTTCCACCCAGTTGATCCAGCTGGATTCCATCAGCACCAAGTGCTTTAAGCTTCATTGCTTCTAAAAAAAGCCTCTCCTGCCACTTATCTGAAGAGGGGTTCATGACGTAAAATTTTCTATTGTGGTAGATCTCTGTAAAAGGTAAATTTTTATTATCTTTAAGGACGGAATCATACAATCCGGCCGTTTCTACATTTTCTTTCTGGGCTATTCTTCCATTCATATAGAAAACTGCCTTTTGCCTGTTTAAGTGAATCAACTCTATTGCTTTTTCAAGTCGAGAGCCTCCTCCCAGGTAAGTAGAGGGAGTGTAATCCGGATAATCCATATCATGGCCCAAGGAGTATCCAAAAATATGTAGGATATTATCTTCTCCCAGTTTTTTTAACATCAATTCTGAAATTTCAACAAGAACATTAAAACCCTTGTTCTCAGGCACTTCTGTTTTTCCGTCCGGACCAATAAGACCAACCTGTATCTGCCAGCCGGAATTCGTTTCTACAATATCTAACCCTGTCCAGTGAACAGAGTCTTGCAGATCTTTTACTTTATCTTCCAGTTCTTTAAAAGTTTCAAAGGGTAGTGTATACCATGTGGTATTTTTCCCTTTAATGTTCAGGGAGACATTTTTGTAATCTTCTGCACTAATACAAAACTCTGTAACTCTTCCCTCATTATCAGGCGGAGCAAGAAATGCAAATCCTCTCCCATTTTCTTCCATAAAAATCAAGGTTCTGCATGAAGCAGTTGCAGGATAGGAGATAGATAGTCCATCAGAAGCATGATGTTTATTAATAGCTTTTATAACCTGGGAGGAACTAAATATCTCACCCTCTCTGTTAGGCCATAAGATTTTCCAGTTTTCACTTTTTAGTTCTATTTTTAGAATGTTTACCTGATCATTTTTTAAATGCGTTATTTCGAAACCCTGGCTGGTTTTTTTTCCCGTGAAGTCAAATTTAGAGGTTATTGTGCAATAATAATCTGCATGATTATATAAAACCTTTTTCACACATGCTCCATACTTAAATTCATAAGTTCTTTAAGGGTATCTCTGGAATTATTTGCCTTTGCAGTTTCGAAGTTGTTATCCAGTTTTTTTCCTGTTTCAGGAGATATCAGGGTTTTGATGACATTTTTACAAACATTCTCAATCGTTTCATCAGGAAGTTTAAGAAAACCGGTCTGAGAACTTCTCGCTGTAGAGGAACCAAGATCAATTACTTCATATCCCAATGGTTTGATATCTGTTTTAAAAACAGGATATTCATAAACCATTATTGGTTTTTTTGCAAAAACAGCTTCTATAAACTGATTTCCCCAGCCTTCGAATAAACTGGGATAAGAAACAATATCCGAATATGCATATGTGTCAAAAATAGAGAATTTTTTTTCTCCTTTTCCTTCGACTCTTTCTGCACTGATTCCGGACTGAATATTTCGGTAAGGAATATTGTTTTCATCAAGATAAGTAATTATAGATTTAAGATATTCTTCTGCTTCCTGTTCCGCATAGCCTGCAATAATATAGACAAACTTGGAATCTCTGTTGATCATTTTACTGTTGTAGAGTTTTTTTCCTACAAGTTGTCCAAGAAACTCTTTTTTATTTAATCTTTTCAAAATAGGAAGGATAAGTTCAATTCCTTTTCTTTTAACAATCCTTGTTGCCTGCAGGATCAGAATATCATTTTCAGACAGATCAAAGGCTTTTAAAAAGTCTTTATTGAACTCATCTTTTTCCCATGGAGCCATGGTAAAATCCAGAGTGTCCGGAATTACTGCAGCGTCAATAGATGATCGCTTACGGAGAGATTCAGCTGCTCTTGTACTGATAACTGCATGTTCAAGGCAGGGAAGAACAGGGGGTACATATTTTTGAAGAAACTGTTTGATTGCCTTACAGGAAGGTTCTTTAAAGTCATCCCTTTCCCAGTAGAAATCATGGTGTGTTGCAAGTGCAGGAATATTAGTTTCTTTCAAAATATTATAGAATGCCAGTGCACTTGCAATATGTCTTCCATGAGAAAGAATATTATGGATTAAAAGAAAATCAGGATTAATTTGATCAATTATAGATTTAAGTTTTGTTGCTATAATAACGGCAAGATGTTTGATATCATCTATTAATTCCAGTTCATTGTTATAATTATTTAATGAATTAAATGAGTTCTCTGCAATCTTTCTTACTTCAGTTCTATCAAAATCAAGTTCCGGAATAATAAAATTTGCCCCATCACTACCGGATCCAGCTAGAAGAAAAACTTCCCATCCCATCTCTTTAAGGACACTGGCTCTCTTGGTAATTTCAAGAGAGACTCCATCAGTTCTACCCACCCTGTAATGACAAATTAGAACTTTTTTGGACATATATCTCCCTGTATACCTTATTTATGCTAATAATTCACTATAAGGTTAGGAACCTGATATGTCAAGATAAAAATAAATACTTAATATTTAGCCAACATGACATGTTAAATATTCTTGCAATTAAACTCATAAGGGTGTAGTATCTGATATATGATTCCTATTTACCAAACTATAATAGATTCAATTATAAGTAAGATAAAATCAGATGATTACAGAGAAGGGGAAAAACTACCCTCTGAATCTCAGCTGGTAGGCGAATTTAAGACAAGTAGAATTACAGTTACCAGAGCACTAAAGGAACTTGAACTAACCGGTGTAATTTATAGGGAAAAAGGACGTGGATCCTTCGTTGCCCAAAAATCTGTTAAATCAAATAATGTTATATCCCTTATTATCCCGCACAAAGCAGATTTTTTTTCAGGGGGACAACAGTATATTCGAAGTGTTTATAAATACTGTCAAAAAAAGGGGTTTCTCTGCTCTGTTCATTATTCCCAGCAGTCTTCAAAAAAAGAACGTGCAATTCTTGAAGATGTTATAAGCCACCAGGTAGCGGGAATAATTCTTTATCCTATTGATAATAAAAATATAGATATAATAAGCAGAATACTAATTAAAAAATGTCCCATTGTTCTTCTTGACAGGAAATTGAATGAAGTAGACCTCCCTGTTGTAGAATCAGATAACTATCAGGGTGCTTTGGATGCAGTTAACCATCTTCTGGAAAATGGGCATCGTCGTATAGCATTTGTGGGTGTGAAAGATGCACATTCTGTTACAGAAAGATATAAGGGGTATTGCCGTGCCTTGATAGATATGAAAATTCCTGTCAGTCAGGATATTATTTTTACTCATTATAAAAATAACAGATCTGAGGATATACAGGAAACGTTGGATATTGAAGGAGCTGACACTATTCTGGATGAACTTCTTTCCATTAAGCCTGCTGTAAGTGCAGTATTTTGTGTAAACGATCTAATTGCTTTCCAATTAATGAAGGCTGCTCAGAAAAGAGATGTAAAAATTCCCGTTGATCTTTCTTTTGTAGGTTTTGATAATATAAGCTTTCCAGCAGAAAGTGATATTACCCTTACCTCTGTAGAGCAGGAATTTGATCAAATTGGAAAAGCCTGTGTCAAATTACTTTGGGATCAGATAGAATCGGGAACTGACGAATCTCCTTCAGTTATTATTCCTACAACTTTGAAAATTGGTCAGACTGTGGCTCTGGTCGAAGTATAGTATTTTACAGGTGCTGCTTTACATATTATTTATGAAGGGGGAGTTTGTTAGTTTACTGTTAGTAACTAATGCAGTCGTTGGGCCCCCTTTTTAATTCTCCCTAGGTTGCATGGGCGAGCAGGAAGCTTGCTTCCGACCAGCCCCCTGACTCCAAACCTGCTTATCTGTCCCGCTTTTTCCGGCTATCGCCGGGCGGGCCAGGCAGTTTTTCCGCCACCCCTTATGTTTAGTAAATACAAGTTTCTAAATCCTAAGCAGTATTTCAGCTTTTACATTTGAATATTTAGATATTGGGTAAGCACGGATTTCCAAACCCATTCCTATATCCTCAAGATACTCTATAAAAGAATTAATACCAACATCCATTGCTGCTTCAAAATCGATACTACTAATAAATCCTTTACATTCTAAAAACCACCAACTTTTACTTTACTAAATAAGAGATATTTTTCTAAATTTGAGAAACCTTCGATTTTCATAAAGTAATATAGATAACCAAGGTTGAATTCATCGATAGTTAAAATTTTACCTTTCTCTTTTAAAACATAACTATCATTCGCCAACTTATAACCTGTTTCACTAGGATCAAAGTGATAACCTTCATAGCTTCTATTTCTTGTAAAGAAACTACTATTTAGTTTTACAATTACACTCTTATAATTAACTATTGTAATAATCTCTGGATATAAAATGATGATATCAGTTTCTTTTGCTGTATTATCAATTAGAAGTTTGAGAATACCCATATTAATAGCTTCTATATAGTCGTTCTCAGTTAAGAACATATATCTTTTTAGCTTTGAAAAAACATCATATGTACTAATTCCATTTTTAAGACAATAATAATAATCTGATGCATTTCTGAAACCCCTATTTATACCTTCAGTATAGTCATGTATACTTTTAAATCCTCTGGTATTAAATGAATACCAAATATCACCAATAATCATTATTACTTTTGAATTTAAAGATCCTGGTGTATACATTCCATTATTTGTACCAATGCGATAAAATGTATTGATATCATGAGATATCAATATAGTTAATTTCATCACTGAAAATAAGGCTAATTGTAGTAATAGAAAACAAAATAAGAATTGTCAACTTTTTCATATAAATCTCCTTACAAAGAGTATATCCTTCAAAATATAATTTTCAATATTTATTAATTCCTTTATGCCCTCTTACCCTCTAAGATTTTCTTCCATATACATTTGAAGCTCAATCATTCTTTCTAAGAGATCTCCTCTGGATGCTTCAGGGAAATTTGATAAAACAAGTTCTTTTGTGAATAGTTTTGCTACATACCTAAGTTTTCTTGTTTTTGCTTTTGAAGCATATATAAAATCTGCATGGCCGTTATTTATTATAATCAGTGAAGTTGCAGTATCAAAACGACTTCTCCATAGTTCCCCAGGTGCTTTCTGGAAAGTGTAGCCTGGTAAGCCTTTTTTTGAAATCCCATTAGAACTGCCTGTGGATTTATCTTTGTTAATAAGCTCTTTAGTTACTGTAATAATACATTCTGCAAGGCATTCTCTGTCATCCTGAGTAACAATAGCTCCTACTGATATTATTCCAGGTTCATCGGTCGCCGTAAATTGGACAAACTCCTTCTCAGGGTTGTCTATTACTCCTTCACCTTCTTCCACATACCATTTTACAGAATATCCACTGTCAAGCTGCCGTTTACTTTTATCTCTGGCAATAATTTTCAATTTCTTTTTATCGCCTACTCCAATAATTACTGAAGAAGGAGATATTATTGCTGAATAGAGAGGACCTGGTATCTCAAAAAACTCTTTCTGATCAAAATCTGATATCCTATCAATCTCTGTAGCAAGATAAACAGGGTCTGTCTTAGTATCTTTTCTACTATCATCTGAAATTAATTTATTACTTCGGACAACTTCAAGTTTTTTACCTGGTTTTATCTGCAGCCAGCTGTATTCCTCCTGAGGAAGATGATGAAAAGCTTCCTGAAGAGCTTTTGTAATTTTTTTCAGGATATTTTTACTTGCCTTATCCTCCTCTGCTTTTTTTTGTTCGTTAATAATGGTAATGAGAAAATCTTTTAAAGGTTCAAGAGAAATTATAAAGCTTTCATATGCATGATCATAGATAAAACCATCTCTTGTTCCGGGTGTAAGCTGAATAAAAGAAGCATCAATTATTCCCTCCAGATAAGGAGAATCCCATGGAAAGCAATTGAAATGTTCTACTGTTTTTAAAGATGGAAGTACTCTTGTTCCCAGTTTATATAATCCAATCTGATTCTCCTGCAGCGGTTCATTTAAATAAAGTTCGCAATATATTTCACCGAGAGGATTTTTTATTTCAGGAATATCATGAAGCAGTCGCCCTTTGAATTTTCTTGGTTCTACCAGGAATTCTTTTCTGCTTGTTCTGTCCAATATTTTTATTTTTACACCAGTTTTACTTATTCTATCCCGAAGTTCACTGGCTAGATAGTTCTGAATTTTTTCACCGGACAGCTGCTTAACTCCAGGAAGTATGGAACTAATTACCAATTCTGTTCCTGTAGGAGAGAAAAGAGAATTGACATCCTTTATTTGAAAGCCGGGGTTATTTTTTACTAATTTAATTCTTTTTGCTTCACCGGATTTGCCTGTTGATGTAATATTGATTTCTTCTCCAACGGTCCAGAAACTTAAAAGTCCAATCCCAAATTCTCCCTGAATACCGGTAGCCCCATGTTTTTTTAGTTTTCTTTTAATTGAATCCCCTATATGAGTTGCAACATACTTAAAATCATCTATTCCCTCTCCATCATCAATAATTTTAAGATATGTTTCACCTTTCTTTTTGCCTCTGATAATTGTTATAGTTTTAGCCCTTGCATCAATACTGTTTTCTACAAACTCTGCAATAGCCTTTAAGGGATTGTTCTGGGAAAGAGCAATAATGGTAATAGCATTCCAGTTATTTCCTATTTTTAACTTACCTGAGTTTGAATTCGTTGTGGCTTGTTTTTTCTTACTCATATATATGGATTTTATATGGATATCATAATTTTGGGAAGTATATGGACAAGTATCTAAATCCTAAGCAGTATTTCAGCTTTTACATTTGAATCTTTAGATTTTGGGTAAGCACGGATTTCCAGCCCCATTCCTATGTCCTCAAGATACTCTATTAATGTTGAAATTTTTATATCTTTACGGTTCTCAAGTTTAGAAACAGCAGTTTGGGTAAATGCTTTAAAATCAGACTGCTTAATACCTTGTCTTTCCCTTAAATCAGCTAACCGAATCGATAATATTTCACGTTCAGCAGTAATCCTGGCACGGTGTACGTGTTCCTCTTCCATTTGGTTTTCCATAGCACTAACAGCATTTTTAACAATTGCCATTATGTTTCCTCCCTGTAACGATATTTCCTTATCAATGTTTCAGCATCATCTATTAATTTTTTATAAAAGATCTTTTCATTTTTCCCTTTTTTATCACCACCTATCAATAGAAGTGCATTTCGATCTTCATCAAAATAATATGCAATTCTTATGACATGCAAAGGAGTTTTTATTCGGAGTTCCTTCAAGTTTTTTATACTGCATCCCTTAAGCGTATCAGCATAAGGTCGTTTTAATAGAGGACCGAACTCCTGAAGGAG
>DAOWEB010000189.1 GCA_030638735.1 Spirochaetaceae bacterium
CCAGATTGGAAACGGAATTCCCAGTAATTCTCCCCGGCCCAATTGGTTGTAATTTTCAGGCATATTCTCACGGACTGTAAACCCTCCTGTCAGAATCAAAGCAGTACCACGACATAAAAGCATGGTCCCCAGGGTAGCAATAAAAGGAGGAATTTCAAATACTGAAACCACCAGTGCATTAAAACAGCCGACAATCAACCCAATACCTATCGCAGATAAAACAGCTACTGGCAAAGGAAATCCAGCCTGTGCCATCAATGCCATAACAACGCCAGCCAGAGCCGCGGCACTACCTACCGACAGATCGATATTACCGGATATCATTAAAATCGTTACTGCACTCCCTACTATTATTACGTAGCTTCCTTGCCTGACAATATTCAGCAGGTTTTTAAATGTAAAAAACCGGGAAGAAAATAGAGAAAAGATAATCAACAGTGTTATCAATACTCCAAATATTATCATTTTCTGCAGTGGAATTTTTTTATTGATCTTTTGTAAAGTCACACTCATTGTTTCCGCTATCATTCTACCGATCCTCCGGTTACTATATGTAAAATTTCTTCAAAATCATGGTCTTCCCCATTTTTAAGTATCTGTTTAATCTTACCCTCATACAACAAAACAATTCGATCACAAAGATTCATAATTTCAGGCAGTTCTGATGACAAAACAATAGAAGAAACACCCTTCCTTGCTAATTCCCTGACAATATTGTGTATCTCTTCTTTGGCCCCGACATCCACGCCACGAGTAGGCTCATCCAGCAGAAAAACCTTTGGTCTGGAATGAAGGCATTTCGCAAGAACGACTTTCTGTTGATTACCTCCACTAAGAAAAGCCACTTTTTGGTTTCCATCCCGACAGGCTATCTGTAATTTTGAAATATAGTTTTTTGTTACTGATCTCTCTTTACCTTTATCAATAATCCCATGGAGTGAAACAGCCTGCATATTCATCAATGTAGTATTTTCCCTGATATTGAGCATTGTACAAAGCCCCTCAGTTCGTCTTTCTTCCGGTACAAGAGTAATACTCTCACGGATAGCCTCTTTAGGATCATTAAAACATACCTGTTTCCCTTCCAGTTCTATCTCTCCCTCAAAAATTTCGTCAACACCGTAAATTGCTCTTGCAATTTCAGATTTACCAGAACCAACCAGTCCATAAAAACCAAGGGTTTCCCCTTTATACAGATCAAATGATACATTTTTTAGTTTATGATTAGATACATTTTTCATGGATAAAATTATTGTTTCATAATCAATTGGATTAGGTGTATAACCAGTTACAATAACCTTACCAAGCATCATCCTGATTAATTCCTTACAGGCTTCATCTTCATTTACATTCCGGGAAACCTCCCCAGTGTCAGTATCGATCTCCTCAGAACAGCCGGCGAACTCAGCAATGGGACTGGTATTGATCATCTGACCATCACGCATAACTGTTACATAATCTCCAATTTCAAAGATTTCTGTAAGTCGATGACTGATATATATTACTGTTACATTCTGCTTGCGGAGGTTTTTTATTACAGAAAATAATTTTTCAATCTCTCCCTCTGTAATTGCAGCAGTGGGTTCATCCATTATAATGACATTGGAATCGGTGGCAATTGCCTTTGTTATCTCAACAACCTGTTTCTGGGCCACACTCAATTCTGAAACTTTCTGGTTCAGCTTTATGGATTTATCCATGCTGTACAGGATACCCCTAAGACGCTCCTGGTCCCTGGATTTTTTAATAAATCCGAACTTCAGTTTCTCCATACCAAGAGTAAGATTCTCTTCTACTGTTAATTGATCAATTACATTTAACTCCTGAAAGAGAACACTCATTCCTTCTTTCATAGCGGCCCTGGTACTTTTAGGATTATAAGGATTACCATTCAGCAGAATTTCACCTTTCGTCCGGTGTTCAGCTCCTGCCAGAATTTTTATAAGGGTAGATTTTCCCGCTCCGTTTTCCCCCACAATACAATGAACGGTATTCCGTTTGATAACAAAACTGACATCCTTTATAGCTTGAACACCTGGATAATTCTTGCATAGTCCTTTGATTGTAATAATTGTTCCTGACATCTCTTTTCCCCTAAGCAAGTTTCTTTTTCAGGCTTCGTTCGAGTATAATAGAACCCAAAAGAATACAACCCTTAATAACAGTCTGATAAAAGGCCTGGACATCAAGCAGGTTAAGACCATTAGCCACAAACCCGACAATCAGTGCGCCTATTACCATACCTAATACAGAACCTTCTCCACCTGTTATCAAAGTGCCGCCCAGGACGATAGCAATAATCACATCGAATTCAAATCCCTGTCCAATGGTTGGAACACCTGAGCCAAGTCTGGACACCAGAATAATGCCGCAAAATCCAGCCATGAGACCAGAGAGGACATATAGAAGAATTACCCATTTTTCAACTTTTACACCAGATAAAAAAGATGTATTCTTATTGGCACCGATAGAAAAAGAGTATCGACCGAGATTTGTTTTTGTCTGCACAAAATAAAAGACTGCTACAATGATAATCATTAGAATAATAAGAAAAGGAACAGGTCCAATCATTTTACGACCTAAATTCTCAAAATCCAGAGGAAGCCCACTGGTAATATTGGCACCGCCGTCCGCTCTGGCAATAATGAATGCCAGACCCCGGGCAGCGTACATTGTTCCCATAGTTGCAATTATGGGAGTTATTTTCAATTTTGTTACCATTAATCCGTTTAAATACCCTATAACTCCTCCCATGCCAACAGCAATTAGAATGGATACTTGAGTAGGAGCCCAATGCTTACTAATCAAAGCATGCATTACTCCTGAGAATGCTATTATACTGCCGACCGAGAGATCAAAGTGTCCGGAGATCATCAAAAGCGTTACCGCGGAACCTGTTATAATAATTAAGGAAACCTGCATCATGACATTCCTTAGATTAACATAAGTAAGGAACTTTGGTGTCAGCAATGAAAAAGCTATAATTATTAATAGCAATATACTGAGCATTAAATACTTTTGAACATTCAACTTAAAGCTCATTTTATTAAAGATCATTTTCTGTTCCTTATAAATTAATATTCATCTGCAATAATAAAAAGCGCTGCCCTGAAGATAAACTTCCTGGCAGCGCTTATATATATCAGCTTTTTACAATCCCAATTCTGCTCTAAGATCAATGTCAGAGAAATACTGGTCCTTCAGGAATTCTGTTCCTTCATCAACAGAGTTATCCCAATAGTTAAGAAGCATATTGAAAGTTGATATTTCGCTCCATTTATCCATTGGAAGTGTGCCATTAATTATTGCCATAAGAGCATCAACCTCAGCTATTGCATTAGCTTTTGGCGCCAGACCCTGAGTAATCTTAAAAGAAGAATTCGGATCAAAAACCTTTAGAAGCTCGGCTTCGGTAGCATCTGTTCCGATAATAATTTCAGTAAGCGGCACACCATTTACTGCTTTACCACGACCAGCAGCTTCAAAAGAAGCAAGGGCACCTATGGCATGCTCAGCAGTACTGCCGTAGAGAATATTAACTTCAGGATGAGCCTGAAGAATATCCTGAGCACCAGCCATAGCCAATTCGGAGGATCCCTCACCATTAAGCTGGCTGACAAGTTCCGCATCCGGTGCTACAGATTTTACTCCTTCGAAAAAGGGTGTGCTACGCAAGTTCATAACATGTTCCATATTCATAAATGAGATCATAGCTACTTTGATGGGCTGATCAGGATAAAATTCCATCCATTTCTCTGCCGCAGTGACACCCATTTGAAAGGATGTTGTAGGTTCATCGATCCGTACATGAGGATTCCCTTTTGTCTTAGGTTCATTATAAAAGGAAACAACCGGAATGTTATCTCCATGAGCAGAAGCAATGGCCTGATCAAGAACAACCGGATCAGTTATGTGAAGTAAAAGGCCATCGATCCCTTGAGCAACGAAATTCTCAACTGCATTGAGTGATTTCTCGGGACTTGCTTCACCATCAACTACTTTTACTTCAACGCCATATTTTTCTTCGGCATACAGCTTCACCCATTTAACATGAGACTGATGATAGTCATGAGCCAAAGTATAGGGAATCTTGCCTAGGACAATAGTTTTTTCTTCTTTTGCTCCACCAGCAAAAGCCGACATCGAGACAAGAACGCAAAGTATTAATACCAGCGCTGCCACTTTAATCATTTTCATATTCTACTCCTTAATATGTATATTAGCTTTATGATAACATATATTTTCGTTTTGTCAATATATATTTCCTATATATCAATTATATTTTTTTTACCATTTTTAATTTAATTTACAATAGGAAATTCAGCACTAAAAACTACACTATATTGGTATTACAAGTAAATTTCAGGCATTTTTTACGGTATCTGATAAAATGAAAACGAAAAGATGATTAAGCAGCATTATTACGATGGAGTTTAGAGATCAACTATCCTCACATCGATATTTTTTTCTTTGGCATCCTGCACTTCTTCTGCAGGTGCATTGGAATCGGTAATAAGGATATCTATTTCTTGCGGGGAAGCAAAAGAGCCAAGGGACAGTATGCCCCATTTGGAAGAATCAACCAGTCCGATTCTTGTTTTTGCCTTCTGGACAATAATTCTCTTCTGCTCAACATAACCAGTATGCAGATCCGATAACCCTTCTGCAATAGTGAATCCGGCAGCTCCAAAAAAAGCCTTGGACAGGTTCCACTGAGGCATAAGATCCAGTGCAGGAGTACCTACAGTAGAGTAAGAGTCCCGTTTAAAAAAGCCGTTCAGCACATAAATACTCAAATTACTTGTTACAGCTAACCAGTAAGTCATTACTATACTGGGAGTTATAATAGTAACATCCTTTTTGTCCACCAGATAATGACGCATTTCCGAGGCCGTAGTACCACCATCTACAAAAATAACTTCACCATCATTCACCAGTTCTGCTGCAGCTTTCGCAATCTTATGCTTAGCTTCAAAGTTCCGTTCCTCACGTACATTAAAGGGGAGTATCAATCCTTCCGCTTTTTCCTGGACAGCAATTGCCCCTCCATGGATTCTGAGAATCAGCTCCTCCTCTTCCAGGAAAGCCAAATCATTTCTAATAGTAACAATGGACATCCCAAATATATCGCATAACTCTTTTACAGTAGTTTTACCTTTCTGCCTGATTATTTCCAGAATTTTTTTCTGCCTATCCCCAATAGCAACTGCGTTTCTTTTCCTCATGCTCATATATTACTATTCAATTGCACAAACGTCAATGATTATCATTATCTTACCTTTCTTTTTAATATAGTATATTCCTTTTACTTTCTTTTTA
>DAOWEB010000175.1 GCA_030638735.1 Spirochaetaceae bacterium
AGAGAAAAATAAGAGGAATCGCAATCATCAAAGCAACTATTCGTTTCATACAGGCCCCTGGGTTAAAATATAGACCATATATCTATTTTCTTCTAAAAACATGAAGAAAGTTTATTTTCTAATTATATCCGGAAAGTCAAACTTAATTTAGATGACCATAATAAACATTTTTGTTATAATATCATAAAATCAGGAGTGCCTATGAACAGAGTAAAAATTACAGAAGCCCTTAAGAGCGGCAGAATACTTGTAGCAGACGGAGCATGGGGCACAGCCCTTCAGTCCAGAGGTTTAAAAGGGGGCGAAAGTCCTGAACTATGGAATGTTGAGCATCCGGAACTTGTACTGGAAGTTGCTGCATCCTACATAAAAGCAGGATCAAATTTAATCGAAACAAACACTTTTGGTGGTAACAGATATAAACTCGAACACTATGGTCTGGGGGACAGAGTAGCAGAGCTGAATAAAGCGGGGGTAGAAATTTCCAGAAAAGCTGCAGGAGAAGATAACTGGGTTATAGCTTCGGTAGGTCCAACTGGCAAAATGGTTCTGATGGGAGATGTCACAGAAAATGATTTCTATAATGTTTTTAAACAACAGGTAATTGCCCTTGAAGAAGGTGGAGCTGATGCTATAGTAGTTGAAACTATGAGTGCTTTAGATGAAGCTATTTCTGCTGTAAAAGCAGCAAAAAAAAATACAAATCTTGAAATTATAAGTACTTTTACATATGAACCGACAGTACAGGGAGAGTTTCGAACCATGATGGGAGTGGCACCTGCAGAAGCTGCAGTTGCTGCAGTGAATGCCGGAGCAGATATTGTGGGTGCAAACTGTGGGAAAGGATACGAAGGAATGAAACAGATCATTGAAGAGATTAGATCTGTTCTTCCCAATATACCAATAATTATTCAGGCAAATGCAGGTCTGCCGGAACTTGTCAATGGAGAATCAGTATTTCCTGCAACCCCAAAAGAGATGGCAGACCAGAATCCTCTATGGATAGAAGCAGGAGTCAATATAATTGGAGGATGCTGCGGTACTACAGATAAGCATATTCGGGCAATTCGTGATGCAGTTGATTCAGATAAAAAATAAGATTAGTTATGGAAGATATTAAAAATCTGTTATCTGATTTAGGTGGAGTAATAACTGTCTCACAAATAACAGAGGAACACAAAGAAAAAATAGCAAACCTGGAAAAGAGCTATGAAAGAAGTGGTGTAGTAGGTCTTAAAAACATTGGGATGAGTATGGTTATGCAGTGTGATGGTGTATTTGCCATACTAAAAGATGCAAGTTTCAGATTACCCCCTAAGCCTACTGTGCTCATGGTAGAAGATTACAAAAATAATAATAAACAGAACGATAATCTTTTAAAATTTGGCGATAATAATTACAGGGTTATTGGTGAGGAAATTATTAACAAAAAACTTCCCGATAAAAAAGAAGAATATATCTTTATAAGCGATGATTTTATCCTCTACCCTGGAAGAAGAACAGGCAAACCCGTAAAACCTGCCTATTTTCTGGTTCCACCTATTGAGTTTGCAGAACTGGAAGAAATGAAAGAACTCTATAAAATTGAAAACATAATCTCCATAAGCCCCTCAACTCAGGCAGATGATTATATAAGAAAGATATGTAACTTCTCCCTGAGTGATCAACTGGCAACAATTCTGGTAGGATTCAATAAAACAACCTAATAGCTTTTCTCTCCGGTTCCTGAGCTTGTCGAAGGACAGCCTAAACAGCTAATCCTCAATACTCAGGGAATACCATCTCTTCCATATACTTCATGTTAAAGAAGCTGTCTGAAGATAATTCAACATACTCAGTAATTTTAGCAATTTCTTTGGTTTTTTTATAATTCTCTTCAGACAAGGCAGAGCTGATAGCTCCCAAACCAGCAGTATTACCAACAGATTCAGTTTTTTCTAAAAGTTCTGCTGGAATAAGTCCAATATCTGCTGCACTCTTTATTGAAATATAACTTCCAAATCCTCCGGCAAGAAACAGATGATCAATATCAGATATTTCCCGGCCTGCTTTATTAAGAAGAGACAATATTCCTGCAGATATGGCAGCTTTTGCCAACTGAACTTCCCTAATATCACCCTGGGTAAAAACCACATCATCACTAATACCAGTCTTCGATGCTTCTTCAATAATAAAAGCCGGTCCATTTTTATCAATCTTCAGTTTTTGTAGAAGTATTGCGGCACTCCCTTCTACTTCATCTTCATCCTTAATTCTACCGGTAAACTCTACCAAACCGCTTTTAAGAAGAACTGCAACTATATCTATAATACCCGAGCCGCATATCCCCAGTGCTTTCTCATTACCAATTGTAGATATTTTTATCATATCATTCTCAATAACAGCACTGTCAACGGCACCTGTAATTCCACCAAGGCCGTAAGTTATGTGAGCACCTTCGAAAGCCGGACCGGCAGCAGTAGAACAGCAGAACAGCTTATCTTTATTTCCTAGAACTATCTCTCCATTAGTTCCAATATCAATAAGAAGAGAAAGTTCCTCCCTTTCATGCATATTGGTAGCCAGAATCCCGGAAACTATGTCAGCTCCTACATATCCGGATATTGAAGGTAAAGAAAAAACAGCACACCCTAAAGGGAAATCTTTAAAAGCTGAAGAATGAAGCTCCATTGAACCAAGAAACCCCGGAATAAATGGAGCAACAGCTATGCCAGCAGGATCAATTCCAAAAAACAAATGAAGCATTGTAGTGTTACCTGCAAGGATAACAGAATATATATTATTTCTTGAGACATTATTTCTATCCGCAAGAAATATACAAAGATCGCTTATCTGGGTAACTATCTTATTCTGCAGCAGTTCAAGCTTACCGGGCCCCTGCATACTGTATTCGATTCTGGAAATTACATCTGCTCCAAAAATTTTCTGACTATTTAACCCGGATATTGTATCAACAATATCTCCTGTATTCATATCAATTAAATAGGCAGCAATAGTTGTAGTTCCAATATCTATAGCAATTCCATAGTTAAGATCTTCAGTATTACCCTTTTCTACCCCAAGAAGGGTATCTGATGAAAAAACTGCTGTAATTAAATACTCTGATTCCCTGATTAAAGTTGGAATCTTTCGTCTAAGAGACAAAGACACCTGAGGATTTTTCAATGGGATGGATTCTAAAATACGTGAAAGATCAGATCTTTGATCATCCAGTGAAGGTTTTGAAAGAGTCAGGTATTTCTTTTTTATAACCGGGTTAATTTTTCCAGTAAATCCCTTATGCTCTGTTAATATATTGGAATTCTCATTTATACCATTAACCAAAACATCTACATTTCCAATAACCGGAACCATACAGGAAAGTCTATATCCATCTTCAAGCTCTTTGGAACTTAAGAACTTGCTCTCACTCAATGAGGGTTTGGGTAATTCACCTTTTAATACTTTTACCTTACATTTCCCGCAAGTACCTTTCCCACCACAGGATGCATCAATATGCATATCTTTGATTTTGCTTACTGCTTCCAGCAGAGAAAGACCATCTTCAACCTCAATGGAAGAAATTCTATCTCCATGACTCACTTTAACTGTACTCACTGCATTCTCCCCGACATCCTGAATAACAACGTACAGACGCCCAATTTGGGCGTCTCTACCTACCTGACATTTTCTATTCCGTTGTACAGACGTAGCATGCTACGTCTCTACCACATAAATACAAAATGATACACAGTCTCCTATCTGTCTTACAAAATCTATCCCTGTGTACAGACGTAGCATGCTACGTCTCTACCGCATAAATACAAAATGATTCGCTGTATTCCCTACGAATAAAATTCCTGGATCCTCATCAATCTGTCAAAACCCTCCAACTTCAATATATCCTTAACTGTTTCAAGGGCAGGATGACCGGTCTCCAGGCTTCGATATTTTTTCTTTGTACTTCCAATAACATGATCCATTCCCAATGGATTTGTCAATGTTAAAAATGCAGATTCCAGGGGTGTTTTAACAAGGTCACCACCAGCTGTTCTGGATGGAAGCTGAACAGAAAAATTGGATAGTCCAACGGACATATGACATCCTTTTAACTCTTCCGATTCATGAATCAGTTTTACTGCATCAATAGTGGCATTAGTTGCTCCAGTCATATCTGCTCCAAGAGGTCCCATTCCAGGATCAAAGAAAAGATCATTGTTTGTAATATAACTACACTTTTTCTTAATTACAGAACTTACTCTTAATCCTGCTGCAAAAATATCTTCTGCTGTTTCATTAGGTTTAAGATTTCCATCAACCGAACTTTCTGTACATAGTACTATAAATTTTACTGGCTGTATTTCGGCTAATTCTACAAATTCCATTCGGAGTTCAGAAATTGAATTAACAAGAGGCATAGCACCATCCGCTTTTTTGAGATCATAAGCTGAAAGTCCAGCTTTCTGCAGTTCAAAATCAGGAGAATCTATACAAAGAGGAACGGAAACAACTCCCTGGATTGCTTTAACAAGCTTTGTCATTAGTTCAGGACTACGGGAACCCACATTAACATCAATATATGAGGCACCCTCATCTGCCTGTTTTTTTGCCAGAGCTACAAGTCCATCAAAATCATCTGCTTCAAATAGTTTATGAGTACCTGGTACCGAATCATTTATTTTTTCTGCAATTATCTTTAAATTTAAATCTGCCACTAAAATGCCTCCATTTATGATATTATACAAAATAAGTTACTTATCTAATATAAGATTGTAATATTTGATTCTTTTTTGTAAAAATTATATAAGGGTTTGTATTTCCATAGTTTTTATATTAAGATTCCATTAATGGATAAAGATTTCAACTTTTTAAAATCTCTCAAAGTTGCAGAAACTTACCAGAAGGCTACAGGTATCAGCTGTACTGTAATAGATTCCTTAGGAACTAGTATTTCAGATTTAAAAGAATCTGCAATTTGCTTACACTGTAAATTAGTTCAGACTGAAAATACAGGATATGATATTTGCGGAAATATACATCTGTATGGTATATATCAGGCCGAAAGATTCGGTGGGAAATATGTATATTTCTGCTCACTATCCCTGATGCACTGGGTATCTCCAATAATTATTGATGGTGTTATAAAAGGAGGGTTGGTTTGCGGACCAGTGTTAGCTTATAAACCTGAAGATTTCCTTTTTAATGGTTTTGGTAAACATTACAGGCATACTGAAAGCCAGAAAAAAAGATTAAAAAAACATATTTATTCTCTTCCTTATGTAGATCCATCACAGGTAAACAGCCTTTCAGAACTTCTTTTCATCTCTTCTTCCTATATTTCAGAAAAAAATCATTCTGTTATAGAACATGGAGAAACTATAAAACAACAGTCAGAAATCAATACCTACATTCAATATATTAAAACCATGGAATGCAATCCTGAACAAAAAAATAGATACCCAATAGAAAAAGAGAAAGAACTTCTTAATCAAATTTCTAATGCTGATACTCAAGGAGCAAAAAAAACACTTAATGAAATACTTGGAAGTGTCTTTTTTTCAAGTGGAAATGACTTTGAAATTGTAAAATCCAGAGTTCTTGAACTTGTTGTACTCCTGTCCCGGGCAGCCCTTGAAGGAGGAGCTGATGTTGAACAGATATTCGGACTTAATTACCGGTACTTAAGCAGAATTCACAAATTTACAAAAGTTGAAGAACTCTCTTATTGGCTCTCAACAATTATGGTTAGATTTTCTGATCTTGTATTTACCCTCAGATCGGTTAAACATACAGACGCCATATACAAAGCCATCCATTACATAAGCAATAACTATACAGAAAAAATTTCTCTTGAAGATGTTGCAGATGAAATATACTTAAGTTCTGCATATTTTAGTAAAATATTCAGAGAGCAGACTGGATCCAATTTCACCCAATATTTGAACAAACTGCGTATAGAGAAGAGTAAAGCACTTCTAAGAAACAGCAGAATTGCTCTTGTAGATATTGCAGGCATGGTAGGCTATGAAGATCAAAGCTATTTCTCCAAGGTTTTTAAAAAAATAACCGGAAATACTCCAGGGAAATACAGAGACACAAGAGGATTAGTAGAATCAAATAACCATGAAATCCACACTAATAACGAATAATTACAAAAAAAATTAAAATATTCAAATACTCTTACTAAAACCTAATTTAATATAAACTAAAGAAATGGTGCATGCCTAAAGGAAATGGGGTTTAATTCCCCTGCGAGCCCGTCACTGTAATCGGGGACTAAGCTGTTTTAACCACTGGTATTTTGCCGGCAAGGTACAGTCAGGATTGATCCGTAGCCAGGAGACTTTTGTGTACTTATAAAATAATGACTTCGTGGTCCAGGTCTGTAATAAAAATTATTAGGAGTTTTTATGGCAGATTTTGAAAAGTGCTCTGCAGCACTTCAGAAAGGACAGGCAAAAGAGGTTGTTGCAATTGTAGAGGAAGCAATTGCTGAAGGTATTGATGCAAAAACAATCCTTGAAGATGGACTAATGTCCGGAATGAATATTAT
>DAOWEB010000054.1 GCA_030638735.1 Spirochaetaceae bacterium
ATATTCATAAAATGAGCATATATTAAAAGAAAATATAATACAGAATTTTAAAAGATACTAATTTTTAGTAATAATATATCTTCTCTTTGTGGATTATTTAAACTATTGTTATTTTCGTAAATTTATCATATTCAGTGATATATTTTTTAAAATCCAGTCCGGGGATTTATCATATTTAAAACTGATATTTTTCAAAGATATTTTTCCATCTTTTGGATTAAAGTCTATTGCATTGCTGCTATCCTCAATATCCGGGCGTATATCCATTATTTCCTGAAAACGTTCAAAGGAAGAAATTCCCTGCTGAAGCTGTTCTGTAAAATTAATTAATCTGTCAATTGGAGGAAGAATTATTCCTATATAGAGAATAAAAGCCAATAGATCCACCAATAACAACTCACCTCTGAAAATTAGAAGAGCCCCACCTGCAATAATGGAAAAATAGTACAGTTCTCTTAAGAATTGCATAACAGAGTGGAATCTGGCCATTCTGTCATAGACAATTTCCTTTGCAACACGAAAAGATGTATTTGTTTTATGAAATTTTTTATTTTCCAGTTTTTCATTTGCAAAGGATTTTACTTCCCGTATTCCCTGAACTGAGTTTTCGACTGCACTGTTTATTTCGGCAATCTCCTTCCTGACCATCCGAAACCCATGCCGCATTCTCGTACCCATAATTAATCCCCAGGCCAGCATAAAGGGCAGAGGTATCAGGCAAATAAATGCCAAAAAAGAGTTAAACAGAAACATTCCGGTATAGGCAAGAATTAAAATAACTGTTGAAATAATTAAATCTTCCGGAGCATGGTGAGCAACCTCTGCAATGACACTTAAATCATTGGATATTCTGCTCATTAGATGTCCTGTTTTTACTCTGTCAAAATAACTGAATGAAAGTTTTTGTATATGGGAAAAGAGATCTCTTCTCATATCAGCTTCCATCCTGACACCAAGAATGTGCCCCCATTTTACACGGATAAATGTAAGAATAGTTTTAATTATATAGATACCCATCATTAGAATAAGGGTTATAATAATTTTTCTGCTATTCCCTGAGGGTAGATACTTACCAATCAAAGATCGTGTAAGTACTGGAATGAGAATCGCCAGTACCGATGCTACTACAGCACAGGACATATCCAGGATAAATAAAGCTCTATGAGATTTGTAGTAGCTGATGAATTTTCTGAACATTGATGCTCCAGGAGAAAGTAATTTGCTATACTTTATAATATTTGTGAATTAAATCCTATCAAATATTCTTTATCTGTTTTTTCATTGTTTTTGTGTACCCTGTTATTTATAATTAAAATGATCTTATAAAAATTAAAAAAGGAGACGGATATGAAGAAAAAACCATCAATTCGAATATGGATTCAACTGATTCTGTTTATTCTCATTGCCCTGATCGCGGTCAATCACACTCTGGCAGAGTCTGGAGGAGGGATTCCATTCCTGGGCAGTGCATCTCTCCATGCAGTTTGTCCTTTTGGAGGTGTTGTAAGTCTATACAATCTTGTAACAGCCGGTACTTTTGTCAAAAAAATCCACGAGTCCAGTCTCGTATTGATGTTCATTGTTTTTGCTTCCACTCTCTTTATGGGACCTCTGTTTTGCGGATGGATCTGCCCAATGGGTACTTTTCAGGAATGGATCGGCTGGCTGGGAAAAAAAGTTTTCAAAAAAAAATACAATCGTTTTATACCATATAGTATAGATAAATACTTACGCTGGCTAAGATATGGTGTTCTTGCATGGGTACTTTATATGACAGCAGTATCAGGAACATTGATTTTTCAGGATTTTGATCCCTATTACGCACTCTTTCAATTTTGGACAGGAGAGGTAGCTCTTACCGGCTTTATTATTTTGGGAGTAGTCATAATTCTGTCCCTTTTTGTAGAACGCCCTTTTTGTAAGTACGCTTGTCCATATGGAGCCGTCCTTGGAGTTTTCAACATCTTTCGAATTGTACCGCTGCGTCGTAATCCTGAAACCTGTATTGACTGCGGAGCATGTGACAGGATTTGTCCTGTAAATATACCTGTCTCCAAAATCCTGATAATAAGGGATCATCAATGTATAAGCTGTTATGAATGCACCTCGATTGATGGGATCTGCCCTGTTCCTGAAACGATGGAGTTTAGAACTGACCGATATAAGGCTGGTCGGAAGCAAGCTTCCTGCTCGCCCATGCATCCTGGGGAGGTCCAGAAATGAAGGTAAATGCTATAACTGCAGGATTGGTACTGCCCATTCTGTTCATTGCAGGAATATTTATCAGCTCTGCTGTTGGATACTGGAAAACTGAGAGTTCAAAAAATCCAACAAAATTTACAACTGGAATTTTTGAAGGGGAAGCAGATCCTGCAGATATCCGTGGATCCTACTCTTTTAGTGATTTAGAGAAAGCATTTAACATTCCTGTAGATACTCTGGCTAAAGCCTTTGGATTTTCCAATTCAGAGAATCCGGGCGAAGTTAAACTTAAGGAATTTGAAGAAACATACGGTATCATTGGAGATTTCGAGATAGGCACCAGCAGTATGAAATTATTTGTAGCTCTATACAAAGGTCTTCCCTATGAACCTGATGAGGATACAGCCATTCCCCAGCCAGGATGGAATATTTTAAACAAGGAAGGAGCAACAGATAAAGAAACTCTGGAGACTTACAGCGAAAGAATTGTTTCCCTGGAAGGCCTGGAAATTTTTACAGAAACAGTGGAACACTCTGAAGTGTCTGAAGAAACAACCATAAAGGGGAAAACACTCTTTTCGGATCTTCTTGACTGGGGGCTATCAGGAGAACAGATAGAGGAGGCAATGGGGATGGTAATGGGAGCGCCAGGAGATTCTGTCAGAGATTTCTGCAGCGAAAATGGAATAGGATTTTCAACTGTAAAAGAGCCACTGCAGGAACTACTGGATAAGATGTAATTATCCCAGGGAACGTGCAGGGGCAGCCACACAGGGTCGATAAATCGATCCTGTGGGATTACCCCTGCAAATATGTATAATATTACAGGATAATTAAAACCAGAAACGGAATCCAAAGGCTCCCTGAACACCCCAACTGGGAAATGTAATAGGATCACTTAACTGTACTCCGACCCTGGGTGCAAATTCAATAAAGAGTTCAAGAGGATCAATAAGGAATATTTGAAACCCTACGGGAATTCTTAAACCCAAATCGATAAGTGTATTATCATTAGCATTGGCGACGTTTATATACCCGCCAGGTCCAATATAAAGTTTGATAATTCCAACTAACGGGGCACGATACATCCACCAGTCAGCAGTAAGACCAAAATTAAAATTATTCTCCCCTTTACTCAAACTAATACCCAAAATGGGATCTAATTGATCCAGCTTTATCGACAAAGCAGCTCCGCCAGTTCCGGATTCCAGTACATCTAAAGTGAAAGCTCCTCCAATACCAAAAGCAAATAAATTTCCGGTAGATAGAACTGTAAGTACCATAACAATAATCACAACTTTTCGCATTTTACTCTCCGCATATAATATTGATATTCAGTAATATATATCAAAATAAAAAAATTTCCAATTCCTTTTCTTTACTCCTGGACAATATATAATATTATCATATGTAGGGGCAGTCACGCAGGATTTGCTGTTCTATCCCAAATAATCCAGAATCCTGTTAAAAGTATCACTTGGCCTCATTGCCTGAACCAATAATTCAGAATCCGGCCAATAGTATCCCTTCAATTCCACAGGCTTCCCCTGAGCCTCTATTAACTCATTCAGTATTTTATCCTCATTTTCCAATAGTGTTTCCGCTAAAGGTAAAAACACACCCTTTAACCCGGCATCATTATCCTGTTCTGCCAGAGCCTGTGCCCAGTAAAGTGTTAAATAAAAATGACTTCCTCTGTTATCCAGTTCTTTAACTTTTCGGGAAGGAGATTTATTGTTTTCAAGAAATAATTCTGTGGCGGTATTAAGTGTTTCCGCAAGAACCAGAGCTTTGTTATTATCAAAACTATTTCCAAGATGTTCCAGGGAAACTGCCAGAGCAAGAAATTCCCCTAAAGAATCCCATCTAAGATGCCCTTCGGAAACAAACTGCTGAACATGCTTTGGAGCAGATCCTCCGGCGCCTGTTTCAAAGAGACCTCCGCCATTCATTAAAGGTACAATGGAAAGCATTTTGGCACTTGTACCAAGTTCCAGAATAGGAAAAAGATCTGTAAGGTAATCTCTAAGAACATTACCGGAAACAGAGACAGTGTCCTTTCCATCTTTTATTCTCTGCAATGAAAACCTTGTGGCATCCTCTGGAGACATTATCCTTATATCCATTCCATCTGTATCGTGGAGAAGTAAGTATTCTTCCACTTTCATAATTATTTGTCTGTCATGAGATCTTTTATTATCAAGCCAAAAAACAGTAGGAAGACCGGTTGTTCCAGCACGCTTTACTGCAAGTTTAACCCAGTCTCGGATAGGATCATCTTTTACCTGACACATTCTAAAAATGTCACCCACTTCTACTTTCTGCTCCATTATAAGGTTACCGGATTTATCAATGACCTGAACAGTTCCATTTACTTCAATTTGAAAAGTTTTGTCATGGGAACCATATTCTTCAGCTTTCTGAGCCATCAGACCAACATTTGAAACATTACCCATAGTCCTGGGATCAAAAGCTCCATGCTTTTTACAAAATTCTATAGTTTCCTGATATATTCCTGCATATGACCTGTCAGGAATAATAGCCAGCATATCATGCAATTCCCCGTCAGCTCCCCACATTCGACCGGAAGATCTTATAGCTGCAGGCATAGATGCATCTATAATAACATCGCTGGGTACATGTAAATTTGTAATACCCTTATCAGAATTTACCATAGCTAGATTTGGTTGTGTCTTATAACAATCATCAATTGCCTGAAGAATTTCATCCCCATCGGATTTTGACAGCTTATTCAGTTTTGTAATAAGATCTCCAATTCCATTATTTGGATCGAATCCTATACTTTCAAACTGATCACTGTATTTTAGAAAAACATCCTCAAAAAAAACTGATACTACATGTCCAAATATAATAGGATCAGAAACTTTCATCATTGTTGCTTTAAGATGGACAGAAAAAAGTAATGCTTCTTTTTTTGCCTTAGGAATCTGCTCTTTTATAAATTCCCTCAAGGCATTAGAGCTCATTACAGCAGAATCAAGAATTTCCCCTTTCTGAAGTATAATATTATCATTTAAAACAATCCTATCACCTGATTCGGTCAATAACTCAGCACGAATATTATCCCCGGATAAAAAAACTACAGACTGTTCACTTCCATAAAAATCTCCCGAGGACATACTCGCCACATGAGTTTTCGAATCAGCACTCCAGACCCCCATGGAATGAGGATGATTCATTGCATATTTCTTTACAGCAGCAGGTGCTCTTCTATCGGAATTACCCTCTCGCAGTACAGGATTAACAGCACTGCCCTTTATCTTATCATAGCGATTTTTTATATCTCTACTATTATCATCTTCAGGTGATTCAGGATAATCAGGCAGATTAAAACCCATACTTTGCAATTCTTTCACAGCTGCCTGAAGTTGAGAAATAGAGGCACTTATATTAGGCAGCTTGATAATGTTAGTATCCGGCTTTTTAACCATTTCTCCCAATTCTGCAAGATCATTACTAAGCCTCTGTGTATCTGTAAGAAACTCCGGAAAAGCAGAAATAATTCTACATGACAGAGAGATATCTTTAGTTGTCACATCAATACCAGCTGTTTTTGCAAAAGCCCTTATAACAGGAAGAAGAGAAGCTGTAGCCAATGCAGGAGCCTCGTCAGTTATTGTATAGATTATTTTTGGATTCATTCTGTACTCCGTTATATAGATTCCTCAGATATTTAGTTCTATCATAAAAGATATGTTCTGTTAAAGCAGGTTTTATCATTGACAGCTCCTATTTAAGGAACTAAAATTAACTAAATTCGACTTATTTCATCATATTCAATTATATCATTTTGGAGGTTATTATGAAAATCATCCTCACTATGATCCTGGTATTTCTAATCTCCTGTACAACAACAAATACAACTGTAGGTAATAATGGATCCAAACTGTCAGAAAATGAGGGGCACACAACAGTTGATGATGAAATAGATTTACTTCTATCACAATGGGAAGAAGTCATCCGTAATGGAGACAGAGACTTTTTCCCTGACCTCTTTTTTGAAGATGGAAGTATGGGCTATGTTGATCATCATGGGAAAAGAATAGAGCTGAAAAATATTGAGGCTGTAAGAGAGCTTAGAATGGGATTTATCAGGGACTTCGATCCGGTTACCTCATATAAGCTTCCTTCTCCGGAAAATAAAGGTCTGGTAGATACAAATAAATATAATAGTGAATTCTACCATGAGAATTTGGATATTGATGAGGTTTTCTTTTTTCAACGTCGAAATGGTATCTGGAAGATAAGTCATTATCTCCTGATCCTCCCACCTCCGGGTACATGGGTCACAAATGAATTTCAGGTATTGGGTGATCAGGATAAAGACGGCTTCCTTTCTGAGAAGGAGCAGCTGGATCTGTTTGAAATAACCAGAAATTTTTTCCAAAAACCTCATTCTGTAGATAATGATATTGATGCCTTTTTCGACAAGGATGGAGATGATACTGTTTCCCTAGATGAAATAAAACTCTCAATTAGAGCTCTTTTTTTTGACGGAATGAAACAATTCCAGAAATTACGTATTGGATGGGTTCCTGAAATTCTTGATCATGACCAGAGTGGTAAAGTTGATTCAACCGAGTTTGAAGAAGTTTACAGGTTTATGTTATCCAATTATACAGACTACCAGACATATCCGGTAAATAACAATTTTGACACTGTACTCGATACAGATAAAGACAGAATTATATCTTCAACCGAAATAGAATATGGAAGAGATGAACTAATTGATCTTGCTGTTGTTATGAGCTTTTCTGATACTGTTTTTCTTGCTGAATCGAGAACAGTCTCAAACCTTCTTGATGAGTACGGAGATTCCAATTTCAACGGAAAGATTAGTCCATATGAGAATGATGAAATTGTTGCATCTTTCCAGACTGATCGCGAAACAGTTACTGATATGGACCATATTATTGATAAAAACAGAAATGGAACTATTGATGCTCATGAAATTATGATGGTTCTTCAGGACTCTGCTATGGGGCGTAGTTTTACAAATAAAAAATTGAGTCCACACTAGAATGTCAGGAT
>DAOWEB010000239.1 GCA_030638735.1 Spirochaetaceae bacterium
CAGTGCCATAGGTCTAATAACAAAAAATGCCGGGACGGTTGGGATTATTCTGCCGGAAGAGTATACCAAGATAAATATAAACGTTTATCATGGAATGCTTATGAACAGTCTGATAACAAGTCTTGAAAAAGCAGATGTTGATTTGATTGTTACTTATCAGAAAAATCATTTTTCAGGAAAGAACAATGTAAACAGACTTATTTCAATGAACAAAGTAGATGCTTTAATTTTTCTGGTTGAAGATATGGATCCTTCAATTTTAAATTTTCTGGAGTCCAGACAAGTGCCGTTTGTGTGTATCCATTATCCCCCGGCTAATAATATTATGAATCAGGATGTTATTTATACTGACCATTATGCTGGTGGAAAGATTGTTGCAGAGCATCTGCTGGAAATAGGTCGACAATCATTTATTCTTCTGGCAGTGGAAGATTATCATCTTGAATTTAAACTGCGTGAAAATGGTTTTACGGAAACTATAGAAAAAGCCGGGGGTAAAATAAATCGTTTAACTTGTAATCTTGATTTTGAATCAGCAAGAAAAGTAATTAAAAAGAATTCATCACTTTTAAAGGATGTTGACGGATTATTTGCATTGAGTGATCTTATGGCACTTGGTGCGATAAAAACTATTCAGGAAGAGGGATTAAATGTTTCAGAAGAAATCTCAGTAGTTGGTTATGATGATTCTGAATATTGTGAATTCAGCAATCCCAGACTGACATCTGTACATCAGCCAAGAGAGGATATGGCTGTTATTACCTGTGAAAGATTATTCTTTCAAATCGAAAAAAAGAGATCTGAATTGAAAATTTTGAAAAGATTAATCAGGATACAACCAGTCCTAAAAGTGCGGGATTCCTCATGATTTAAAGAGGCGAAAGTGACTGAAATGGAAGTAGTTTTATACCATAGAGATTTTGGTATAAAATATTGAATATTAACAGTTTTAAGGAGGTGGGATATTGATAATTAAACAAAATAATTCCTTTGAATATGGATTTACAAAAATTACAGAGCAGCATGGAAAACATAGTGAGCTTCTTCTCGATTTTGGAATTTTAAAAATGAGAGCAGATGATCAGACTGTTTCAAAAAGTGGCAGGGAGAGAGCATGGCTTTTAATCAAGGGTACTGTAACATTTATATGGGACGGTAATGAAAAAACTGTTACAAGAGATTCCTGTTTTGATGAAGCACCCTATGTCCTCCATGTATCAAAAGATACTGAAGTAATAATAAAAACAGACACTGAATGTGAAATATGTGTCGAGCAGGTTGATAACAGCAATCGTTTTGATGCTAGACTTTATACCCCCAATGATGTACGAACAGATATTTTTGGTGCCGGTACTCTAAATGAAGCATCTATAAGATCAGTACGAACTGTTTTTGATGGAGAGATCAATCCTCTGTCCAATATGGTGTTGGGAGAAGTTATTAATCATCCTGGAAAGTGGTCCAGTTATCCTCCTCATGATCATCCTCAGCCGGAGATCTATCATTATAGATTTTTCCCTGAACAGGGATTCGGTATTTCTGTACTTGATGATGATGCCCATGTAGTAAAGGATGGTGATACAACTTTAATAGCACCGGATAAAACACATTCCCAGGGAGCAGCTCCAGGATATGCAATGTACTATATCTGGATGATACCACATTTACCAAATGATCGTTGGCTTCCTACTACAAGATACTACAGAGAAGAGCATAAATGGCTTCTTGAAGATAATGTAAAAATTTGGCCGGAGCGAAAGTTTGGAGAAAAAAAATGAGTACAATAAGATTAACTATGGCCCAGGCACTGGTGAAATTTTTAGATAATCAGTATGTCTCTTTTGATGGAGAAGAGAACAAATTTATCCAGGGTGTGTTTGGTATTTTTGGACATGGAAATGTTGTAGGTTTGGGAGAGGCTCTGCAGGAACCAAATCATTCACTTAAGTTTTTTCAGGGACATAATGAGCAGGGAATGGCACATGCTGCAATAGGGTTTGCCAAACAGAATAACAGACGTAAAATTATGGCTGTTACCTCTTCTATAGGGCCTGGCGCCTTAAATATGGTGACTGCTGCCGGGCTTGCAACAGTAAACAGAATACCGGTTTTGTTATTACCTGGTGATGTCTTTGCATGCCGACAACCGGATCCTGTACTGCAGCAGCTTGAACAGTTTCATGATTATACGATTACAAGTAATGATGCATTTAAACCTGTATGCAGGTATTGGGACAGAATTAACCGCCCTGAACAGATAATGAGTGCGGCATTGAATGCAATGAGAGTTTTAACAAATCCAGCGGACACCGGAGCTGTTTGTCTTGCCCTTCCTCAGGATGTTCAGGCAGAAGCCTGGGATTATCCGGAAGAGTTTTTTAAGAAACGTATTCATTATATAGAAAGAAGAGAATTGAGTAATTCTTCTGCTGTCAGAGCGGCAGATCTTATTATATCCAAAAAGAAACCAATGGTTATTTGCGGCGGCGGAGTAAGGTACTCTGAAGCTGGAGAGGCACTAGCTGATTTCTGCGAAGAGTTTAACATTCCTTTTGGTGAAACTCAGGCAGGCAAATCTGCTGTTGTATGGGACCATCCTATGAACCTTGGCGGCCTGGGTGTTACCGGAGGACTGGCAGCTAATAAAATAGCTGCTGAAGCAGATCTGGTTATTGCTGTGGGAACCCGGTTGTCAGATTTTACTACAGATAGTAAGTGGGCATTTCAAAATCCTAATGTAGAATTTATTTCTTTAAACATAAACAGTTTTGATGCTTATAAAATGGATTCAAAACCTTTTATCTGCGACGCCCGCTCAGGTTTAATTGCAATAAGTAATCTTCTTGATACAAAAGGTTATAAATCCTCATACGCAGATGAGATTAAAACAGTCAAAGTTAAATGGAATGAAGAAGTTGACAGACTGTATAAAGCTGAGATGGATGGAAATGATTATTCTCAGTTAAGGGTACTCGGGCTTATGAACGAAGAGCTTTTTGATAAGGATGCAATAATTGTTGGTGCTTCGGGAAGTCTTCCTGGTGATCTTCAGAGAGTATGGAGACCCAGAGAAAAAGATTCTTATCATATGGAATATGGTTTTTCCTGTATGGGGTATGAGGTGTCAGGAGCAGTAGGAGTAAAACTGGCAGAACCGGATAAAGAAGTTTACGTTATGACCGGGGACGGTAGTTTTGTCATGCTGCATTCCGAACTTCTAACTTCCATTCAGGAAGGGATTAAAATCAATATTATGCTTTTTGATAACAATGGTTTTGGATGTATTGATAATCTTCAGCGAAGCCAGGGAATACCTAAATTCGGTTGTGAATTAAAATATAGAAACCCGATAACAGGTCGTTTGGATGAGGGTGGGCAACTGATACCTGTAGATTATGCCGCAATAGCTGCGGGTTATGGATGCAGGGTCTGGACTGTTAAAAATTCAGAAGAACTAAAAAAGGCAGTAGCCGAAGCAAAGAAAAGTCCTGTTTCAACTCTTATTGATATAAAAGTAGGTTTTGATTCAATGTCTGATGGTTACGATGCCTGGTGGAGAGTAGGTACACCGGAAGTATCAGAAAAATCTGATGTCATAGAAGCTCACAAAACATTAAAAGAAAATATAAGTAAGGTAAAGCAGTTCTAAATGAACTCCCGGGAGGTTAATTATGGATAAAATGAAAGTTAAACTGGCGATGGCACCTATTGGCTGGACCAATGATGATATGCCGGATTTAGGAAGTGAAAATACTTTTGAGCAATGTGTTAGTGAAATGGCTTTAGCTGGATATGCCGGTTCTGAGGTAGGAAATAAATATCCAAATGATCCGGAAGTTCTAAAACCCTTTCTGGATGCAAGAGGATTAACAATCTGTAATCAATGGTTTAGTTCTTTTTTAGCTTCTAAACCTTTTGCAGAAGTAGAGGCAGACTTTCGAAAACAAATGGATTTTCTAAAAAAAGTTGGTGCAGATGTTATTGGCCCTTCAGAGCAGACAAGATCCTGCCAGGGTAAGAATGTCTCTGTATTTTCAGGCAAAGCTGTATTTAATACTGAAGAATTTAAAAAACTAACCACCGGGATGGACCATCTTGGTAAAATTGCCAGGGAAGAGGGAATGAAACTTGCATTTCATCACCATATGGGAACATCGGTTCAGACAATAGAAGAAACAGAAAGATTTTTAAATGATACTAATTCAGACTATGTTCATCTTTTGTATGATTCCGGTCATTTCGCATTTTCGGAGGAAGATCCGGTTGCTGCATTAAAAAAATTCATCAGTCGTGTAGGCCATGTCCATTTAAAAGATCTTAGAGCCAAAGTATTTGACGTTGTTAAAAAAGCAGACTCTTCTTTTCTTGATGCCGTAAGGGGTGGCGTCTTTACAGTTCCTGGTGATGGAAGTATCGATTTCCCTGCAATATTTACAATATTGGAAGAAAATAACTATGAGGGATGGATGGTTGTTGAAGCCGAACAGGATCCGGCAAAAGCTAATCCTTTTGTATATGCCAAAATGGCAAGAGATTACATTCGAACTAATACAGGTATATAGATAAAATTTTAAATTTAAAGGAATACAAATGAAACAGATAACAGTGGGAATTATAGGAGCAGGTAGAATAGGTAAGGTTCATGCGCAAAGCATTGCCCTTAATATCCCTGGAGCTAAAATTAAAACAATAGCCGATGTTTATATGAATGATGAAACAATAAACTGGGCAAAATCTTTAGGTATTGAGAACACTACAAAAGACTATCTGGATATTATTAATGATAAAGATATAGAAGTTGTACTAATATGTTCTTCTACAGATACCCATGCTCAGTTTACTATGGAAGCTGCAAAGGCCGGAAAAAACGTATTTTGCGAAAAGCCTCTCGATCCCAGTATCGAAAAAATTAAAGAGACTTTAAAAGTTGTGGAAGATACTGGCATTAAATTCCAGATTGGTTTTAACAGAAGGTTTGATCATAATTTTAAAGCAGTAAAACAGGCAGTTTTGGATGGTAAAATTGGCGATCCGCATATTGTACGGATTACATCCAGAGATCCTGAACCGCCGAATCCTAAGTATATTAAAGTTTCCGGTGGTATGTTTATGGATATGACCATACATGACTTTGATATGGCACGTTTTCTCAGCGGCAGTGAAGTTGAAGAGGTCTATGTCCAGGGTGCTGTTCTTGTAGATCCTGAAATTGGTAAGGCCGGGGATATTGATACAGCTGTAATTACTTTAAAATTTAAAAGCGGCGCAATTGGTGTAATAGATAATTCCAGGAAAGCTGCATATGGATATGATCAG
>DAOWEB010000367.1 GCA_030638735.1 Spirochaetaceae bacterium
GGAAGAATTACTGCACCTGCTGTTACAGGCCCTGCTATAGGCCCTCTGCCTGCCTCATCAATACCACATACAAGTTTCATAATCTAATAATATCCGAACTTGTTAGTTTGTCAATTGGTTCAGACCTTGCCCGTGGTACAGACGTTGCATGCAACGTCTCTATCACTGAAATTCATTATTTCCCCCTATACATCCCTATTTCCATTTTCTTTCTCTATATGATATAGTGCATCCAATTATTATTGAATATTTTTTGGAGTAGCTGTGTTTCTTAAAAGTGTAGAGATCTTTGGTTTTAAATCCTTTGCAGATAGAAGTAAAATGGAATTTACCGAGGGTATAAGTGCTCTTCTTGGTCCTAATGGTTGTGGAAAGAGTAATATTGTAGACAGTATTAAATGGGTTCTTGGTGAACAGTCTACAAAGATGTTAAGGGCAGAAAGGATGGAAGATATCATCTTTAATGGCACCGAAAACAGGAAACCCTTAAATGTCGCAGAGGTCACTCTTACTCTTTCCAATGATGAAGGTGTTCTACCTATTGATATATCTGAAATTGCTATAAAAAGACGTCTCCACAGGTCCGGTGAAAGTGAATATTTTATTAATAATACACCTGCGAAACTAAAAGAGATCAGAGAACTATTTTTTGATACAGGTATTGGAAAAACCTCATATTCCATAATGGAACAGGGGAAAATTGATCAAATTCTGTCTAATAAACCTGAAGAAAGAAGATATATTTTCGAAGAAGCTGCAGGAATTACAAAATATAAACAAAAAGGCGCAGAAGCAGAACGTAAACTTGCCAAAACCGAAGAAAATATGCGTCAGGTTGAAGGAATTCTGGGAGAGGTTAAAAGGTCATATGACAATTTAAAAAAGCAATCTGAAAAAACAGCTGATTTTAGAAAGTTTCGGGAAGAAATTTTTAATTTGGAACTGGATATACATCTTTTAAAGCTTAAAGATTTTTTAGATATACAGAATAATAAGGAAGAAAAATTAAAGGAAAAATCAGCACAGAGAGATGAACTAAAAAAGAAAATTGATTCCATAAATGACTCTCTGGAACTTAATCTTGACCTTGTTAATACTATGGAATCAAAACTTATAGAGAATCAAAAAAAACTTTATGGAATTGATATAGAAAAAAACAACCGTTCCAGCCAGATTGCCATATTGAGTGAAAGAGTAGGTGAATTAAAGAGACTTATTGAAACCGAGAGAGCAAGAGAAAGCTCAATCGGATCAAAAATAAAACAGCATGAAAAATTAATTATTGAGAAAAAAGAAAATCTAGAAGAATTTAATACAAGATTGGAAGAACTTGAAACTAATATTCTTGGCTTTCAAAAAAATATAGAAACAGCAGATAAGCGAATAAAAGAAAATGAAGAGGAAGTTTCATCTGTTGAATCTGAAATAATTAATTTTGAAGAAGAAGACCTTGTCTTACAGGAACAGCTCAGAAGTCTTACAGATGATATTGTTAATCAGCTGGATGCCAGTCTTAAAGATACCGGGTATTCATATGAATTAAGAAAAGAAACAGAAAATCGTATTGATAATGCTATAGAGTCTATAAATATAAAGTTAAAAGGTAAAATTTCACTTCTGGAAGATGCCCTTACTCTTAGTTCTTCCGGGGAAAAAGAGATTAAAGAAATTTTTAATACAGTAATTACAGCATTAAAGGATTCTACAGTCAGTGTCTCCGAATTGGAAGAACTTATTTCATCTTACAGAGAAACAATTCCATCTTTTCTGGATGAGTTCCTTGCACCAGAAGGAATTATTACCCGAAAAAGAGAAATAGAAGAAAACCAGGAATTGATTCGTAGATCAGTTATCCAAAGGCGTGAAAGATCAGTTAAACTTAGGGAGGAAAATAAAAGTTTAATTCTTAAAATAGAAGAATACAGAAAAACTTTATCAGACCTAAGAGTAAATCAGGCAAGGGTGAATACCCAGAAAACAGGGATATCCGATTTAATTACATCTCTTAACAATGAACTTGCAGAGTTACAGGGCCAACTAAAAGAAGCAGCTGGTGAAATTGCAGGGAATCTTGAAAAAATTAAAAGTATTGAAGGAAATATTAAAAAACTGGATCAGGAACAGAAGAATTTTGAGAAAGAGGAGAAAAATCTTCAAAAAGAACTTTCAAAACTGGAAAATGGTATAACCAGTAAAAATAAAGACCTTATTTCAAAAGAGGGTTCATTAAAAAAACAGATGGAATCACTTGGGAAAATACAAAGTGTTGTTGAACAATTGCAAATAGAGGTTTCCTCTGTAAGTACAGAAGTTAAAAATATATATTCAAATTTTAAGGAAATTCATTCCAGGGAACTTTCAGAGTTTGACAGTCGGGTTTTTGAAATTAAAACTTCCTCCAAAGATTTAAAAGCCGGCTTATCTGTGGTAAAAGCAAAGTTGAAAGATCTTGGTCATGTTAATTTAATGGCACCGGAAGAATTTATTGAAGTTAAAGAAAGGTATGATTTTTTAACAGGTCAGTTGGATGATTTATATAAGGCAAGGGAAGATTTAACAATTATAACAAAACAGATAAAAATTGAGTCGACAGAATTATTTCTTGAAACATATGATCAAATTAAAAAGAATTTTCACGTTATGTTTAGAAGGCTTTTTGGAGGCGGCCGGGGAGAACTTAAGCTTACAGACCCTGATAATGTGTTAACTTCAGGAATAGATATATTTGCACAGCCTCCTGGTAAAAAGCTTGAAAATATTGCGCTTCTCTCAGGTGGGGAGCGTTCTTTGACTGCTGTGGGCATGCTGTTTGCCACTTATCTGGTTAAACCATCTCCTTTTTGTATTTTGGATGAGATTGATGCAGCCCTTGATGAAGCAAACGTAAGCAGATTTGTTAATTTACTTATGGAATTTGGAGAAAGGTCACAGTTTATTGTAATAACTCACAATAAAAAAACTGTTACTGGGGCACAGACTCTTCTTGGTGTTACCATGGAAGAATCCGGAGTTTCAAAATTGGTTGCCATGCGTCTGGAAACAGAGAAACAAAAAAACAATATTCCTGGAACAATTTAAAAATATGACCTGGATAAGCAGTAGAGAACTTAAGATCTATCTTATTGTAGTTGGAGTTCTTACACTTGTTTCCTTGCTTATTACACTGATATTTTTGCTGCCCGGGTATATAAGGTATAATAGAACTATGGTTCAAAGTGATCAGGTAATGGAAAAAACTATTGATATTTCAAAATTCATGATACCCGATTCTTATACAAAGCTATATGAAAACAGTTGGGATCATTTTTTATCTGATAAGGAAAAATGGTCATGGTCGGACATTGAGCCTTATTGGCAGGATCCAAAGGAACTGATATTAGATTATTTGGAAGAACAGAATGAAAAAATCATTAATGATATTTTTAAAGATATTCCATAAACAAGCACTGCTATTATTTCTTTTATTATTAGCAGGATGTGCATCAAGTTTACACAGAGGGATTTCTGCAGAAATAGTAAATGAAATACAAGCTGATGTAGTTGAAAATAAAATAGAAACGGAAGAATCTATAGAAATAGATATTATTAGTAAAGTGAAACCGGTAAATGAAATTGGTTCTGTTAAAATGGATATTCCTGTTGTAAGTATAAATTGGTCAGTCCCTGATTCTGAAAAACTGTCAGATCTGTTTATTCTCCCTGAAGTTCATGTACAGGATAGATTTGTATTGGAATATAAAATAACCGAATTATTGTATGTTTCTCCTTTTTTTGATGAGTATGATTTGGGATGGGATAAAGTCTATTATTTTGAGCCAAAAAATGAAGTCGAAACAAAAATTGAAACTAACCTGTTTGAAGAAACTATTACCGTTAAGAAGGAAATTCCGGAAACAATTAAAACATTTTTTACTGAACGTGATATGAGTGCTTCTTTAATGAATAAGCTTGATATTTCTCTTAATGGAAGAGGGTGGATATATCTGCCCGATCAGGAGAATCTTGAAATAGAGTATACTGGTCGCCAATTTAACGCTGAAAATACTATTTATACTTTCATTCCAAAAGAAGAAGGTTTTTATATTCTTAGATTTCAGTTTCAGGATTTAACTGATAATAATTATACTATAGAAAAAATTAATCTTAGAATAACCAAAGAAAATCCTAAAGATAATATTGATAATTCAGATATTAATCCTGAAACAGAAGTTATGGGCATTGCCCGGACCATAGATTTGGAATCTTCAATTATTCTGATGTTTGATGAAGGTAATAGTAAAGGTTTATCTGAAAGGGTTTTAGAATTATTAGAAAGTACTGATCCATCTGTTAAAAAGATATTACCGGAAGTTGCAGAGCTTTTATATAACAGTTTTTATTATGTTTCAGCAAGTTCAATTTTAGAAAATTTAATTAAGGATAAAACATATATATCCTCGTCTGATTATTTTCTTTATCTTCTCGGAAAAATCTATGAAAAAGACAGTATTATTCGTAATGAACAAATTTCAGCAGGATACTATAAAACACTTCTAGACAGTTATCCTGCAAGTCTATACTGGGAGGAGTCTCAGGGCAGGTACAGATTTCTTAAAAGACGTTATATTGATATTCGTTAGAGCCCTGCTAATTGACTAATCCCGTTATTTGCTGTATAAAATCAAAAAACTCCCGGGGATAGGTATGCTCGATCGTATTTCGCAAAAATTTACAGATATTTTCAGAAATGTTTCCGGTAAATCAACTATTTCCGAGAAGAATATTAAGGATGCTGTAGAAGAGATAAAAATTACACTCCTTGAAGCTGATGTCAATCTCCGGGTTGTTCGACGTTTTATTAATCGTACTATTGAAGAAGCTACAGGAGAGAAGGTTCTAAGAGCTGTAGATCCTGGTCAGCAGTTTGTAAAGATTGTTTATGATCGGTTAGTAGCACTTTTGGGTGATAAACGTCAGGAACTCAATTTAAAAGGCCCTGATACCCATTCAGTAATATTACTTATGGGGTTGCAGGGATCCGGTAAAACAACAACCTCAGCAAAACTTGCTTTGAAGTTGAAAAAAGAGGGGAGGACACCTCTTTTAGTTGCTGCTGACCTTGTTCGTCCAGCTGCTGTTAAACAGCTCCAGATTCTTGGTAAACAAATTGGGGTGGAAGTATACTCAGAGGAATCAAAAGATCCAGTAAAAGTTGTTAAAAATGCACTTAGCTATGGAAAGAAAAAAAGTTTTAATACTATAATCATAGACACTGCAGGACGTCTTCATCTTGATGATGAGATGATGAAAGAGATAAAAAAGATTTCTGATATTGCAAAACCTGTTGAGACACTTTTTGTAGCCGATGCAATGACAGGTCAGAGTGCTGTTACAA
>DAOWEB010000080.1 GCA_030638735.1 Spirochaetaceae bacterium
AATTCCCCTGAAATTCGTTCCTCACCGTATTCAGGACATTCTTTATGGCGCTGTATATACCGTATGGTGAAAAAAAGGAGTTGAAAGGCTTTAATTCCAAGCATAGGTATATTCTGCTCAATAGTAGTAAGATCAAAGACTTCTGCAATCTCAAAATTGGCATAACCTGTCACTGCTGCCTTTTTATTATCATTTTCAAGCCCCCTGATAATCGAGACTGCCAGTGTATCAGTAAGACAGACATAAACATCCACATCCGTGTTCTTTTCTGAAGCCATTTTATATGCTCTCATTCCCTCAGGAAAGCTATGAGCTGAGATAAAAACTGTATTTTTATCTTTATCAAAATTAATACCATTATCTTTAAGGGCTTTGACAAATATATTGTATTTCTCAATCCGCTGGGAACTATTATTTAGTTCGACAGAAATAAGCATTGGATTTTTGTATTTATGATCTTTAAAAAGGTGTTCAAGGAGCTGGTAAAAAGCCGCTGCATCCGAGTAAATACCTGATATTACCGGTGGGATAATTTCTTTGACTAACGGATTTATAAGAACAACAGGAATTTTTCTTTTTATAAGAGGTGCCAATAGTTCAGAAGTTACAACTGAAGCTACTAAAATCAAACCATCTACCAGGCCTATAAAGGGTAATTCCGAGAAAAACTCCTTTCTTTTATCCTCGTTAATATCATAGATATCAATAAAATATCCATATTTATCAGCTTCCTTTTTAACACCTCTTAGAATGTTAATGTAATACTCGGGAGAAGTACCGGAAGTTAATGAAAAAACAAAACCAATACTCATTTTATTCGAACTACGAAGCTTTTTAGCCGCATTAGAGGGGATATATCCAATAGCATCTGTTAGTTTTTCGAGCACATTTGACTTTTCTTCAGAAATAGAACCCTTCTTATTATTTAAAAAATTGGATACAGAGGAAACTGACAATCCGCTCAAAGCTGCTAAAAGTTTTAGATCCACTACATCACAATCTCTTCCTTTATCCTTTCTTTTTCCAGACCATATATTATATTGATTTTGCAGTTCGTTATGAGAAATCCCGACTATCTTACTAATCTGATGAAAATCAAGTTCCATGTATTATCCTCTTTGAACTCTTTACCATTTTATACCAAATAATTTTAGATCATCCTTCAAAGTATCAGGATCAGTCAGATGAATAGTTTCAAAACCCAGTTTGTTGGCAGTTTGAATATTATGAACTGTATCATCAATAAATATTGATTCCACAGGTTTTATGTTATACTTTCCAATTAAACTAAAGAATATATCTGTTTCCGGTTTTAACTGTTTAACTTTCGCCGAAATAATACCTCCGGCAAATTCCTTAAAGAAATCATATTTTTCAATTATGTGTCCATAAATTCCAATATGAATATTTGATAGAAACAGTAGATTATAGCCCTGAAGCCTAAGATATTTTAGAATCATAATACTACTGTCAATTGGAGTAAATATATTATAAAATTTCGACATCATTTCCCGAAGAATAATTTCTTTTTCAGGATTTCTTTCAATGAATTTATTCAAAGCCTCCTCTTCGGTTATAGTACCTCTATCAAGATCAAGCCATTCATCTGTATCAAAAATTGCTGAAAAAAGAAATAGTGCATCTTCATCTGAATACTTCTTCTTTAAGTATTCGTATGGATAGAAATTTAAAAGTACATTTCCAATATCAAAAATAATATTTTTTATCACTCTACTTCCTTCCCTTCATACTTTTGACATATTCCAATAATATCTTTTTCAATACTTGTCCCAAAATTAACATCACCAGAAGATAAGTATGAGCGAAATATTTTTTCTTCTGTAGTGGAAACTCTAAAATAACCACTATACCAGTTTTCTTCAAGTTCCAAATTTTTCGTTTCAAGATCAATTTCACTATAAACAACAGTTCCCTGTAAATCAACTCCCTCTAATGATTCAGTTTTTATTACAGCATTCTTCTGTTTAAAGTAATTAACAACATCTTCCATTGCTCTATCTCTAATATCATTATTCTTAAAACTGTAATTAAACTCTCCTGTAGTAAAAATTTTATTCTGTAGATTCCAGAGTCTATCCATAATAGATAAATCATTTTTTACAGCCTTTAGAAAAAGTAATATTGTGACAAGAGAATTCTCTCCATACATGGTTTGATTCTCAAGCTTTAATTTGTGGTAATAATGTCCAGATTCCTCGACAGCCGCAACGGCATCAATGTCTCTCATATATTCTTTAATTTGAGAATGACCATTCCTGAAGAGCCTGGGAATAATTCTATTATTCTTCCATTCGCTAAGAGCCAATGGATTTACTTTTGGGTCAAAAACAGAAAAGTAACTAATATCATCTACCATTGATTCTTCATTTAATGTTTTACGAAGAATATCTAATATGGGAATAGCTGCAAAACCAGCACTAAGGATACCCCGTCTGTCACCAAAAACCAAACGGTCACCATCACCATCGGTTCCTATTACAATCGCATTTTTGTTATCTTTTGCAAGAGAAACAGCATTTGCCATTTTCCCCTTACTAATTGGATTAGGAGCACCGGTAGGAAAATTACCATCGGGAAAAAGCCGAAGGGGCATTACTGTCACACCTGATAATTTAAGTGCTCTGTAAAGAACACTTCCGGCTGCACCGTTAAAAGAATCAAGAACCACAATTACACCATTAAGCATGCTTTCAGTAACACCAGCAGTTTTCATTGAGAAAGTAATATATTCATCAGATATATTTACTAAATGAAGATTACCTCCATCGTTTACAGCCATAGATTCTTTACTGTGATATATTTCCCTTATTTTACTAAAGCCCCCTAATGGACCGCACTCAAGTCCAATAGCCTGTGTCCCGGGTACTGTAATTTTTAATCCAATATAATTTGCCGGATTATGAGACGCAGTTATTGTAATACCCATTGTCTCCGTATTTTTAACTGATACCTTCAAGGCAAGAAAATAACTCTGAGTTGTACTTATCTGATCAGTACAGATATAAACCTGTAACCCGGCCTTCATAGCCAGATCTGCCGCCTGATCCATAACGGAACTGCCAGCAAGACGGGCATCTTTTGCTATTGTAACAGTATTTATACCTAAATATTTTCCATAGATAAAAACAGATTCCAGTAATCGGGAAACTTCATCCTGATTAAACTCACTAACTTCCCATCTTGCATCATAAATTTGAATGGGATCTCTTTTCTCCATATTCCTCTCCAGATAATTTTAAAAAATTGTAATTGTAAAAGCCCCTAACCTACAATTGGATTTTTCTCTGACCCTAAAAACTTATTCACAATAAATAATGCCAAACCTGTAGATACAAGCAGAATAGTTGCCAAAGCTGAGGCTGTACCAAATAAACCATCCAGAACACTTAAGTATATCCGAACAGGCATTGTCATAGTTTTTCCTACATACAAAACTATCGAGGAAGATAACTCGTTCACAGCAGTAACCCAGCTCATAATAGCTCCGGATATAATACCGGGAATCATTAATGGGAGTGTAACTTTTCGAAAGGTTCTTCCGGGGGGGGAACCAAGATTTATACCTGCTTCTTCCAAAGAAGGATAAATTTGCTTTAGGTTGGATGCACTGGATCTTATTGAATATGGCAGCCTCCGTATGAAATATGCCATAATAATTATCATTGCTGATCCTGCCAGATACATGGGTTTGTCATTAAATGCTACAATAAAACCAATACCTAAAACCGTGCCTGGAATAATATAGGGAATCATCAATAATGGATCCAAAACTTTTGCGGGCAGATTTTTCTTTCGTGACATTACAAACCCTAAAAGGGTACCAATTATTACAATGAATATTACAGCTGTTACTGAAAAAACAAGACTGTTGGTTATTGCCACAGGAACATCATGTAAAACTTTCTGATAACTCTGCAAACCAAATCCCGGTTGAAATACAGGGCCTTTTGTTTTTCTAAATGAAAAGTATACAACTACAGCTAAAGGAAGAGTACTAATAGAAACAATCAGATAACTTATAAAATGGACTGCAAAGTTTTTAAGCCCAGTTAATTTTTGAACAATAGGTTTATTTATAAGGTTGCTGGAATATTTACGCCTGGACGCTGCATATCTTTGAAAGAATATAACAAAAGTTGAAACCAGAATAAGAAGAATACTTACAGTTGAAGCAAGTCCCGGATTTTCACCTATTTCACTTGTAAAAAGATTGTATGCCATTGTAGGCAGAACATGAAAATTCCTTCCAATTATCATAGGAGTCCCAAAGTTTGCCAGGGACATCATAAAAGCCATAAGAGCTCCGGCGCTGACAGATGGTATTACCAAAGGCAGTGTTACTTTAAAAAATCTAGTCACACTATTAGCACCCAGATTTTCAGCTGCTTCTTCCAGGGAACGATCCACATTACTTAAGGCACCGGAGGTAAGGAGAAATACAAAAGGATAGTACTGCAGAGAATATACTAAAATAATTCCCCCTGGACCAAATATAGATGGAAGTGTAATTCCAATAGAAATTAAAAATTGACGTAAAAACCCATTGTTGCCCATCATCATAATCCATGAATATGCACCAATAAAGGGAGGAGAAAGAAGAGATAAAACAGCAAATGTAGCTAAAAGGGTTTTACCGTGAATTTTAAATCTGGAAGTAAAAAAGGCCAAAGGAACCCCTAATAAAAGGGCACCCAAAGTCCCTGCGAAGGCAACAAACAGACTGTTGAAAATTGCCCTGGTATAGTAAACTTTTGAAAAAAATTCTTTATAGTTCGATAAAGAAAGAGCCCCTGTTTCATTGCTGATAAAACTTGCCTTAAAAATATTAAATAGTGGATAAATAAGAAGAACAAATACTATTAAATATCCAAATATTGTGACCAGAGTCCAGAAATCGAACCTGAGAGAACGAAGTTTTTTTAAGTTCATATTCGCATCCCTGTTTCCGGATGGAAGTGAAGAATTGAATCTGCAGGAATTTTTACAAAAACGGAACTGCCGCTTGCCATCATCTCTTCTTTTTGCGGTTTATGAAGTTCAACTATCAATTTTAAATTATCACCGCAGTTAACTGTATATCTTATTAAAGCGCCGACAAATGAACTTTTTTCTATTGTTCCGGGAATAGATGTAAAATCGCTGCCGGAAAGCTCTTCTGTAAGAATACTAAGCTCTTCCGGTCGAACTGCCATTTTTACAGTTTCTAATGAGATTCCGGGCTTAACTGCTTTAATTGTCAGATCATTTACCAGCACATTTATTGAATCAGAATCGGAACCAGTAACCTTTCCCTCAATAAAGTTAATATCACCTACAAAGGAAGCAACAAAGGTGTTGGATGGTTCCTTATAAATTTCCCAGGGAGTACCAACCTGCTGGATAACTCCAAAGTTCATTACTGCAATTTTATCGGAAATAGCCAGAGCTTCTTCCTGATCATGAGTAACATATACAGTTGTAATACCCAGGAGTTTCTGCATTCCGCGAATCTCTGTCCTCATATCCACTCTTAATTTGGCATCCAGATTAGATAAAGGCTCATCCATCAGAAGAACCTGGGGTTCAATAACCATTGCTCTGGCAAGACCTACCCTCTGCTGCTGTCCGCCGCTTAACTGGTCCGGAGTACGGGTCTCATAACCGGAAAGATGGACCTGTTCAAGAACCCTTGCCACTCTTTTCTTTATTTCTGAAGCCTCTACCTTTCTGGTTTTTAAACCAAAAGCAACATTCTCATAAACTGTCATATGTGGGAATACAGCATAACTTTGAAAAACCATACCAGTATCTCTCTTATAGGCAGGGAGATCATCTATTACCTCATCTGAAAGTAGAATATGTCCTGAATCCTGCTTGTAAAACCCTGCAATTGTCCTAAGCAGAGTCGTTTTACCACAACCTGATGGTCCAAGCAAGGTAAAAAATTTACCGCTTTCGATCTTCTGGTTTACATCATCCAAAGCTTTAACACCCGGAAAGTTCTTGCTTATTTTTTCCAGCGTAATTGACGCCATATACGCCTCCATTGTCTTATTTTGAAATGCGATCCCAAGGTTATGGGATCGCAGTGTATAGAATTATTTGTTTATAAACCAAGTTCCTGAACTATTTCTGTCCATTTAGCTACAAACTCTTTTTTACTGCCAGCTGACCATGCAAAATCGTAGGGAACGGTTTTAATATCACCCATTGCAGGAAGTTCTGATGATACAGCACCATCGGAACGAACAGGTCTTCTACCCATTTCCTCTACAAGAAAGTCCTGAGTTTCTTTGGAAAGAGCCCAGTCAATAAATATTTTTGCAGCATCTGCATTTGGCCCGTCTTTTACAAGAGCTATTCCATCAGGTGCCGCAGTTGTACCATCTGAAGGATAGATAATTTTTACAGGACCGCCGCCGGCTACATATCGAAGAGCATTATCTTCTAATGTTAAACCAACTGCTGCTTCACCATCGTTAACAAATCTTGATACAGCTGAAGAGCTTCCGGAGAGTACAAAATTACCAAGGATACTCTTATACACATCCCAGCCTTTATCTTTGTAGACATTAAGTACAGTAGCCAGCTGCATATATGATGAACCGGATTTATCTGCTCTTGCAGATGAGATTAAACCCTTTAGTTTTGGATCGCTTAGATCCTTCCATGATTTAGGCATCTCTGATTCTGACAGCATATCTGTATTTACAATAAAAACCATGACCATACCTGTATAGGGAAGCCATCCATGTCCCACTTTAAATACATCTTCTACTTTATCCCAGTCCTTAGGTTCATAATTTTGGAGAAGATCACCATTTGCTTCAAGCTGTTCACCACCAATACTCCAGATTACATCACACTGAGGATTACCCTTCTCGGCTTTAACCCTTGCAATAACATCACTGGAACCCATTTTTACTACCTCGGCCTTAAGACCTGTAGCAGCTTCAAAACGGGGAACAAGAGCATCGATAATCTCCTGCGTGTGAGCAGAGTACAATACAACTGACTGATTCTCTGCTGATGCTTCTGCTTTACCGGCAGCAAAGACACTGAAAGATACTACCAGTACTAATAAAATAACTAAAACTTTCCCTTTCATGGGAACCTCCTGAAAATATTTTATTCCATATAACAATATATGGCATCTAAATGTATCGTTATAGTAAATCGTTTTACTACTATTGTCAACATTTATTTTCTCAATAATTATTATATGTAATACCCAATTTAGGTCTTTTATCGATAACGGAATATTCAGGCAATTACGGTTGCATTACCTGATAAATTTTTGTAGAAATTTCTGAAGGGCTTGGCGGATTCAAATAATCTATCAATTGAGCAGGCCGATCGGTTTGAATAATTGAAGCACCTTTATCAATCATCCAGCCCCATCCATGGGTAGTATTGCTAACAGAAACATCATCTGTGTGTCCGGCAGATAAGGATGACCATAAAGTGTTTATCCAGATTCTTTTATTATTATTTTTTATCTTGTCTAAAAACATGCTTGAAATAACGGTACGATTCTCTCCATCAAAAATTAGTTCAATCGCTTCAGGAGCAGCTCCTGACAATATAGTATCAATATCAGAAGTATTATCATTACTGAATATAGCCATATAATTAGGTCTTTGGTTTTTAGATCCAAGCCATGGTTCTACTTCAGAATTGGATGCTGAACTTTTAAAAATCCCGTGGTCTACGAGATCCAGAGCATCCAGTACAGCATAGATATCATTTCTAATCTCCCATCCTTTATCAAGATTAACCATGATCTTACCTTTCGCTACTATCATAGCTTCAGATAAAGTCGAGATCCGTTCACTTGTCACTGCCGCACCGCTACCTCCCTGATTACTTTTCAGGAATAATGCTTTTATTTGCTGCAAAGTCATACTTGATACAGATCCATATCCATTTGTTGTTCTGTTTACTGTACTATCATGCATAAGTATAAGGTAACCATCTAATGTTTTCCGTACATCAATTTCTACAATATCAACACCCATATCAATAGCGCCTTGTATTGCGGAAAGGGAATTTTCTGGATGGCTTCTCCAGTCTCCACGATGTGCGGTAACTAATACCCGCCCTTCCGGATTATTATATTCCTGATAAATTCCATTAAAAGTTCTGGTTATACTACGAGCAGAATATTTTTCTTCCTGTACATTTTGTAATTCTGTTATTTCAGCAGTTCGATTAAACACTTGCAGGCATCCGATAAACAATCCAATTAGATAAAGTACAAATACATTTTTTACCAAAGTTCTCATTACTACGCTCCTAAGAATAACTTGGGGAAAAAATATCAGAAAATAAAACGTTACACTATAACGATACATACATAATGTCAACCTTTTCCTTAAAGCAGCTTTTTGCGCTGTGTCACATTTTGAATTAAAAATCATTGACAGCATTTACAACTTCCTGTTATACACATTTTAAGGAACAAAAATGAAAATATTGAATAAACAAATTGGAAATGCAGCAATAATTTCAACTTTACTAACTGCAGCCTTTTTATATATGTCTAAAATGAAAAGCCCTGAGGGATTATTTCTGCTAGACAGATTTATCCCTGGCCTGGGATGGTTCCAAATTGCAGTCATAGCTGTATATGCCGGAATAATTACTCATCAATTATTAAAAGAAAAGAATATTGCAAAAACCCGAATAAGAATATGGTCATTATTCTCCATAGTATTTTTTTCTCAATTTATCGCAGGTATCCTGATTTCAGATATATTCCTTATGACCGGAAAACTCCATATTCCCATTCCTGCCGTAATTCTCGCAGGACCTGTATACAGAGGAGAAGGCTTTTTTATGCCTGTTCTTTTCCTCTCAACAATAATATTGACAGGCCCGGCCTGGTGCAGTTACCTATGTTACTTCGGGGCTATGGATGGAGTGGCGGCTTCCGGAAAAAAGAAACCCTTATTCCCAAAAGAAAGCTGGAAAACACTAAGGTTATTTATCACAATATTAATAATAATTACAGCAATAATATTAAGAGTAATTAAGGCCTCTCCTTTTATTGCAATTACCGGAGCTATCATCTTCGGTGCAGCAGGTATCCTGGTCACATTTTTAATATCCCGAAAAAAAGGTTTTATGGGGCATTGTTCATACTACTGCCCTATTGGTTTAATTAGCAATATACTGGGTAAAATATCACCTTTCAGGATAAAAATAGACAGCAGCTGTAATAGCTGTATGGCCTGTATACCTGCATGCAGATATAATGCACTTTCTGTGAAAAACATAGCGACCGGGAGTGCAGGATTTAATTGTACCCTCTGCGGTGATTGTATAGACTCCTGCAGTAGTCATTCTATTAACTACAAATTTTTCAAACTATCACCGGAAAAATCCAGAACACTGTTTACTGTTATAATTGCAGTAGTTCATGCTGTTTTTATGGGAATTGCAAGGATTTAGATATTTTTTTTGCAATTTCATATTATATATTCCAGTTGGTAAATAGAATACCAAAAAGCCCGGAATTTATTGCAAAATTGAATATAAGCGTGTATTATCTGATATCTTCACAAATAAACATTTACAGGAGTCAATATTGGATTTTTCGAGTTTTAATCAACTATTTTTAGCATTTATTCTACTTATTCCCATTGTAATAATTTC